>CAVEFC010000076.1:0-2021 GCA_963614875.1 uncultured Eubacteriales bacterium | reverse complement strand
TCCATTATACCCCCCCCCCCCAGCATTTGTCAATAGGTTTTAAGCATTTTTTTGCGTTTAAGCAACCGCTTTCCCGTATCTTTCGGTTAGGGGGGTGGGGGGGTATAATGGCGCGCTTCGCGCGAAAAAACGGATAAAAGTCAAGACCACCGGCTTTGCCGATGGTCTTGGCTTGTTCAACAGATCTCATTTATTCATCACAATATATGTCGTGGGCATTTCAAGCGGATTGTATGAAGTGCCGAGATATTTTGTTTCAAGCATTTTCTTTGCCGGAGCGCATACGGTATGATAAAAACGATCCTGTCCCGAAATGCGCGCAACCGACTCTTTCAGTCTTTTCGGCGTATGCTCGCCGATAACTTGTTCCGAAATGCAGTCTGTCATTTCTATAATTCCGCCCATTTTATCCTGCATAAACCGCTCGGCTTTTGCCGTAAGCTCGCTGTATTGCGCCTTTGAATATACCGGCACAGCGACACGGAAGCCTCCGTTTTCCGATATAACATAACCGTCACGAACCATTTCGGCTATGGTTTCAAGGTCGTATTCGCTCGGATTTTTGACAGTTCCGCCGGCAATATCGCACAGTATATCAATCTTTCTTTGATTACCGTAAAAATCGCGATGATCGCCTTTCGGTGCGGGCAGATAGTCAAAAAACCACACGGCATCTCCGTTTTTGCTTTCAACGGTGCAATAATTGAAAATCGGCGCGGTCGTCTCTCCCAAATCTTCCTTGAGCCATATATCAGCACGCTCGCCCCATCCGGTTTTCTCCGGCTTTCCGACATTTTTGAAAGCATAACCCTTTATCGTTCGCCACATTATAGTCGAAAGCTGCCAGCGAAGCGTGTTTTCGCTGAAATCGGCGCCGTAAAAGCCGAGCTTTACATATTCGTCCATGCAGGAATCGACAAATTCAATTATAAGCTTTGCTATGGCATCATATTTTTCCGATACCTTGCGGCAGATCTCTTCCGTACATTCACGGTCGATTATAACAATATTTGCCGAATATCGTCTGCCGTCGCGCACAAGTATTTTCTTTTCGGTCAGCTCTCTGATTTCATCATCAAGATAAGGAAGCGGAATTCCGGTTTCAAGACTGATCTGCTCCGCGGTCAGACTGTCGTTATAACAGGACAAAACTATATTCTGACGCATAAGATTATTCATAAACGAATAAAAGCTGTTCGGCCCTTCGCCGCTGTACATAGGTATCAGTTTTTTGGGATTATAGCTGAGTTCTCCGAGATTTCTTTCCATTTTCATTCCTTCTTTCAATATTTTTCGTGACTTGAAAAGCAAATATTTAACCATACTTTCGGAAGTTGACAGTCGACAGGCTATCTCATCGCAGGAAAGTCCATATATATAATACATAACGGTTGCACGACGATACTTTTCCGAAAGCAACGCAAGCTCGCGCCGAAGAAGATTTATCTCTTCCCTTTTTACGATTTCATCAAGAGCAGATTCGGATTCGTCGGCAAGGCTTTCGTCAAGCTCCGCCGTGCGAGATGCATTTTTTGTCTTTTTGCGAAGATAATCCATATAAACGTTCTCCGCAATTTTCCACATAAAACCGTAAAAGCGTTCCTCGTCCTTCAGGCTCGCCGCCGATCTGATTATTTCATAAAGAATATCGCTCGAAAGATATTCGGCTTCCGCTGCATTTCCGAGCCTTGTCAATGCAAAGCCGAATATCGACTTTATATTCTCTGTTATCAGTTGTTCAAGCTTTGTGTTATCCATTTGCTTCTCCATTTCCGTTTCGGGCGCCTTCGTACATATAGTCGCGGAAAAGATAAAACGGTTAAAATGTTTTTTTGAAAGAATTTATAATTTTATTATACCATAAAACAAAACGGAAAAGATAAATATAATTTTCCGCAAAAAAACAGAGCAGGAAAACTGAATTCGTTTTCCTGCTCTGTTAAAGCCGCAGGCGTCGGAAAGCGTCTGCTTTATTTGTGATACAGGTATCTCTGCGGATTTTCCTTTGCTTTTGTAAACAA
>CAVEFC010000075.1:0-2086 GCA_963614875.1 uncultured Eubacteriales bacterium | reverse complement strand
CTCACGCTCCCGATCTTTCCGGCATCAAAAACGGCTCCGGCGAGTCGTGGGACACGTTTTTGAAAACTATCTCTCCGCTTTTGTGATATCCGAGAACTTCCCTTGCGTATTTTTCTATATATTCTTCGTCCGAAAGCGAAAGCTCGTAGCGCATTTTTTCAACCTTTTCGGCGTATTCTTCAAGCTGAATTTCAAGCTCCTCTTTCTGAACCTTGAGATCGTCCAGCTCCGAGCGCAACGTCATTACGGTTATTATGGCAAACACAGCGAATATCGCAAGCGCCGATTTTACAAAAAGATTCAATTTCGGCTTCATCTTTTCCTCCGTCAGTTCTGCTCAAATCCGCGCGCGGACATATCAAGCAGCCGTTTTTTCGCGCGCTTCGAATACGCCCTTTTGCGTGCGTCGCCGATCGCACCGAAAACAAGCTTTGCAGTACCCGTCACCGCGCGGCAGATAAGCTTTTGCATTACCCTTACGGGATACATTATAATATATACCGACCAAAAAAGCAAGCATCGCGCGAAAAAAATAATCTGTCGGGACAAAAACACCACTATCCGCCCTATGCTTATCCTGTAAAGCATAAAGCCTGCCGCCGAAAGCACGAAGTGATCTGTACGGGGTTCTCCGTCGTTTATGTAGTATATGTATATCGCTTCCGACACAAGCACCGTCATCCAGAAAAGAATATCCTCGATAAACGTCAGGACGCTGTCCGTGTGCAAAATCACCTTCCGCGGCTTTGCCAAGCTGTTTTTCGGTCTTATTTTATCATATATTCCGCCGGAAAGAGTATCCGTGCCTTTTCTCGATATTCTCAGAACCCTGAAAAAATCATACACCGCGCCCAGCATAACGCCGAGACAAAGAAACGAAAGCACATTCAGTGCGGAATCATAAAAAAAGCCGTTCATTTTCCGCGCGAAAAAAGTCCGCCCTTTTTGGAGTTATCGCGGTCGTTATAAGTCATTGCCGAAATAAATCCGTCAACCTTCATTTTTCCGGACGCCACGTCAAGCGTCGTTATATGCAGTCCCGAGCCTTCTATCAAAAGCTTTCCGCTCTCCGTCTGAAGATATATTTCCGAATCGTCAAAGCTTATTACGTCGTTTATGCCGTCAAGCGTAAGCTCCGCTCTGTCTTTGAGCGAAAGAGATGATTTTCCGGTCGTTCCGTTCATAAATTCAAGCCTCCGAAAAGAGTTTGTTTTTATAAATAAATATGCCGGATACCTTTCTTTTATTCGCTTATAACCTCATAAAGCGTTGCCGCTTCGTCCTTTTTTGTATATTCCTTTACGTCGGTGACGCGCACCTTCACCGTCCGATCGCCCATGGAAAGCTCTATTATATCGCCGATTTTCACCTGATATGAAGCCTTTGCGTCCTTTCCGTTTACTTTGACGTGCTCCGCGTCGCAGGCGTTGTTTGCCACGGTTCTGCGCTTGATTATTCTTGTTACTTTGAGATATTTGTCAAGTCTCATCCGATCCTCCCGAAAAATTCAGAGCCGCCTTTGCGGCGGCTCTGAGATCCGATTACTTATTTGTTAAGAGATTCTTTAAGGGTTTTTCCTGCCGTGAATGCGGGACGCTTGGAAGCGGGAATTGTGATAACTTCCTGTGTTTTAGGATTTCTGCCTGTTCTTGAAGCCTTTGTTTTTACTTCAAATGTTCCGAGACCGGAAACCTGAACCTTTTCTCCCGCAACAAGAGCATCCGCAACAGCGTCAACAAAAGCGGATACCGCTGCTTCTGCGTCTTTCTTTTTAAGGCCTGTGTTCTTTGCTACTACATCAATGAGCTGTGATTTGTTCATGATAAAATCCCTTTCATACATTTTTTGTTTTTTCTTCCCTTGCGGGACATTTGATTTTTCTTTACTTATTATAGCAATAAAATACAACGGTTGCAATACTTTTTACAATAAAAATATGTAATTTTTCATCATTTTTTCGCTTTTCGCCGCGATATTATCAGAAAAACGTAAGCTGACTTGCCGTTTCCTGCGGTTCATCCTGCTGAGGAACCGCTTTTTTGGGTGCTTCGGGCTTGGGCTTTGCTTCCTCGGCAGATCTCTCCGC
>CAVEFC010000074.1:0-2186 GCA_963614875.1 uncultured Eubacteriales bacterium | reverse complement strand
CCCGAGGAGCTTACGGAAACAGTCCCGCTTATGGCACCCAAGCAGGCGGAGGAAAGCATTAAGGAAAATAAGAATAAAATGACGATTTCTCAGCTTGTCGCGCTTGCGCCTTTTATGGACGAAGACGATATAGCCGAGATTGCAAAGGAGCTTTTCAAAAACGGCGGCTCGCTTAAAGATGTAGGGGCACTTGCGTCGTTTATGAACGTAGACGACACCGGCGAGATTGCCAAAGAGGCGATAAAAAACGGAGGCTCGCTTAAAGATATTGCGGAGCTTGCGTCATTTATGGACGAGGACGACGTAGCCGAGCTTGCCAAAGAGCTTCTTAAAAACGGCGGAACTACCGAAGATATTGTGGAGCTTGCATCGTTTATGGATGAGGAAGATGTAGCCGAGCTTGCCAAAGAGCTTCTCAAAAACGGCGGAACGACCGAGGACATTGTGGCACTTGCACCGTTTATGGACGAGGACGACGTAGCCGAAATTGCAAAGGAAAAGCTTAAAAACGGCGGAAAAATTGAGGATATAATGATGCTTGCGCCCTTTATGGATGAGGACGACATCGGCGATATCATAAAGTATATGATTTCAAAATGACGAAATAAACAAATAAAAACGGCGAAGATTTGGAGAAAAGCGAAAATTTTTCTGTAATCTTCGCCTTTTTGCTTAAAAAGTATTGACAAAACATTTTTCACCGCATATAATAAAGCATTATTATTT
Source organism: uncultured Eubacteriales bacterium (assembly GCA_963614875.1). Taxonomy (GTDB): domain Bacteria; phylum Bacillota; class Clostridia; order Oscillospirales; family CAG-272; genus CAG-841. The sequence goes on along the minus strand of CAVEFC010000074.1, from coordinate 1,460 downwards.
TTATCACAGAGGTGAAAAAAGCTATGGCAAAAACATATGATCCTTATCAGAATATGCTTACGGTGCTTGACAGCGCGGCAGATAAAATGGGAATAACGGCAGACGATTATGCATTTCTGCGTTATCCGGAAAGAACGGTTACGGTACACGTTCCCGTAAGAATGGACGACGGACATATAAAAGTGTTTGAAGGCTATCGCGTTCAGTATTCAAGCGTCAGAGGGCCGTATAAGGGCGGTATCCGTTATCATAAAAATACAGATCTTAAAGAAGTTACCGCGCTTGCGGCGTGGATGAGTCTTAAATGCGCGGTTGCCGGAATTCCTTACGGCGGCGGCAAGGGCGGAATTACGGTTGATCCGAGAGCGCTTTCCGCAGGCGAGCTTGAACGTCTTACAAGAGGCTATACAAAAGCCATAGCGTCGGTTATAGGTCCCGATATGGATATTCCCGCACCGGACGTCAACACAAATTCGCAGACAATGGCGTGGATACTCGATACATTCAATCTTCTCAGCGGCGGAAAATCGCTTCCCGCAGTTGTAACGGGTAAGCCTACCGAGCTTGGCGGCTCTCTCGGAAGAAACGAGTCTACCGGGCGCGGCGTGATGCTTGTACTTCGTGAAACGCTTAAAAAGTTCGGTAAAACTCTTGCCGGCACGACCGTTGCCGTTCAGGGCGCGGGAAACGTCGGAGGAATCGCCGAGCAACTGCTTTATGAAGCTGGTTGCACGATAGTCGCAATTTCCGATTCGACAGGCGCGATCTATTCCGAAAAGGGAATTGATATGAATAAGTTTACTGCGTATAAAGAAGCTTCGCCGAAAAACAAGGTGGCAGGCTATGATGAAGAGGGAACAGTACATATGCCCTGTGAGGATGTACTTACCGTTCCTGCCGAGGTGCTTGTTCCCGCCGCGCTTGAAAACTCCATAACCGAAGATATTGCAAAAAATATAAAAGCCAAAATAATTGTCGAAGGCGCAAACGGCCCGACAACCGCCGAAGCCGATGCCGTTCTTGAAGAAAAGGGAACTGTTGTCGTGCCCGATATTCTTGCAAATTCCGGCGGCGTTATAGTTTCATATTTTGAATGGGTACAGAATTTACAAAACTACTATTGGAGCGAGGAAGAAGTAAACGCACGTCTTGAAACCACTATTGTTCCCGCATTCAATACGGTCTGGAACTGCGCCGAAAAATATAAAACATCGCTTCGTCTGGGCGCATATATCACCGCCGTTGACAGAATTGTCACTGCCAAAAAATTAAAAGGCTCGGCAATTTGATTATTGACAAAAAGCATTGCTTCCGCTATAATATTGTGGCGGAAGCAATTTTTTTGATTTTCGGGATGTAGGGTAACGGTTACCCGCTTGCTTTGGGAGCGTGTGACCGACTCGTAAGCCGACCGCCGAAAGCTCGCAAAATCTCCGTTTTTCTCGCGTTTTCTCGCTTTT
>CAVEFC010000073.1:0-2530 GCA_963614875.1 uncultured Eubacteriales bacterium | reverse complement strand
GCTGAACACTGATTACAAGTGCAGAGATTATATTCTTTGGAACAAAAGAAAAAATATAAAATAATCCTCTTGACAAAATGCTTTACCGGTGATATACTGTGTAAAGCATTTTGCTTTACACAACGATAACGGAGGCTCGTCTTGGCTGAAAAAGATCTTTCGCTTACGATACTTTTCGATATCTACGGCGGACTTCTTTCCGAAAACGAAAGAAGCGCCTTTGAATATTATTATTGCGACGACCTCTCTCTTTCCGAAATTTCGGAGCTTATGAAAATGACGCGTCAGGGCGTGCGCGACAATATAGTCCGCGCCGAAAAGCTCCTGCGCGACAGCGAAAGCAGGCTCGGGCTGAAAGAAAAGCTGCTTGAAGCCGACCGTCTTATAGCGTCGGCAAAAAAAGCCCTTTCGGGCGGCGATACCGCTCTTGCGGGCGAAATACTCGATAAAATAAAACTGTAATCAAGGAGGGCAAATATATGTTTTCCGGACTTTCCGAAAAGCTGTCTGCGGCTCTCAAAAAATTCAAAAACAAAGGCAAGCTCACCGAAAAAGACGTGCGCGAGGGTATGCGCGCCGTAAAAATGGCGCTTCTCGAAGCGGACGTAAACTTTTCGGTGGTAAAGGACTTTGTAGCAAAGGTGACCGAAAGAGCCGTGGGCTCGGAGGTGCTTGAAAGCCTTGTGCCGTCACAGCAGATAGTTAAAATAGTAAACGAAGAGCTTACCGCTCTTATGGGTTCAACACAGTCAAAGCTTATAATATCGCCGAAGCCCCCCACAATCGTTATGATGACCGGACTTCAGGGCGCGGGCAAAACGACTCATTCGGCAAAGCTTGCCGCCTATATGAAAAAGCAGGGGAAAAATCCCATGCTTGCGGCTTGCGACGTATATCGTCCCGCCGCTGTTCAGCAGCTTAAAGTCGTTGGCGAAAAGGTCGGCGTTCCCGTGTATTCGGAGGACGGCTCAAAATCGCCCGTGAAAATTGCCGAGCACGCCGTCGAATACGCAAAGAAAAACTGTCTTGACCTTGTTATTATAGATACCGCCGGCAGACTTCAGATAGACGAGGATATGATGGACGAGCTGAAGCGTATGAAGGAAGCGGTTTCCCCGTCGGAAATACTTCTTGTGGTGGACGCAATGACAGGTCAGAACGCCGTGAACGTTGCGAAAACCTTTGATGAAATGCTCGATATCACCGGCGTGATAATGACAAAGCTTGACGGCGATACGCGCGGCGGTGCCGCGCTTTCCGTAAAATATGTAACCGGTAAACCGATAAAATTCATCGGGACGGGAGAAAAGCTTGACGAAATCGAACCGTTTTATCCCGACAGAATGGCGCAGAGAATTCTCGGAATGGGCGATATGCTTACGCTTATTGAAAAAGCGCAGCAGTCGTTTGACGAGAAAAAAGCCGCCGAGCTTGAGGAAAAGCTCCGCAAATCAAGATTTACCCTTACGGATTATCTTGATCAGATGGGACAGCTTAAAAATATGGGCTCGCTTGAATCCATTGCGGCTATGATGCCCGGCATGAATTCCGCCACCCTGAAAGACGCCAAGGTCGATGAAAAAGCTATGGCGCATATGGAAGCGATAATCCTTTCGATGACGCCCGCAGAACGCGAAAAACCCGAAATTCTCAATTCGTCGCGCAAAAAACGTATTGCCGCAGGCTCGGGAACATCGGTGGAAGAAATCAACCGCGTGCTTAAACAATATGAACAGGTCTGCAAGCTGATGAAACAGTTTGCCGGCGGAAAAGGCTTAGGCAAAGGACGTTTCGGAAAAAATCCGTTCGGACTTTGATAAAACAAGTATAAATTCATTGGCGGCAAAACGCCTGCGATGATTTTTATAAAAAATTTTTTATATTATATTTTTTTCGGAGGAAAATAAAATGGCAGTTAAAATCAGACTTAAAAGAATGGGCGCAAAGAAAGCTCCCTTCTATCGTGTAGTTGTTGCCGATTCCCGTTACCCCCGTGACGGCAGATTTATCGAAGAACTTGGACACTACAACCCCACAACAGATCCTGTTGATATCAAAATCGACGTTGAAAAAGCAAAGACATGGATCAAAAACGGCGCTCAGCCCACAGAAACCGTTAAATCACTTCTTAAAAAGGCCGGCATGACCGAGTAATTCGGGGTGCGTATAATGGTCGATTACAAAGAAGCACTTGCAAACATCGCGCGCGCGATTGTCGATAAGCCGGAAGAAGTCCGCGTTACCGAAAAGGATAACACCTCCGGTGCGATAACGCTTGAACTTTCCGTTGCGCCCGATGATATGGGCAAAGTTATCGGTAAGCACGGCAGGATAGCGCAGGCTATCCGCCAGATAATGAGAACCGCCGCCGCAGGCGGAAAACGAATTATCGTTGACATCAGATAAACAAAAACCCCGCACAAAACGTGCGGGGTTTTTATCTTGACTTTTCCGACAATTTATGTTATAATTCATCCGGAAGCTGTCAAGCACGGCGGCGGTTGACTTCCCTCTTTTTGAGGGAGGGACT
>CAVEFC010000072.1:0-2611 GCA_963614875.1 uncultured Eubacteriales bacterium | reverse complement strand
GAACTTCATTTCTGCTGCTGATATGTGGAATTCTGAGTTAAGTGCTTTTTAACTTTTTTGTTGCACTTCACTTGACAATTCACTTATCATATCATGAAAACGGGAATAAAAATTCAGGAAGCGGAAAAACTATCCGAAAAGGAGGTTTTGAAAAAGATATGAAAAAACAGATTATGCGTATTGCCGCGGTGCTTGCGGCTTTGATTTTTGCGTCGGCGGTTTTTGTTTCCGGCGCATACGAGGGGCTTGACAAAGCCACGTTTTCCGGCAGAGGCGAGGTGCTTGCTCCCGCCGATCGCGCGACGGTGGATTTCTGCATCGAAACGTCGGCAAAAAAAGAAGCCGACGCAAAAAAGAAAAACGAGGAAATCCTTTCCGCGCTGAAGGAGCTTAAGGGAGATATTTCCGAGCAGTCGTATTATTCCGAAGCCGACCGGATGTCCGGAAGATATAAAATTCTGCGCTGTTTTTCGTTTACAACGGACGACGCGGGCGCAATCCACGATATCATGCGGCAGATGACGGAAGCCGGCGTCACGGGAATAAGCTGTGTGCGGTACTTTCTTTCGGACAGCTCGGCATACGAAAAGGAAGCGCTCAGGCTTGCGATAGCCGATTCTGCCGACAAGGCGAAATCCGTTGACGAAAGCTTTGTCCTCGAAGAGCTGAGCGAATACGGATGCTTTTCGGACTGCGGCGGCAATGGCGGCGAGGTTCTTGTCGAATGTAATATATCTGCGGTGTACGGGCGCAGATAAAGCCTTTTTCCGCGTCTTTCCGGCGCGGAATTTTTATTTCAGCCTTTCGGAAAGGCTTTCGTAGCCGTCGGGCAAAACGTCGGACGGGATATCCTTTTTTGCGCGGACGGCGTCGACGAAATCAAGAAACGCGGTTATATCGCAAAGCGTGTGACCGTGACTGCCGTCACGGTAATGCACGGCAGTGCCGCCTTTTCCGAGCAGACTCCATACAGGTCTTGCGGCAAGATTTGTAATATAGCTTCCGCGCGGATTTGCCCATACATCGTCTTTGCCGTTTGTTTCGTAAAGATATCGCGGCGCGACGAGTGCTTTTACAAAGTGCATATCGAAGGGCAGCTTTTCTTCACAGCCGCCGTAATTTTTCATATCGGGACCGAGCCAGTACGGCACAGCTTTAAGCAGATCTGCAAGTCTTTCGCTGCGATCGCCGTTGTCTTCGTTTTGCAGATAACGCCAGCAGCCGCAGCCGTGAGCTCCGCTGCAGTTCGGATTTACAAAGCGTATGCGCTCATCGAGAGCGCCGGCAAGAAGCACGGCTTTTCCTCCGCGCGAATGTCCCGTTATCGCGATGCTTTCCGTATCGAGAAAAGGTATTTCCGAAAGTACGTCAACTATACGCATATATCCCCACGCCCAAGCGGATATCGCCGAAAAACGCAGCTTCGGGAAAAGCGGATAAATTCCCGAGCTTCTGTCGCTGTTATATATGTCGGGGGCGATTTCCGTGCGGTCGAATGTTATGACCGTGTATCCGCGGCGCTTTGCTTCGGACACAACCTCGTCGCCGAGATATTCATAACAGCCGTCGCCCGTCAGCAGTACGGGAAAAGGACCGTCGCCCGTCGGCATTTCCGTATGAAATACAAACGAAAATTTTTCGTCGCCGACGCGCAGATGAATACGATAACTGTTTTTTCTTCCGCGCAGAGGCGTGTGAAGCCTTTCAAGCGCTATATCGTCCGGCTTCGGCGGCATACCGCCGTATTCAAGCTCCACGACGTTTCCGATTATTTCTTTTCTGCGCTCCGCCCACCTTTCAGGCGAATTTACTGCGCGCCCGTCGTCAAGACAAAGCAGCTCGGGCAGGGCTGCCGTCATTACATCTTTATCGAACATACGTCCCTCCGTAACAGAAATACAGCTTTTTATTCTGGCTGTATCAAAAGCGAAAACAAAGCGGATTTTAGCCTGAATTACTTTCCGTAGCCGCTCATAAAGTCGGCTATCGGCGCTTCGCAGGTTCGCATTGCGGCGATCGTTTCTTCAAACAGCCGGTCAAGCTCCCAGCCGAGACGCTCCGCTCCCTCGCGTATAACGTCGCGCGAACAGCCTGCGGCAAATTTTTTGTCCTTGAATTTCTTTTTCAGACTTGAAACCTCCATATCCGAAACGCTTTTCGACGGACGCATAAGCGCCGCCGACCAGATAAGTCCCGTAAGCTCGTCCGCGGCGAAAAGAACCTTTTCCATTTCGTGCTTCGGCTCGACGTCACAGCAGATGCCGTATCCGTGCGAGCAGACGGAATATATCATATCCTCGCCGACACCGCCCGCGCGCAGAAGCTCTGGCGCTTTTTTGCAGTGCTGATCGGGATAAAGCTCAAAATCTATGTCGTGAAGAAGTCCGACGATGCCCCAATAATCCTCTTCGTCGCCGTATCCGAGCGATTTTGCAAAGTAGCGCATTACGCCCTCTACCGTCAGCGCGTGCTGAACATGGAACGGCTCTTTGTTGTATTTTTCAAGAAGCGCGAGTGCCTCCCCGCGCGAAAGTGTGCTTGTTCTCATAGGTCTTTCTCCTCGTATAATAGTAATTGTGAGTCAAAATGTAACCGCAACAAGGGACCCACT
>CAVEFC010000071.1:0-2656 GCA_963614875.1 uncultured Eubacteriales bacterium | reverse complement strand
TTATTCTACCATAGGAGGCTCTTTTTTTCAACTGTCCGTTTTTTACGGACTTGTTCAAAGCTTCAGCCTTTTTCTTTTACGCCGCTTTTGCGGCGTCTTTTTTTATTTTCTTTGAAAAATGAATTATAAGACCTATTATAAGTCCGATCGCCGCGGGACACACCCATCCGAGTCCGAGCTCGGCAAAGGGCAAAAGATTGCCGACCTTGATTATTGCGGCGCAGACCTTTGTCTGCGGCAATCCGAGCGGAAGCGATTTTACAAAATCAAACAACGCGGAAACAAACGTAAACGCCGTGACAGATATATAAACCGCTCTGTCGTTTGAAAACAGTCTGCCGAAAAGCGCAAGCAGAATAAGAGTCATTGCAAGCGGATACAAAAGCATAAGCACGGGAAGCGACCAGCCGATTATCGCGCTGAGTCCTACGGTTGAAATAAAGAATGAAATCACGCAAAAGCCGATTGCCCAGAATCTATATTCAGGCCCTTTCGGGAACATTTCACGAAATGTTTCTCCGCAGCTTGTTATAAGTCCCACCGCGGTTTTAAGACACGCAAGCGTCACCGTCACGGCTAAAATTATTCCGCCGACGCTGCCGAAATAATGCGTGGCGATAACATAAAGCGCCTCGCCGCCGTCGGACGAAAGCGAATATACCGCTCTGCTCTGCGCGCCGATTATCGCAAGCGCGGCATAGATAAACGCCATAACGGCGCATCCGAAAAGTCCGGAGGTGAGCGTATTTCCGGCCATTGCCGAAGGCTCTTTTACATCAAGACCTTTTATCGCGTTTATTACGACTATTCCGAACGCAAGGCTGGCAAGCGCGTCCATAGTGTTGTAGCCGTCAAGAAAGCCTTGGAAAAACGAATTGCTTACATAAGCCGATTCCGGCACGATTTCCGAAACCGAACCCATAGGCTTTACAAGCGCGGTAACGGCAAGCAGCGCAAGACTGATAAGAAACAGCGGCGTAAGTATTTTTCCTACCCATATAAGTATCTTCCCGGGGCGGAGCGAAAACCACAGCACCGCCGCAAAAAACGCAAACGAAAATATCCATACAAGCCATTTTGCCGTTCCGTCGCTGACAAGCGGCTTTATACCCACGGAAAAAGAAGTCGAAGCGCAGCGCGGTATTGCAAAAAACGGCCCTATCGAAAGATAAAGCGCACAGGTGAAAAACACGGCGTATCTTTTTCCTATCCTGCCGCTGAGCTCAAGCAAGCCGTCGCTGCGGCTCATACCGAGCGAAGCCACGCCGAGAAGCGGAATCCCGACGCCTGTTATAAGAAAGCCGATTATAGCCTTCCATACGTTTGCCCCCGCGCACTGCCCCATAAACACGGGAAAAATAAGGTTGCCTGCCCCGAAAAACAAGCCGAAAAGCATACTGCCGACGGCAAAGGTTTCGGTTAAACTGAGTCTTTTCTTCATTTTGAATCCTTTGATTTATATGTATTTCGTCAAGTATATCACAAAAGCACGCAAAACGCAACAGCTTTTAAGGTTTATTTTCGGATTCTCAATTTTATACCGGCATAATAATCGGCTTGCCGCCATAGTGCGTCCTCGACAGTACAACCGCCATCTCATCACTTGCAACAAGTTCTTCGCCTTTTTCGTTATATTGTTTAACAATCAGATAATATTTTCCAAAAGCCAAATCCTTAATTGTCACAAAGAAAATATCCGGCTCGGATTTATATTTTCCCAACAATAATTTTGAATCATCCATTAATTCAACTTTTGCATATGAAAAATCATCAGAAACAGGCTGAAACCTAATATTAATTAACGATTCTCCGGTTGCAACTGAAAATGACGCTTTTTTTAACAAGTTTGCTCTTTTTTCAGCTGCGATTTTTGCATAATATTTTTCTTTATCTGCCTCTATAAACTCAACAGGAAGAACGATATCGTCAACTATATTGTCTTTAATTTTAATACGAATAAACTTAATTCTGTTCTCAAAATCCAAATCAAATACGAAACTCTGTTTGCCGAATTTTTCGCTTGTTGCACATTCAATCTCGCTATCATCCGCCAGCGTGACAAATACTTTTTCTGCGGAAGGCATAAGAAAAAAAGCAGTGTATTTGGTAATGTGAATATCTTCTAATTGCTTAAATGATATTTTGGGCTCGTCTAATTTACCATATATCATTTGATCGCTTTTACCGTTCGCATAGATATGCAAATCTTTTTTTGCTGTTTTATAAAAATAAGTTTGGTATTTATCCATATTGGACTCCTGACTTTTCGTTATTTAACGATGTAGTTTACACATTCTCTTACTTCTTCAATCGTAAGCCGTACCGGATTATCTACGGAATGAACAATGGTATTCCTTGCCATACGCAATTTTTGGAGCAAGGCAGGTGTATAAGGATCATAGTTGTTCGCTTCGTCATCATGAGTTTCAAAAGTATCGCAATACTTTTTCAGCATTTCATCAAAAGTGCCGGTATAGCGGTAATCGTATTTTAATCTTGCTTCCAATACCACGCAAAGCTTTACCACTACTCCATCATAGTTTCCTTTTTCAATTTCTTTAACAAAATAATCGTATGTATAATCTCCGATTTGCTTATTTTTTTCTGCATCAAAGATGATTGTCTTTATAATCTCTTCACGTGTCTTATCAATAAC
>CAVEFC010000070.1:0-3145 GCA_963614875.1 uncultured Eubacteriales bacterium | reverse complement strand
TCGTTTACATCGTATCATTTTTTTGTGAACATTTCAAACACGAAAAAAGAGCTTCCCACGCAATTCGCGACGATACGTCAAAGCAAAAAAATAAAGAAGAAAACGCGTTTTATGTGATGTTTTTTCTAAAAAAATCGTATAAAATCAAATTTTTTTCGGAATATTCAATAATTGTTCAAAAAAAATCAAAAAAAGGATTGACTAAGCCCCGCTTTTTTGATAGAATAATCCATATACCTAATATACGCAAAGGTATTTCCCGTTCACGCAAAATATTATTTCGCGGACAATTAAAATTTTTAGAGGAGGATTTTATGAAAAACACTTTGAAAAAAGTTGTTGCTCTCGTACTCGTCCTTTGCATGGCAGTTACTTTTATTGTAAGCTGCGGCAAAACTTCCGGCACGGAAACGAGTAGCTCAACTACTACAACGACGTCCGGAACGGTTGAGCCCGTGGTAAAAGCAGGTTCTTATACGTATCACGGTTATTCCACCGCTCTCGGAAACAACTGGAACCCCCACACGTGGGAAACAAGCGCAGATGACTCCATTCAGAGTTATCTCACAATGCCCTTCTGCACAATGTCCATCAAGGATTCCGAAAACGGCATTTATCAGTGGGTATACGAAATGGCTACATCCATCGAGGATGTAACCAAGACACATCAGGATGACCTTACGAAATATAAGGTTACCCCCCCCACAGGCAAAACAGCCGATCAGGTTGAAAGCGGTTATGTTTTTGAAATCAAGCTCAATGAAAAGGCTAAATGGGAAGACGGCACCATTATCAACGCAGACTCATACATCGATTCGATGAAGAAACTTCTCGACTCGAAGATGAGAAACTACCGTGCAAACCTCTATTACTCCGGCGAATCCGCAGTAGCGGGCGGTCTTGCTTACTACAACTCGGAAGCTCCCATCTATGACGCAATGGTTCCCGCATATGGTGATGACGAAGACGGCGACTACTCCTACGATCTTGACGCAGGCATCGCAAAGGGCGAGGTTTATATCAACCTTTCCAGCACAGAGATGACTCTCTACTCCAAAAGTCTCAATACATTACACACCACATATAAGGCGGGCACCGACGCTGATGTCAAACTTCTCTCTGACGCAGCAAACGCTTACGGCTATACAAAAGTAACAACCGAAAACAAAGAAGCTGTTATGAGATTTCTTACAGACGTTCTTGCACTGTTCGATATAACGGATGAGAGCGATATCGCAAACTATGCAAAAGAGGCTATGTTCGTTAACTCCGGCAAGCTCGGCGACAAGGTAGAATACGATGCGGTCGGTTGCTACAAAGTAGATGATTATACAATCCGCTATGTAACACAGACGGCTATTGATTACAATTACTTCCTCACGTCCTGCACATCAACATGGCTCGTTTACGCTCCGCTTTACGAAGCAGGCTATGACACAACAGGCGAGCTCAAGACAACAAACTACTGCACAAGCAAGGCAACGACAATGTCTTACGGTCCCTACAAGATGTCTTCTTATGAATCGGATAAGCAGATCGTTTTCGTTCAGAACGAAAACTGGTACGGCTGGGAAAAGCAGAGCGATGGTTCTCTCGTTTCTTACACGAACTTCCTCGTTGACGGTGAAAAGAAGCAGCAGTATCAGACAACAAAGATCGTTATAGACGTTATGGATGACGCAGCCGCAAAGCAGGCATTCCTCAAGGGCGAGCTCACCGAATGGACTCCTACGGCTGACGATCTCGCGACATACGGCACATCCGACCGTCTTTATAAGGTAGATGAAACATACACAATGTCTATCTTCTTTGACTGCCGACTCGAAGACCTCAAGGTTATGGACGAGTCCAAAGGCAATAAGAACAGCGTTGTTCTTTCAAATGCCGATTTCCGTAAGGCGTTCAGCCTTGCGATAGACAGAGCAGAGTGGGTTACCGCCACGGAAGGCTACAAGCCCGCATATGCTCTTATGAACAACCTCTACTTCTATGATGTTTACAGTGATCCGACATCCTCTTATCGTAACTCCGATGAAGCTATGCAGGCAGTCTGCGACCTCTATGGCGTTAAGTACGGCGAGGGTACACCCTACAAGGATCTCAAGTCAGCTTATAAGTCCATCAACGGCTACAACCTCACAGAAGCTAAGGCTCTTATGAAGGCTGCTTGCGACAAGCTCGTTGCAGACGGCATTTACAAGGCGGGCGAAGAGATCAAAATCCGTATCGCTTGGATGAAGGGCTCTCTCGATTCTCCCGCTCAGAAGCAGTGCGAACTTCTCCAGAAGTACATCAATGCGGCAATCGAAGGATCCGGTTTCGGCAAGATCACATTGGAACCTGTCGGCAACCTTACGGATCGTTATGGCGATGTAGGCGTGCGCGGCGACTTCGCTATCGGTTACGGCGCATGGGGCGGCGCTGCATTCTATCCCTTCCGTAACCTCCAGGTTTACTGCAACTCCGACCAGTACTCCATCAACGAAGCAAGATGCTGGGATCCCGCTTCCGAAACATACACTATGACGGTAAACGGCGAAGAAGTAACGATGACATGGAAAGATTGGTCAAATGCTCTCATCGGCACAGGTAGATTCGCAGAAGCTGACAACAAGATTAAACTTGCTATTACGGCAGAGCTCGAGAAAGCATTCCTCCAGAAATATTATCGTATTCCTCTTGCGGGAACAACGGCCTGCTTCCTTATGGGTTATCAGTGCGACTACTATACCGAAAACTACAACATAATGTACGACTTCGGCGGATTCCGTCTTATAAAATACAACTATACGGACGCTGAATGGTCAGAATATGTTTCAAGCCAGAGCGGCACACTCAAGTACGAATAATTTTCAGGATTCTTCGTACCAAAGTATCAAAAAACAGGTTAAGCAGGGGAGAAATTTCTCTCCTGCTTACAACAGTTTTCAGACACTGTTTTCTCATCCTAAGATTGTGCATATTTTTTTCCTCCCACACACTGAAATGTGCATAGCCTTTAGTTGAGAATTCCGGCGGACGCATTGTCTTAAAGGCAACAAAACAAAAACAAGTCCTATGGTAAAAAGTCAAGAGGATAATTCAAAAAAGGTCCAATAAAAAGAGCAGGTAAAAGCCAAAGAAGGGATAAAAAGGGCGCAACAAG
>CAVEFC010000069.1:0-3185 GCA_963614875.1 uncultured Eubacteriales bacterium | reverse complement strand
CGGTGGCGATGTGCAGATTTTTCAGTATCTGCGCAGACGGAATTTATTAAAAAAGACAAAGAAACTTTGGTTAAATTGCTTTGTGCAGAGTTTTCAGTATCTGCACGGACAAGTTTGCAAAAAGGCAAAAAACTTCGGCTGCAGGCTCGTATAAACCTTGCAAAAAGAAAAACAGAGGTGAAATTGTTCATCTCTGTTTTTGCTTTATTTTACCGCATCCGGTCAGACATTTTATCTTCACTTATATTCCGGTTTGCCGTTCCAGTCGGTGCCGTTCCAATCGAAATACAGCTCGCTGTATTTGTTTTCAAAAAACATCGGCAGATACATTGAAAAGTTCGGAGAAAGTCTGTCCGAATTTTTAAGCTCCTCGGGCGACATCCATCCGATGCTGCCTTCTATGGTTTCGGGCAGAAGCACGCCGTAGAATTTGCTTGTTTTGTAAAGAAATTCGAGATAGCAGTCGCCGTTTTGCCTGTTTCCCCAGTGAACCACGCCGCAAAGCTGCAGATCGGATACGTCAAGCCCCGTTTCCTCCTTTGCTTCGCGTGCGGCGGCGTCATAAAACGGTTCTCCTTTTTCGACGTGACCGCCGGGAAAAGTCAGTCCCGCCCACGAGCCGCGCCTGTCAAGCACAAGAACCTTTCCCGTGCTTTTGTTTTCTATCATTATCATATTTACGATTTCCGTTTTTGTAATTTTCACGCGCACACCTCGCACATTTACTGTCTGAAATCGCCCCGAAATATTTTCGGGGCGATTTTCGTTTTTATTTGTTTACTTTGCTTTTGACTTCTCCAACAGCTCTTTTTACAAAATCCTCTATTGTAAGCTGACCGAGCTCGCCTTCGCTTCTGCTGCGGACGGCAACAAGTCCTTCCGCCATTTCCTTATCGCCCACAACAAGCATATAAGGAACTTTCTTCAGCTGAGCTTCTCTTATCTTGTAGCCTATCTTTTCGTTTCTTGCGTCAACCTCTGCGCGCAGATGATTTTCTTCAAGTATGTCTTTGATTTTGTTTGCATACTCAACGTGACCTTCGCCTATGGGAAGAATTTTTACCTGAACGGGAGCAAGCCATATGGGGAATGCTCCTGCATAATGCTCGGTGATGATACCGATAAATCTTTCGATAGAGCCGAGAACAACGCGGTGAATCATTACGGGGCGATGCTTTTCGTTATCCGCGCCCATATATTCAAGCTCAAATCTTTCGGGAAGCTGCATATCGAGCTGTATCGTACCGCACTGCCACGTTCTGCCCAGACAGTCTGAAAGGTGGAAGTCAAGCTTCGGGCCGTAAAATGCGCCGTCGCCTTCGTTTATAACGTAATCCTTGCCCATTTCGGAAACGGCTTCCTTAAGGGTTTCGGTTGCGAAATCCCAATCCTTTACGTCGCCCATATGATCCTCAGGCATTGTGGATACTTCTATCTGATAGGAAAGACCGAATACGGAATAAACCTCATCGAACAGTCTTACAACGTTTTTGATTTCATCCTTCATCTGATCCCACGTCATAAAGATATGAGCGTCGTCCTGCGTGAAGCAACGGACGCGGAACAGTCCGTGAAGAGCACCGGAAAGCTCGTGACGATGCACAACGCCAAGCTCGCCCATACGGAGAGGAAGATCACGGTAGGAATGCATTTCGGATTTATAAACAAGCATACCGCCGGGGCAGTTCATCGGCTTTATGGCAAAATCAGCGCCGTCGATAACGGTGGTATACATATTGTTTTTATAATGCGCCCAGTGACCGGAACGCTCCCAGAGAGAACGGTTGAGTATCATAGGCGTGCTTATTTCAACATAGCCGTATCTCTTGTGAACCTCGCGCCAGTATTCGATAAGCGTATTTCTGAGCACCATTCCGTTGGGAAGGAAGAACGGGAAGCCAGGGCCTTCGTCCATTATCGTGAACAGTCCGAGTTCTTTTCCGAGCTTGCGGTGATCGCGCTTTTTCGCTTCTTCAAGCATATCGAGATATGCGGCAAGAGCTTCTTTTGTCGGGAAAGCCGTGCCGTAAACTCTCTGAAGCATTTTGTTTTTGGAATCGCCCTCCCAATATGCGCCCGTGCACTGTGTGAGCTTGAACGCTTTTACCGCGCCCGTGGAGAAAAGATGAGGACCTGCACAAAGGTCGGTGAATTCGCCCTGCTTGTAGAACGATATCTCTTCGCCTTCGGGGACTCTGTCTATAAGCAGAACCTTATAAGGCTCGCCCTTTTCCTCCATAAACTTTTTGGCTTCCTCACGAGGAAGCGTGAAGCGCTCTATTTTGAGATTTTCTTTTACTATTTTCTTCATTTCGGCTTCGATTTTTTCAAGCTCTTCAGCCGCAAATGTCACATCGGAGTCGAAATCGTAATAGAAGCCGTTGTCGATTGCCGGTCCTATCGTGAGCTTTACTTCGTGGTAAAGACGCTTTACCGCCTGCGCGAGAATGTGCGACGCCGTGTGGAAGAAAGTCTTTTTTCCGCCTTCATCTTCAAATGTGAGAAGCTTTACGTTATCTCCGTCGTGAACGGGGTAGGAAAGCTCGTGCGTTTCGCCGTTGATTTCCGCGGCTATAACCTCGCGCGGAACGGAAACGCCTGCCGCTTTTGCAGCGTCATAAACGGAAAGACCGTTTTCAACACTGAAATTTTCGCCGTTGATTTTGATTTCCATTGAATTTTTATATCCTTTCAAAATAATGTACTTAAAAAACAAAAAATCCCCACATTCCGCAAAGGAATATGAGGTGCAATGCACGGTTCCACTCAAGCTTTAACTCTTTTTGCTGTAACGGGCTTTCCCGCAGCGCCATTTCCTGCGCCGTGCCGAACGGGTGGTATCCGTGCCGTGCCATACGTAAAGCGCTTTCAGCCGGAGGCGCTTCTCTCTTTTACGCCGACATCGGCGGGACGTGTCCCGACGATAGCATTTTTTCTGTTTACATTATAATATATCCGTTTTTTTAATATTTGTCAATAGAAGACGGCGAAATTTTATATTTTTTCGGCAAAATACTATTGCATTTGCGCTTTTGTTGTGGTAAAATAACCTTACGACAGGGAAGCGTAGCTCAGTTGGTCAGAGCGCACGGTTCACATCCGTGAGGTCATGGGTTCGAGCCCCCTCGTTTCCACCAAAAAGAAAAAGCACCGCAGGTGCTTTTTCTTTTTGATGCAGGGGGCTC
>CAVEFC010000068.1:0-3406 GCA_963614875.1 uncultured Eubacteriales bacterium | reverse complement strand
ACGAAAATATAATAAAGTGAGCGGCAAAGCGCAGAGCCTTGTCCGCGCGCGGCACATTCTGTAAATATTTGTCACAATATTTTTATATTTCCTTGATTAAACACTACGGTGATACGGAAAAAATATATTCGGAAAGAGTTTCTTTCCAAAGTATCAAAGCAAAGAGAGTGTGAAGAACTTGAATGTCAAACGAGGAGATATTTATTATGCGGATCTGAGTCCGGTCGTCGGCAGCGAGCAGGGCGGACTCCGCCCCGTGCTGATCGTTCAGAACGACGTCGGCAACAGGTACAGTCCGACCGTTATAGCCGCCGCCATAACAAGTCAGATCAGCAAGGCAAAGCTCCCTACGCATATCGACGTTTATGCGGAAACATTCGGTCTGGCAAGAGATTCGGTTATACTGCTCGAACAGATCAGAACGATCGACAAACGCCGCCTCAGAGAAAAAATGGGACATCTTGACGATTTACTTATGCAAAGGGTCAACGACGCCATAAGCGTCAGCTTCGGACTCGGCGCAGGATACTCTCCGCAGGAGGAGCAAAGACGCACGGAAATTCTTCCCGATGCGGAAAGTATTCCTGCCGTCACCGCATGATATACCGATTGCAAAAGCCGGCGCGCTGCGCCGGCTTTTGCAATTAAAAAATAATTTATTCATAAATAATTTACTTGAAATATCGGGCGGACTGCGTTATACTATATAAAAATTCAATATTTGAAAGGTACTTTTTAATATGCTTATGCTTCTTGATGCATCGACATCCTCCGGCAGCACAACGACTACATCCGGCGGAATGACAAACTGGGTATTCTGGATAATGCTCATACTCATCGTCGTGGTTTTCTATTTTCTTGTTATAAGACCTCAGAAAAAACAGGAAAAAGAACAGAACGATATGAAGAACTCTCTTCAGGTCGGCGACGAAATAACAACAATCGGCGGAATCGTCGGTTGCGTTGTAAAGGTAAAGGACGATATCTTCACAATAGTTACAAGCAAGGATCGCACCCGTATCAGCTTCTCGCGTTTCGCTCTCCGCTCCATAGACCGCAGAGCAGGCGAGGTTTATGATCCCAAAAAGGCAAAGGCGGAGGAAAAACCCGCAGAAGCCGAAAAAACCGAGGACAAGCCGTCCGAGGACAGCGAAAACAAATAAGCATAATTTGTCCGAGCCGCGCATATGTATAAAACAAAAACGTCTCGGAGGCAATTATGCGTAAATCTGCTGAAAATAATAACATTTTTGCGTGCGTTATAAAGGGCACGCTCTGGGGCATTGCGTGCGGAGCAGTGTCCCTTTTGATTTCCGCCGCGATAGGACTTTCCCTTCCCGATCCCGATAAATATTCCGCACCGCTCGCACTTGCGTCACTTTTTATTTCCGCGTTTGCCGGAGCTTTTATCTCCGCCAGAAAGTGCGGCGACGGCGGACTTCGCGCCGGACTTTTTTCGGGGGTTCTGTTTCTGCTTGTGCTTGCGCTTGTCGCGCTCGGTGCAGGAACATCCATAAGACCGCTTATGTTTGCCATATGCGCTGCGGTGATACTTGTAACTTCAGCCTTTGCAGGAATATCCGGCGCAGCCCGCAAACCCAAAAAACGCAGAAAATTTTAACTTACATACAAAAGCGCACCTCAAAAAATCGAGGTGCGCTTTTGTTTTGTCCGCTATGCGAAAAGAAATCTCTTTTTCAAACCTTGTCATTTTACACTCGGCTCGCATACGGACGACAGTCATCTTTTACATCTATATTGTACAATATTATTCGCAATTTGTCAATAGTTTTTATTAAAATTCCACACGAGCGCCGACACAGGGGCAAATATTTTCGTCATACTTCAGCCAGCCGTCCGCAATTGCCTGCTCAAGAACATAGCCGCGCTTAAACTGCGCAAGGTCACACGCCACAGCGACAGCCTGCTCGTCGCCGGCAAAATAGTCCGGGAGCTCGTTCTTTACAATCTTCGTCGAGAACTCAGACGCAGTGCGGAATATTGTTCTTATATCGTTTTCAAGCGCACGGAGAACGTCGTCCGAATAAGAAAGCGCGTCTTCTTTAAGAACAACTATGTTCAGAGCGTATTTATCGCCCGTTTTTTTCACATAGCCGTATTTTTCAAGCGCTTCAAGCGCACGGTCCCTTCCCGAGACATCCTCGCCGCGAGCGAGCTTTTCGAGCGTTTCCGCTTTGCCCCAGTCAAGCGTGTCGGGTATTTTTCCGGAAATGCCTTTGTATTTGAATATATACTGCTCGAAGCTGCCTTCTTTGCCCGAGCCGTGACATCCGACAAATGCGGGGGTTGCGGCGTTAGTTGTCTGATAGCCGCAGATATCCCATTCGCCACCGCGCGGACGCTTTGTAAACGACTCCATATATCTTACGCAGTACCTGTCAAAAAGCCGCATTATGAGCGTCCATTTCGCCGTTTCGTAATTAACATATCCTCCGAAAAGTCCGTCGCCGAGCTTTTCGTGCAGGTGATCGACATACTGCTCCATTTTTGATGTTATCTCGCGCGTAATCGTTTCGTTGTATGCGTGGATAGCCTCCTGCGCGCTCCTGCTGATTATCGGGAACGCCGTATAGTATTTGTCGCCGTCCTTTTTAAGGAATGTTTCCCTGCACAGAAATTCAAGCTCACATTCCATGTAAGGAAGCGAAACACCGAGCTCGAGCGAAAGCTGCTCCGCCGTTTCGGGGTTGCCGTAAGCCTCAAGGAAGATGTTCTTATAAAGCAGGTGATCCATAAGGACACTCCAGGGCTGACCGTCAAGCCCTCTGTTTGACATATTCGCAACGAATGATATTTCCTCCGGTTTATAACTTCTGACTCCGAATTCTCTTGCCATATCCATACCTTCTTTCAAAATATTACGGGCTCGGAAAAGTCTGCTCTTGACAGTTCCCTCAGCACAACGGAGGCTTTTTGCAATCTCCTTTATGCTTCGGTTTTCCATATAATAAGCAAGGATAACGTCTCTGTATTCGCCCGCGATGAACGCAAGCTCTCGACGGAGGAGCAAAAGCTGCTCCTTCTCTATCAGCCCGTCCGAAACGTCGGCGTTGTCTGGCAGATCGTAATCCGAAATATCGGTACCTGATATCTTCTCGGATCTTTCGTGCTTTTCGCTTGCCCAGACGCTGTATCTGTTTCTTGCTATCTGCCACACCCACGCAGGAAAATTTTCCGGAATATTTCTTTCCAGCGCCGAAACAATATTAAAGGAAATATCCTGCGTCAACTCTTCGGCTTCTTTTCTGTCGCTCGTCTTTTTGAGACAGAAATAAAACACCTTTTCCATATAGTTTTCGGTGTAATCAAGCACGAAGGCTTTCCCTTTTGCGTGTGAATATGACATTTTAAGACCTTTACCTTTCTCCCGCTTTCGATAAGATAG
>CAVEFC010000067.1:0-3508 GCA_963614875.1 uncultured Eubacteriales bacterium | reverse complement strand
GTTGAAATTTTTGTCATGATTTTCTCCTTTGTATAAATTTTTTTCGCCGATGCGAGAGGAAAGAATATCTCCCGCATCGACTTAAAAAGGAGATATTCCGCTTAAATGATTACCGCCTCGGGTTCAGCTTTGGGCAGTATCACCAATTTTACGTAGTGACACCCCCCCCCCGTCAATTTTTTCGCCGATTGTGCAATTTTCATAAAAATTTCCTCCTTGCTTTCGGCTTTGCCGAATTTTTTTGTTCCGGCAATCAAAAGACATAAAATCCCCCCGTTTATGTCCTTTAATTGCCCCCTCACCCCGTGGGGTGAGAGAACGCGCGAAATTATTCGCTTTTTGTATCTGTTATTTTTGCCGATATGGTTTCTTTAAGCTCGCCGAGCTTTTCCAGCGTCGCGCCGAGTCCTGCTATCTGCTTTTCGGCGGTTGTTTTTTCTTCTTCGTCCATTTCCGCAAGCTTTGCCGTCAGCTCGTCGCGGGCAGCGGCAAGATGTTTTATTTCAGCTTCCACATTTGCAAGATCGTCTTTCATTTTCGCTGTTTCGGCGTTTTCGGGCTGTGGCGTTTTTTCTTCTGTTTTTACTTCCGGCGCGGGCGGATTGTCACCGCTGTTCATCTGTGCTTTCATTGCCATAAGCTCCTGCATCATCTTCTGCATTTCTTCCTTTTCGGAGGCGAGCTTAGCTTTTTCTTCTTCAAGCGCGGCGTTTTGTTCCGCCTTATATTTTCTGAAAAGTCGCACGCTGTTGACGCCCTGCGAAAGAATCAGCAATACAAACGGAATGAGAATACACACAATATATCCGGGCGTGGTCTGAAGAAATTCAAAGAAATATCCGAGCTTCGGCAGCTTTCCGCAATATTTTCCCAGCACATACGGATATGTAACAACCTTGGGGTCGTCTTCGTTTGTCGTTGTACCGTAGGTAACAAAGCCGGGATTTCCGTTTCCGTCGGTTGTGAGCCTGCGTATCTTATGCGTAATAACCTCGCCGAAATTATCGGTATTTGTTGAGGTGTAGGAAATGATATCGCCTTCTTTGAGCGTGGCGGGATCGACTTCCTTGACAAATATAAGGTCGCCTGCCGCAAAATCCGTCGCCTTCATTGAATCGGACAGAATTTTATACATTTTGAATCCGAAAAGACTGCGGTTGTTGCGGTCGAGCGTGGTTGCCGAAATAATTGTGAAAATCATCATCAGCACCGCTATTGCGACAACAATCCAAGTGAGAATATTTTTTATCAGGTCAAGTGTTTTACTTTTATTCATCAGTCCACCTCAATTAAATTTTTTGTCGGGATTGTTTTTCATCTGAACGGCTTTCGCATTGAAATCAAAGCTGAGAAGAAGTCCCTGCTTATCGTTTCCCGCGTCCTCGTCAAACCGGAAAATAACCGTAAGCGTTTTCTTTTCGCCGACATCAAGTCCCGTATCTGCCGCCACGGTGTTTTTCTCGGTCAGCTCAGACATTTTCCCCTGCATAAGCACCGTATCGCCGTCGCGGATTTCCACATTGATATCGTCCGCAAGCGTACCGCTCATATTGGTAAAATAAAATTTATACCAGACCGCGCACGTGCTGAGATTTTCCACCGTGAACTGCTTTTCCACCTGAGCGCCGGGCGCGAAAAGACATTCCGAATCGGTAATGACGGGCTTACCGTCGTTTAAGTTGAGTCGGACGTTACCCGTTGTGAAAAACAGCGAGCCTTCCGCTGACAGCGAGGTGAAAACAAGCACAAAGGTTGTAACGCTCAGCGCCGCCGTAAGAAGAATGATTGCGACAATGCTTGCCGTCAGCCGTCTTGCGAGTTTTTTGGCTTTTTGCTCCGTCACTGCCCGCCACCCTCTTTCTCAAGCGACCAGCGGAAACGCAGCGCCAGCTCCGCGCTCTGATATTCGTTTCCTGCCGAGGTGTCAAGCGTCAGCGTAATTTTATATGTTACTGTTTTTCTGCTGTCGCCGCTGCCTTCAACCGTATCGGAAAAATCGCGTCCCGCGATCTCGCCGAGTCTGCCGCTGCAGATAACTTCACCGCTGTCGGTATCTTCAACGGTGATCGTCAGCACGTCGGCTATGCCGGTGCTGTCGGTGTCAACAATCGCGCGGAACAGAACAGGCGTTCTGCCGTCAAGATAATACACAATCTCATAGCTGTTTGAAACGCTGTCGCCGGGCAGAAGGTCCTTTGCGCTCAGGCTCCAGCTTTTTTCCGCCATACCTATGCTGTTGTTTTTTATGGTTGCCTCGCCGGAGGAAAAAATCGCTTTCCGCACAAACTGTATCGCAAGCAAGGCAAGAGATATTGCCAGCAGAACCGATAAAACTATAATAATGACTTTATATCTGGTCGGCGTTTCTGTCGTTTCCGTTTTTTCTGCGTCTGTTTTCATTCGGCATTTTCTCCTTTCCGCGCTTTGCGCTCGTTTATCCTGCGTTTCAGGCGCGACCATCCGCGCAGAATCAGAAAGCCTCCAATGGCAAAGCCTTCGTCGTCATCGGCTTCCGATTCTTTTGTATTTTTCTCCGCTTCGGAGCTTTCGATATTTTCGATATTTTCTGCATCTTTCTGTTTCTTTTTCCCCGCCAGAAGCGATATCGCAACGTCAAGCAAAATAAACAAAACAATGAAAATGATACATCCGGGCACCGTCTGTATCCAAAGGATCGGATATCCCAAAAGCGGAATACGGAAACCATTCCATATGCCGCGTACGCTTTCCTTTGCGATTTTTACGGCAACACAGTCCGCATCGCCCTTGACGATAATTTCATCGCCGTCCTCGGAAATCACTCTGCCGAGCGTAAAGCCTCTGCCCGATTTATATGAAACGACATCGCCCGTTTTCACGCCGTCCTTTGCGGAGCGCAGAAGCAGAAAATCTCCGCGCTTTACCGTCGGCGACATAGCCGAATTGTTTTCGGCAGACGGCCGCAACAATCCCGGCATACGATCAATCGGAAGGACTGACTGCAAAATCAGGACGGCGCAGCTCAGCACAAACAAAGCCAGCAGCACAAGCAAAAAAATGCGGCATATAACCCAAATCGTGCGGCGCGATGACGCGCTATCCTTTGTATTATCGGACATATGTATCCTCCTTTTCATCTGAGCAATATTGTTTTTGCGGCTCGCACGGACAGTACACAAAGCCGGCTGTCCCACAAGAAACCTATCCATATTTATTTTACTTGAAAACCCTTGCTTTGTCAATAGATGTCTCTGTTTTTTGAATAATAATTTTACCATTCTTACTTGGATATTCAATTCATCAACACATATACACTTATATTTTATTATTTTTCAGCGAACTTTTCAAGAAATTACGACGGATTGTAGATGTGATTTACAGTATTGAGTAAAATATTCACATTTGATTTGCCGCATACAAATACAAAAGCGTCGGAACCGCAAAATGCGTTCCGACGCTTCTTTATCCGTTTTATTCGGGTTTGATTTTACTTTTCGCCTGAGAAAGAAATTTTTGTATTGTCAGAAAA
>CAVEFC010000066.1:0-3578 GCA_963614875.1 uncultured Eubacteriales bacterium | reverse complement strand
TTTGTGTGAGCTTTTTTCATCAGCACGAAAATTCTGACAAATGTAAAAAGCACGGTAGCAGCGATTATTACCGATACCGCAACCGCAAACGGCTTTGATTTCATTGCGCTTTTTACAGCCGCTTCAAACGAAAGGGAAGCGCTTTTTTCGGCGTCGAGCTTGGTTATGAGCGGAACTTTGCCGAGGATTTTTCCGTCGAGCGTGAGCGTCAGCTCTCCGACCTCCGTTCCTTTACGGACGGGCGCAGTAAGCGATTTTTCGTAATATTCCGCGGTTTTTACTATTTTCGATGTATCGGTATCCTCCGGAAGAAACGCATAGACGTCGTTTTTGGCGGCGACGGTAACGTAATTTCTTTCCTTTGAAAGCGAAACGGGAAGCTCGCCCGTAACGTCTGCCGAAGAGCATATTCTGACAAGCGCAAAATTTCCGAGCGCCCACTCGATAAGCGCCTTTGCGTCGGTATATGCGTACATTTTTCCGTCGCTGCCGTCCGTTGCGCCCATCACAACGCAGACAAACGAAAACGTTTTTTCCGAAGCCGAGGTTATAACGCATCTGCCGGCGTCGTCGGTAAACCCGACGCTCATTCCCTCCGCCTTGGAATAGAGATATTTGTCCGAGGAATAATTCGCAAGGAAAGCGTTTTTGGTGTAGACCGTGCGCGCCTTGCTTGTTTCGTTTTCCGGAATTTTATATGTTTTTGTGTTGCACGCCTGCATATATTTCTGATTTTTTCGCGCATAGCAGGCGATGATCGCCGTGTCGCGCGCGGTCGTATATGCACCGCGTGCGTCAAGTCCCGTCGGATTTGCGTATGCGGTAGACGTCGCACCGAGCTCGCGCGCCTTGCGGTTCATCATTGCGACAAATTCCGTGACGTTTCCCGATATGTCTATTGCAAGGGCGTTTGCCGCGTCGCTTGCGCCTCCGACTATCATTGCGTAGATAAGGTCTATCGCGCGGAGCTGTTCGCCTTCCTTTAAGTTTATCACCGCTCCGCCGTAAATGTTTTTCAGTGCGGCGGAGGTTACGGTTACGAGCTTTTCCTCGTTTCCGGCATAATGCTCGAAGGCAAGAACTCCGGCAAGTATCTTTGCGGAGGGGCCCGGCGCGATTTTTTCATCGGCGTTTTTAGTGTAGACGACCTCCGAATATTCGGTGTTCATAACGCATATGTTTTCGGCGTGAAGCTCGCCCTCAAAGTCCGCGGCGCAGACGGGAAAAGCAAGCTGCGCCGAAAGCAATATCGCAGCGCACATAAGGATAATTGCGAATTTTATACTTTTGTGTAATTTCATTGCCCTTGTCCTTTTGAGGAAAACAATTCTCCGGTTTTCAGAATGTCGGCGGTTATCGCCGATTTAAGCTCCGCGACGGAGGGGAATTTTTTTTCGTCGCGCAGAAAGCGGTAAAGCCTTACGGATACAAGCTCTCCGTACAGATCGCCCGAAAAACCAATTATGTGAGTTTCGCAGTTTATGTTTTCCGTATTTTCCGTGACCGTAGGTCTTACGCCCACGTTTGCGACGGCAATATATTCTTTTCCTTTTATATTGCATTTTGCGGCATACACGCCGTGACGCGGAATGACGCATCCGAACGGAAAAACCTGATTTATTGTGGGAAGTCCGAGCGTTCTTCCGAGCTTGTGACCTTCGCTTACGGGAAGCGAAACGGCAAATTCTCTTCCGAGCATTTCGTTTGCTTTTTCGATATTTCCGCCCTCGATAAGAGTGCGTATTGTGGAGGAGCTGATTATTTCTCCTTCTGCGGTTTTTACGGCGTCAACCGTTATAACGTCTGCCCCGAGCCGTGAAAATTCCTTTGAAAGCAGCGCGGGCGTTCCGGCGGCATTTTTGCCGAATCTGAAATTGTATCCGCACACGGCGGTGCGGACGCCGCACCTGCCGTAGAGCAGCTTTACGGCAAAATCCTCCGGTGACATATCCTTTACGGCGGGGAAATCTTCAAGTATTGCAAGCTCGATTCCGGCGTCGGCAAACAGAGCGAGCTTTTGCTCCGTTGTCGTGAGTGCGGAGAAATTTTCATCGCCCATGCAGACGCGCGGATGGGAGGCAAACGTCCAGACGGCGCTGTGCGTACAGCCGTTTTTTTCCGCCGCCTTTTGCAGAAGCGCCATATGACCTTTATGAACGCCGTCAAAATTTCCGACCGCGCAGGATAAAGACATATCGTTATCAAGCTTGGCGGAGAGTCCTGTTTTCAAATCAATTACGAGCATAGCCTTTGCCTTTTGGAAAAAAATCATTACATAATTATGATATACGATTTCCGGAAAAAAATCAATAGGGTAGCGACACGAAGAAAAAATACAAAAAAATTTTTGAAAAAAACTATTGACATTCCGGAAAAACCGTGTATACTGATAACAGTAATGATTATCATTTTTGAAAAGCGGGTGGGACAAAAATGCTTACGGAAAAGAGACAGACAGTTCAAAAGCACTCCGACAAGCGTGACGCAATACTTAAAAATATGCGCTCGCGGAAGGATCATCCCACGGCGGATATGGTTTATGCAAGCCTGAGAAAAGAATATCCGAAAATAAGCCTTGCGACAGTCTACCGTAATCTTGCCGCGCTTTGCGACAGCGGAGATATAATCGCGCTCGGAGCTAAGGGAAAAGAACGTTATGACGGCAACGTAAATTATCACAATCATTTTTTCTGCACGGAATGCGGAGCGGTTGAAGATATTATGTCCCATGTTGAAATTATGGGGCTTGATAGTGTCGAAAATGAAATCGACGGGAAAATTACATCGGCAAGTATAGTTTTTCGCGGAATATGCGGAAAATGTCTTGATAAAAACAAAAAATAATTTCAGGAGGAATATATCATGGCAAAATGGGTATGCAAAGTATGCGGCTACGTTCACGAGGGAGATACTCCCCCCGAAAAATGCCCTCAGTGCAACGCGCCGGCAAGCAGATTTGAAAAGGTTGAAGAAAACAAAACTTCGTG
Source organism: uncultured Eubacteriales bacterium (assembly GCA_963614875.1). Classification (GTDB taxonomy): domain Bacteria; phylum Bacillota; class Clostridia; order Oscillospirales; family CAG-272; genus CAG-841. Next base: position 591 of record CAVEFC010000066.1, on the reverse strand, counting down.
GGCGACGGAACACGTTGTAGGTATTACGGAAGGCGTTTCCGAGGACATCGTAAACGATCTCCGCGCGAACTTCAACGGCGAATGCTCGGAAGTCGGTATGTATCTTGCTATGTCAAGGGTTGCGTTCAGAGAAGGCTACCCCGAAATAGGTCTTTATTGGGAAAAAGCTGCGTATGAAGAAGCCGAACACGCAGCCAAATTTGCGGAAATCCTCGGCGAAGTCGTAACGCCCTCAACAAAGAAAAACCTTGAAATGAGAGTTGCCGCCGAAAACGGCGCGACAGCCGGCAAATATGACCTTGCAAAAAGAGCCAAAGCCGCAAATCTTGACGCAATTCATGACACCGTACACGAAATGGCAAAGGACGAAGCGCGCCACGGGAAAGCCTTTGAGGGACTTCTTAACAGATATTTCGGTAAATAATCCTTTTAATACAGTCTGAAAAAAACCGCATCCGATATGGGTGCGGTTTTTGTTTTATCCGTTTTTCCGCGCGAAGCGCGCCATTATACCCCCGCCCCCGAACCGAAAAATACGGGAAAGCAGTCGCTTAAAAGCAAAAAAATGCTTAAAACCTATTGACAAATGCT
>CAVEFC010000065.1:0-3969 GCA_963614875.1 uncultured Eubacteriales bacterium | reverse complement strand
CTTCGACACCGTGTGGCTGAGTCTGAGCGGTATACCGAAGTCGTTAAGACACTGAACGATGTTTCTGTTGAGTCCGCCGGAATACGGCATAAGCTCGCATACAAGCTTTACGTTCGCGCCTTCAAGCGTCATTCTTCTCGCCATTATAAGCCCGATATCTCCCGATCCGAGAATAACGACGTTTTTTCCGGGCATTTCGCCCTTTATGTTTATAAATCTCTGCGCCGTTCCCGCCGTATATACGCCTGCGGGACGTTCGCCGGGAATGTTGAGCTGACCGCGGCTTCTTTCACGGCAGCCCATTGCAAGCACAACGGCTCCCGCGTCGATCGTAAACACGCCGTCCTCGCTGTTCATTGCGGTGACGATATGTCTGCCGTTTTCGCCCTGTTCTATTCCGAGAACCATTGTCTTTACGATATAAGGAATTTCCCTTTCGATGACCATTTTCTTGTATCTGTCCGCATATTCGGGACCGGTAAGCTCCTCGCCGAAGCGATGAAGTCCGAAGCCGTTATGAATACACTGACGGAGAATACCGCCGAGTCCCTCGTCGCGCTCGATTATGAGTATATCCTTTACGCCGTTGTCAAATGCGGAAACGGCTGCCGCCATTCCCGCGGGGCCTCCGCCTATAACGGCAATATCACATTTTTTCATAGCTATGTTCCCTCCGCCTTATTTTCTGTTTCCGAGCAAAAGTCTTGATTTGCCGCCTGTTTTCGTAACCTGATTTTCGGCAATTCCGAGCTCCTTTGCGATAAGCTCCGTTACGAACGGCGTGCAGAACCCCGCCTGACAGCGTCCCATTCCGGCTCTTGTTCTGCGCTTTATACCGTCGATCGTCGTCGCCTTCGGATTCTGTCTTATCGCGGCAAGAATTTCGCCCTCCGTCACCGTTTCGCAGCGGCATATTACTCTGCCGTATGACGAATCCTTCTTTATTATCTCGTTCTTTTCCTCGGCGGAAAGCGTGCGGAAATGCTTGCACGAAACGCGGGTGTCGATATGGCTTGGCTTTTCTTCAAGCGCAAGTCCCGCCTTTGCAAGAAGCTCAACTATATATTCCGCTATTGCGGGAGACGAAGAAAGTCCGGGAGAATCTATTCCCACCGCGTTTATCGCGCGCGGAGAATGAGAAGAAATTTCAAGGACGAAATCCTCATTTTCGGCGCAGGCTGCGCGAAGTCCGGCAAAGGACGTAATCACGGCTCTGTAATTTATGCCGTCGGCGGAAAGCGAAGCCTTTTCCTTTATCGTGTCAAGACCTTCGAGCGTCGTTGTCTTGTCGTCCTTTTCGGTTTTTTCCGATGTAGGGCCGACAAGCAGATTTCCGTCAACCGTGGGAGTAACGAGAATTCCCTTGCCTGCCTTTGTCGGCGTCTGGAAAATGGTTCTCGAAACAAGTCCGCCCTCGGATTTGTCAAGAAGCATATATTCGCCCTTTTTTGCGATTATATGATAATCGTCACCGTAAAGACGCGCGATATCATCCGAGCCGAGCCCTGCGGCATTTACAATGTATTTTGCTTTTATCTCTGCGCCGTCGTCGGATTTCAGCGTATAGACGCTTCCGTCGTCGGAAATACCCGTAACCTTGAAGTTACAGTAAAGGTCGGTGCCGTTATCCATTGCATTGCCCACCGCGGCTATTGTAAGATCGTAAGGACATACTATTCCCGACGAGGTACAGAGAAGCGCGCCGACTATATTTTTTGAAAGCGCCGGCTCAAGCTTTCTCGCTTCGTCGCCCGTTATTACGGAAAGACCGGAAACTCCGTTTTCCTTTCCTCTTTCGCAGAGCATCCTGACATGCTCGAGCTGTTCCTCGTCGAACGCAACGACCATTGAGCCGTTGTTTCTGTAATGAACGTCAAGCCGACGGCAAAGCTCCGCCATCATTTCTGCGCCCTTTACGTTAAGCTTTGCTTTCAGCGTTCCCGGGACGGGATCGTACCCTCCGTGAACTATGGCGCTGTTTGCCTTCGTAGCGCCGAGAGCAACGTCGGCTCCCGCTTCGACAAGACAAACGCCGAGCTTATACTTTGCGAGAGCGGCGGCTGTAAGTCCGCCCGTTACTCCCGCTCCGATAACCGCAACATCGTAAATCATTTCTTTTTATCTCCAAATCTTTATTGTTTAAGCACGTCGGAAATACAGCCTGCGTCCCCGACGATGTAATCTATATCATAATCGCTTTCCATAGCCTGCTTTTCGGTGGTTTCGCCGCTTAAAACAAGCATTGTTTTTACTCCCGCGTTTATTCCGCAGGCGATATCGGTATACATTCTGTCGCCTATGACAAGAGTGTTTTCCCGACGCACCAAAGGATCGGAAAGCTTTGTTTTTTCTATCGCAAGCAGCGGCATTTCGGGACGCGGCTTTCCGATATAGTACGGCGTTTTTCCCGTCGCGTTGTAAAGCATACCGCAGACCGATCCGCAATCCGGAACATAGCCGTATTCCGTCGGACAGACAAGGTCGGGATTCGCCGCGATAAAGGGTATATCCTTTTCGGTGAGCAGCCGCGAAACGTCGTCAAGCTTTTTGTATGTAAGCTCCGTGTCGTAGCCCATGACAACGCCCTCTATATCCTCGGAATAATCCTCGCAGACGCACACTCCCGCTTCCCTGAGCTCTTTTCTGAACGATTCCGTTCCGGCGACATAAAGTTTTTTGCCGGCAAGCTTTGCGTTGAGGTAGAGCGCCGTCGCCTGCGACGAGGTTATGAAATCCTCTCCGCACGCTTCGATTCCGAGCCGAGCAAGCTTTTTTACATAAGCGGAAACGCTTTTTGAAGAATTGTTTGTCATAAACAGATATGTTTTTCCCTGCGCGCGTATCGCGCTAAGCATATCCTTTGTAAACGGGAACAGCTTGTCCCCGAGGTATATCGTGCCGTCCATATCGAAAAGGAACAGCCGTATATCCGCAATTTTTGAAATATCGCCTTTGAGTATCATATAATCCTTTCGGTCGCTTTTCTGTATTCGGTCGGACAAACGCCGTATTTCTTACGGAAAAGCGCTGAAAAATAGAGCTGATTGTCATAGCCGAGCATTTTTGAAATTTCTCCTATCGGAAGCTCGCCGAGTGCAAGCATTTCCCTTGCCACACGCAGCTTTTCCGATATTATAAAGTCCTTCGGCGGAACGCCGATAAGCCTTTTGAACATTCTGTAAAACGAATCCGGCGTCATTTCGAGTATGTCGGAAAGCTCGCTTTGCATAATGTTTCTTTTTATGTTTACGTGTATGTATTCGAGAACGGTTGCAAGCTTTTCGTGCCTGTCCATTATGTCGCGCCCTCCCGATTTGGGAATCGCACTGTCAAGGGCAATTCTCGCAAGCCCGTAAACGTCGCATTTTATCTTCACCGCATTTTCAAGGCGAAGATTTGTAAATTCTCTTTCCGAGGACAGCTCCGAAAGCTCGCGGCAAAGCGCGGTCATCTTTGCGCCCGTCTGCCCGTCGAAATACGTTTTCATATCGAACAGAGAAAATACCTGAAGATTTGAATATACCGAAAGTCCGATTGCGGCAAAAACAAGCCCGCTTCCTTCCGCCACGTCGAGCGTGTATTCTGTATCGCACGGAACAAGCACCGCCTCTTTTTCGGAAACCGATATCTGCTCTCCGCCCGCGTCTATAAGAAAGCTTCCCTTTCCGGCGCAGAGGAAAAGCTCAAAAGGCAGCTTTGCAGCCACTACTGTTTCGTCGCGATGATAAATTTTGCTTCCCGAAAGCATAAGCTTTGCGGAAACCGTGTTTTCCGGTGAGAGCCTCTCCACTTCTTTTCCTCCGTTTTCTCAGTTATTTCATTATGTAATAAATGTAATATAAATAAACCGCTGCGGCGGCAATTACCGTAAGCGCCGCAAGCAAGGCTGTATTTTCGCGCGTAAGCTTCGGCTTTTCCCTTATCGGAGGGATAAGCTTCATCCTCGAAGCCGCAGGAGCTATTGCGAAC
>CAVEFC010000064.1:0-4026 GCA_963614875.1 uncultured Eubacteriales bacterium | reverse complement strand
AACATAATTTTGCTCAAAGTCAATAAATTTTTAAGTTTTGAACGGATTGAATTTGCGAATTTACAACAAATGCCGAACCGAAAACAGACAGAAAAAGTAATTGGGCTCTGACCGTGTTTTATCGCAGACAAGACCGACAAATCCGCGCCTGCCGCAAAATTATTTTGCGGCAGGCTATTGACATTCCGAGAAAAAATTATATAATGTGAAAAGATTTTCTCGTGAGGAGATTTTATGAATAAACAAAAGAGCTTTTTTTCACAGCTTTCACAGCCTATGGATCTTACCGTGGGAACGCCGTGGAAGGTGATACTCAAATATTCCGTTCCTATAATAATATCGTATCTTCTTCAGCAGGTATATGTTCTTACCGACGCCATAATATGCGGACAGGTGCTTTCATCTCCGGAGGTTGCGGGCGTAAACGATACATTTCCGCTTACGTTTATATTTCTTCAGTTTGCGTTCGGATGTACTGCCGGATTTTCAGTTATAACCGCTAAATTTGTAGGGCAGAACGATCCGGCGGGAGTAAGAAAGTCATTTGCCGCACAGATATATCTTTCTGTCGGAATATCGGCGGTGCTTACAGTGCTTTCGATAATTCTTCTGCCGTGGCTTCTTGGAATAATTAACGTAACAGAAGCCAATAAGGAAGTATATGACGCCGCATACAGCTATTGCTTTGTGATATTTATCGGAATAATCGCGCAGATGGGATATAATTTTATCTGCGGAATACTACGTGCCTACGGAGATTCGGTAACGCCGCTTGTATTTCTTGTGATTTCCACGGCGCTCAACGTCGTGCTTGATATAGTGTTTCTTTCGGTTTTCAAAATGGGACCGTCCGGCGCGGCGATAGCTACCGTGCTTGCACAGTTTATCAGCGTTATCGCCTGTTCGGCTTATACGTTTATAAGATATAAAGAGCTTCGTCTGAGGGCGGAGGATTTTAAGGTGGGCTTTGATTCGCTTATGCTTCATATAAAGCAGGGAGTCCCGCTCGGACTGCAATTTTCTGTGCTTGCGGTAGGCGTTATAGTTATGCACGGAGCGGTGGTTGAATTTGATCTTATGCCGGACGGAACGATGGTTTCCGGAACGCCTGCACAGAACGGCTACGGCGCCGGAAGCAAGCTTATAAATTTCCTTATGGCAGCATTTAACGGACTCGGCTCGGCGATACTCGGCTTCAACGCGCAGAATTACGGAAAAAAGGATTATGACAGAATAAAACGCGGAACGGTTCAGACGCTTATCATTATGTGTATTGTATCGCTTATCTGTCTTGCCGGAGGACTTCTGCTTTCGATAAACGGCGCATATCAGTATATTTTTATGAGCGCCGACAAGGTTTCTTCGGAAACCATACGTTTCGGAAATATATTCCTTTATGTCGATATAGCGTTTTATGCGGTGCTCGGTTTTCTTATAGTTGTAAGAAGTGCCGTGCAGGGAATATTTCTTCCCGCATATGTTCTCGGTGCAGGCGTTGCCGAGCTTACGGCAAGAGTTCTGATCTGCTCGTTTCTGCCGCAGATAATAAACGGCGCACCCATAGATTCCGGTGCTTCGTCGCTTGCTTTTGCCGCGGTATGCTTCGGAGATCCGGGCGCGTGGATATTCGCCTCGACGCTGCTTCTGATTCCGTTTGTAAAATACATAATACATAAGAAATACAAAAATACGCTTTGATTTTTTGAAGTAAAACGGAATATTTTTTCAGTAAAAAAGACGGCAAAAAGCCGTCTTTTTTGTTCAGTTTACGGTGTTGTAGTCCGTTTTATACGCGCTGTAACAGTCTTCGCGGGACATATATTGACTTTTGGCTTTTTTTGAAATATAATAATCGTGTATAATGCGAAAGGAGCTTTACAGTTTTTATGAAGAAATCATTCAAAATACTTGCCATAGGTAACAGCTTCAGCTGTGACGCGTATGAATATCTTTACAGAGTTGCCGACAGTATGGGAGAAAAAAATATCGTGCTCGGAAATCTTTATATCCCGGGCTGTACGGTTGACATACACAGCGCAAACGCTCTTTACGGCGCGCCCGTGTATCAGTATTTCAAAAATACGGACGGACAGTGGAAATCAACGATGTTTGCGACCATAAAAACAGCCGTGAACGAGGAAGACTGGGACGTTATAACAATGCAGCAGGGCAGCGGTTCGAGCGGTATGCCCGACGCCTTTTCAAATCTCGGACTTCTTGTTGACTGCGTAAATAAAATAAAGCCCGAAAAAACAAAGCTTATGTGGCATATGACATGGGCGTATCAGAGCGACAGCAGTCACGGTCATTTTGTGCGTTACGATTACGATCAGATGAAAATGTATAACGCGATATGCTCGTGCGTACAGAATCAGGTGCTTTCGATAAAGGATATTGCCGGAGTGATTCCGTGCGGAACGACGATACAGAATCTTCGCGCTGGCTATATGGGCGATACGCTTACACGCGACGGCTATCATCTTTCGCTCCCGACAGGAAGATATGCGGCGGCGGTGACTATGTATTTTGCAATAACGGGCAAGGACGTATCTAAGCTTCGCTGTGATCTTTCCGGACTGATAAGCAGAAAGGCTCTTGCCGAGATAAAAGCCTGCGCGGCGGACGCGCTCAAATCTCCTTTTGAAGTTACAAAAAGATAACGTCAAAGCGATGCAAAACGCCTTATGAGCGGTTTCGTCGAAAAAAGACAGAGGAAATTTTGTTGAAAATGCCTATAACATTTTCGCCCGAAATGTGTTATAATTGAATTACAAACACGATAAAGCTGAAAAATGCGGCTTGCAAGCACTGAACCGTTTTGCGCTCTGTTTGCGGGCTGTTTTTTTAGGCTGTTCTGAAAAACGGGTGAGAAGGAGGCTTTTTAATGACACCGGATATAGGGATGAACGTCGTTTACGGGACGAGCGGGGTATGCTCGGTTATCGATATGCGTGAGGAAGACTTCGGAGGTGGAAGGAAGCTTTATTATGTCCTCAGACCGCTCGGAAAACATTCGGGCGGCACGGATATTTTTGTCCCCGCAGATAATGAACGCCTTCTGGGAAAAATAAAAAACGTCCTGACGCCGCAGGAAATATACGAGCTTATAGATATCGTTCCGGATGAACACATCGAATGGATTGACGACAACAGAGCCCGCGGAATGAAGCTTGAATCCGTTATAGCCGGAGGCGACAGAAAAGAGCTTATTGCGTTTACAAAAGCCGCCTACGGCAAAAAGCGCGAGCTTTCAAAGCGGGGAAAAAAGCTCAGCATCGCCGACGAGCGTTTTATACGCGCCGCTGAAAAAATGCTTTTTGAAGAATTCGCGTTCGCTTTTGAAATAGAACCGTGCGAAGTTCTGCCGTTTATAACAAAGCAGATAAAATGCAGGGAAAAAGAAAGCGTCTGATAAAAAAGTAAAGCCTTCGGAGATATATCCGAAGGCTTTTGAATTTATATTTTGACTTTTTCCTGATCTGCGGCGTTCAGAATGAGCGTGGCGATTATATCGGAGATTTTCTCCATTGCCTCGCACGAGGCAAATTCAAATCTCGAATGGAAGTTTTCGCCGCCCGTGCAGAGATTGGGACAGGGAAGTCCCATAAACGAAAGTCTTGCGCCGTCCGTGCCGCCGCGTATCGGAACGGTTTTCGGCTCTACTCCGCAACAGAGCATAGCTTTTTTTGCGCGGTCGATTATAAACATATTCGGCTCGATTTTTTCTTTCATATTGTAGTATGAATCGGAAACGGTAAGCTCAACCGTGCCGCTGCCGTATTTTTTGTTCAGCGCGGAAGCTGTATCGGAAAACTGCGCTTTTTTCTCTTCGAATTTTGCTCTGTCGTGATCGCGGATTATATAATAAAGCTCGGCTTTTTCAATTCCGCCGGAAATCGACGAAAGATGATGGAAGCCTTCGTAGCCCTCGGTTTTTTCGGGAACCTCGTCCGTCGGGAGCATTGAATTGAACTCGCACGCGATGGCGGAGGCGTTTTTCATTTTGTTCTTTGCGGAGCCCGGGTG
>CAVEFC010000063.1:0-4249 GCA_963614875.1 uncultured Eubacteriales bacterium | reverse complement strand
AAGCCGCCTCGTCGCCCTCAAAGCCTTTTTCCACGGCTATCGCGTATGCAGATTTTCCGTCTGCACCGTCCGTTCCGTCCTCGCCGTCCGCACCCTTGAGCGACGCAAGCCAAGCCGTTTCGTCGCCCTCAAAGCCTTTTTCCACGGCTATCGCGTATGCAGATTTCCCGTCTGCACCGTCTTTGCCGTCATTGCCGTCCACGCCTTTGAGCGACGCAAGCCAAGCCGCCTCGTCGCCCTCAAAGCCTTTTTCCACGGCTATCGCGTATGCAGATTTACCGTCTGAGCCGTCAGTTCCGTCTTTGCCGTCCTTGCCGGCAGTTCCCGTGCCGTTGAATTTTCCCGCGGCGGCGTCGGCGGCAACGGCGTCAGCCGTTGCCTTAGCCTCGCCGCAAAGCGCGACAAGACTGTCATATACCGACTGCGCGGGCGGAGACGGAGCGTTTTCCGTGTCGTAGCCGGAACGAAAAACATTGAGTATCGCAACGTCCGCCGTTATTCTGTTTCCGCCGAAAACGGATACCGCCCATTTCCCCGCGTCAAGCTGCGGCATGGCGGAAGCCGATATTTTGTCCTCCGACAGCACCGCGTGATATACGGTGCTTCCCTTTTTGAAAACCGCGGTTTTCACCGTGTCGTTCCAGTCTTCACTGAACGAAAAAGCACAGCTCAGATAGTTTCTGCTGTCCGCCACTGCCCTTTCTCCGTCGGTTCTTGAAATATGCTGTTTATTTACTTTGAATTTTAATTCCAATTTATCCTCCGAACATTAGTTTGTATTCGGCTGTAAAAATAAAAAAGCCCCGACACCTCAGTTTTTACCGCCTGCCCCAATTATACCACAAATCCTGCGAAAAATCAAGAACAAATGTTCGTATTTACCGAAAACATTGCAATTTATCGTGCTTTTCAAGTTGACACGGGCTCCTCGCCGTGATATACTTTTGTTACATAATCTTTGGGAGGTCAATCGGATATGCACGATTACAGCTTCAGAAAAGCCGTTCCCGTATGGGCGGACGGCAGAGAAAAAGAAATGAACGTATGGCTTGCCTTTACGGCAAAGGCTCCGCGCGGAAAGCACACTGTTCTTTCCGTCACGGGTTCTTCCGCCTACAACGTAAGAATAAACGGCGAATTTTTCGCCTTCGGTCCGGCAAGATGCGCGCACGGCTTTTACCGCGTCGACGAGCTCGACCTTACGTCTTCCCTTTCGCTTGAGGAAAACGAAATAACGGTAACCGTTGCCGGCTACAACTGCAACAGCTTCTATCATCTCGATCAGATGTCGTTTTTCTGCGCGGAAATCACCTCGGACGGCGAAATAATCGCGGCGAGCGGAAAAGACGGCTTTTCCTGCCGCGAGGTATCGGAGCACGAACAGAAAGCCGAGCGTTACAGCTATCAGCGCACCTTTGCGGAAATATACAACATCGGCGCGGAGGAAAAGCCCACGCCCAAAATAACGGAAACCTCTCCCAAGCGTTTTATCGCGCGCGACTGTCCGTATACGACGTATCAGGTCGTTCCGGCGAAAAAAATCGCGTACACGGGAAAATTCCATGTCGGAGATCACCGTGCGGAGCTGAAATATCCGCGGCAGGAGGGCTATCCGTATTTTTCATACAAGATTTATCCGCTGACGGAGGTAAAAACCGACATTCACCTTCTTGCCCGCAACATAGATACGGATTCCATCACCGCCTGCGATATTTCTCCGGAAAACGCAAAGATAAAGCGCGGCGAATTTGCAATCTACAATATTTCGCCCGAAACATCCGGAATGTTTTCTTTCCGCGTGAAAGCGGAAAAGCCCGTACAGCTTCTGTTTTTGTTTGACGAAATAATGCGCGACGGAAACCGTCTTGACTACCGTCGTTTCAGCGCGACAAACGCGCTTCTGTGGCGTATTCCGGCAGGAGAATATACCCTTGAAACCTTTGAACCGTATTCGGCATCGTATATCGGCGTGTATCCGCTGGACAACGACGTTACGGTTGAAAGCGTCGGTATGATATATTTCGGCGCGGACGATCCGAAAAGAGAGCTTGCTTCCGACGACGGCGACCTTAAAAAGATTTTCGACGCCGCCGTACAGACCTACCGTCAGAACACCTTTACGGTGTATATGGACTGTCCCTCACGCGAGCGCGCAGGCTGGCTGTGCGACAGCTTTTTCACGGGACGTGTGGAAAAAGCGCTCACCGGAAAAAGCGAAATCGAACACAGCTTCCTTGAAAATTTTCTGCTTCCGTCCTCGTTTGAATATCTTCCCGACGGTATGCTTCCGATGTGCTATCCCTCCGACCATTATAACGGCTCGTTTATTCCGAACTGGGCAATGTTTTTCGTTATAGAGCTTGAAGAATATCTGCACAGAACGGGAGATGCTTGTCTTGTTGCCGAAGCAAAGGAAAAAGTTTATAAGCTTCTTTCGTGGTTTGAAAAATACGAAAACGAATATTCTCTGCTTGAAAAGCTTGACGGCTGGATATTTGTCGAATGGTCGAAATCAAACGAGCTTACGCAGGATGTAAACTTCCCCACGAATATGCTGTACGCAATGATGCTCCGCTCCGTTGCCGCACTTTATAACGATGACAAAGCACGCAAAAAAGCCGACATAATAGAAAAAAATATAAACGAGCTTTCGCCCATAGGAATGTTCTATTGCGACAATGCCGTCCGCGGCGATGACGGAAAGCTTCATCTTTCCGGAATGATAACGGAAACGTGTCAGTATTATGCGTTCTTCTGCGGAACGGCTACGCCCGAAAAGAACCCTGCCCTCTGGCAAGCTCTGCTTTATGACTTCGGCCCTCAGCGCGTGGCGAAAAACAATTGGCCGAATCTCCGCAGCGACGCAAAACACAGAAACGTATATCCGTCAAATGCGTTTATCGGAGATTATCTCCGCCTTGAGCTTCTTTTCCGTTTCGGCGAGCATGAAAAGCTTATCGATAACATCAAAGGATATTTTCTCGGTATGGCAAATACAACGGGAACGCTCTGGGAAAACGAATCGACGGCGGGAAGCTGCAATCACGGCTTTGCATCGCACGTTATTTATTGGTTCGACAAAATGGGAATGATAAAATAAATAAAAACCAAAGCCCCCGCACGCTGAAAAACGTGCGGGGGCTGTTTGCTTGGTGGTGTTAAGTACAATACGACAAGTCATTTTATTTTCTCACCGTGGGGTGAGAGGGTGGGTTATCAGTTGAACACTGTCTGACTCGAACCGCTATACTCCGTTCCGTTAAGTATCACCGTTGCAGTCTCGCTTCCGTCCAGAGTGCAGATATTAGCCCCTTTACCGCTGCCGGCGCTGATAGTTCCGGTGTTGGTGCAACCGGTAATGGTCGCGGTTTTGCCATTCAGCACAATACCGATAATTCCGGCTGCGTTTGTTGTTCCTGTAACGGCGCCGTTATTGGTGCTGTTCGTCACAGAAGAGTCGCCGCCCGCATAACCCAAGATGCCGCCGCTGAACGCAACATTTGCAGATCCGATTTCGCCGTTGTTTGTACAGTTATCAATCGTGCAGCCGTTTGTTATAGCAACGATACCACCGACAGGAGGATTCTTATCGGAAGGGCTTCCGATATCAACCTTACCGTTGTTGGTACAGTTCTTAATCTCACATGGCGTAGTAGTGGTATTGCAGACGATACCGCCCGCCTTGCGAGCACCTGTAACGTCAACGTTTGATACGCAGTTTTCAACCGTGCCGCCGTTCATACGGGCAACGATACCTCCGGCGTTGTCGCAATTCACCGTGCCGCTGACGGTCAGGTTCTCCACCGTGCCGCCCTCGATTGCGCCGAATAATGCGCCGAAGCCGTCGTGATCATTTTTGTGGTTATCTCCATCGCCGTCGTTGCCGACAGTTGCGGAGGTAACATTCAGACCGCCGATGGTCTTGCTGCCACCGTCAAATGTACCCTTGAACTTTGTTCCTGCCTTTTCGCCGATAGGCGTCCAAGGAATATTGCCAAGGTCTATGTGCTCTGTAAGAGTGATGGTATAATTCGCATACTCATTGCCGTTGTTTACGGCGTTGGCAACCGCGGCAAGCAGCTTTGCGGAACTTACGGTAACGGTGTTATTGCTCTCGTCTGTAGCCTCCGCAAGCTCTTCAGCCGTTGCGATTGTGCCGTCCCAAAGGTCGATTTTATCGTACTGATTATCCGTGCTGTCATATTCGTATGTATACTGTGTAGCATAAACAGTGACGGAAATACCTTCA
>CAVEFC010000062.1:0-4351 GCA_963614875.1 uncultured Eubacteriales bacterium | reverse complement strand
AAAGCAAAGCATGCTTTGCCACCTTTGCCGAAAGGAAAACGAGATTTTACATAGCAGTGAAAATCCCTGACAGAAAAGCCACTACGATGGAAAATGCGATTGTAGAAACGCTATCCCGTTTCCCTAAAGAACTGGTAAAGACGATTACCTGTGATCGCGGATCCGAGTTTGCAAATTGGGCAAATATTGAGAAGAGATTAGGATGCGATGTATATTTTGCGGATCCGTATTGTGCGTGGCAGAAGGGGTCAAACGAAAACAGCAATGGTCTTCTGCGCGAATTTTATCCCAAAGGACGCAATCTTTCGAGAGTTTCCCAAAAAACGCTGGACCGGGGTCTGGCGTTAATTAACGCCAGACCCCGCAAGGTTCTGAACTTCATTTCTGCTGCTGATATGTGGAATTCTGAGTTAAGTGCTTTTTAACTTCTTTGTTGCACTTCACTTGACAATTCACTTCACAACCGACACAGCCGATATTCCGTAATGACGGAAAAGCGCTGTGTGTTCCTTGCTTATCAGCTCGCCGGAAACGGCTATGGGTATTGCCGGCGGACAGCTTACCGCAGGCGCGGCGCATATTCTTCCCTCCGCAAGCGAAGGCAAAACGCTTTCACTGCGCGAAAAAACCGCTTCTCTGACCGTCATAACGGCGTCGGACGTCGGAATTTCAAAGCAGAACGGCTCGGCAGGCGCATATGTGTTTTTTCCGAGTGCGTGCACAAGCGCGTCAAGGGATTTGTCCTCCGTTTCGGCGGATATCATCATAACAACATATTCGGCGTCGGCATATTCACATTCAAAGCCCGCTGCGCGAAGCTTTCCGGAAACGGAAAAGCCGTCGTTTTCTTTCGGGCAAAGCAAAGTTATCTTCATCGGCTCGGTATCGGAAACGCTCCAGCCGTTTTCGCAAAGCAAGCGCTTTGTATTTTTCACCTTTTCGGCTTTGGCTTTGAGCCTTTCGGAAAAATTTTCAAAAAGATATGCGTTACAGCAGTCAAGCGAAGCAAGCGTAAGATACGAAGGACTTGTCGAGCCGAACAGCGCCATAGCGTCCTTTGCGCTTTCGGAAAAATATTCCGGCGCACCCGAACTTATGTGCAGATACGCGCCGCCCGTAAGCACGGGAAGCGTTTTATGCGCCGAATCACAGCACATATCCGCGCCGAGCTCCATGGGATGAAGTCCGCTATGCAGGAATTTAAGATATGCGCCGTGCGCGTTATCGACGATAAGCACCGTTCCGGCTTTGTGACACACATCCGCCATACCTTTTATATCAAGCCTGTTTCCGAGATAATCGGGCGATGTGACATATACCGCAACGGGAGGATATTCTGCGTTTTCAAGCGCAACTTTTACATCGTCTGCGGTTATTTTGCAGCTGCAAAGCGAATCGGTTTTGCGGCTCAGCCATTTTACGTCGATATCTTCAATCGCAAGCGCATATATAAACGCCTTATGGACATTCCTCGCCGCAAGAATATATCCGCGGCGTTTATCGTCGCGCGCGGTCGCCGCCATATGTATCATTGCGCGTATGCACTGACTTGAGCCTTCCGTTGAATAGACGGTTCTTGCCGTGCCGAAAAGCAAGGAAGCGTTCTTCTCGCTTTCGGCGATTATACCGTCCGGAGCATAAAGCTCGTCCGCGCCCTTTATCTCCGTGATATCAAAGGCTTCACAGCCGAGAAAAGCTTTTCCCTTGTGTCCCGGCATATGAAATCTGACCGTGTTTTTTGCCGCATAACCGCGGACAAAATCAGCTATCGGAGTTTTCATTTTCGCTGTTTTCTTTTTCGGCGTTTTCAGCCGCTTTTATCATTATGGCGCACTCTATTCTCTTTTTGAAAAGCTCGCACCCGGGTTTATACACTCCGCGGATAGAACCCGACGCGTGATATGCGTTCGCCGCACATCCGCCCGAGCAATAAAGCTTTGCCCAGCAATCGTCACATTCGGGACGGGCATATGCGTTGCAGCGGCGGAATTCGTCGCGCAGGGCATCATTTGTCACGCCGTTCCATATATCGCCGAGCCTGTACGATTCTTCGCCGACAAACTGATGGCACGGATAAAGATCTCCCCACGGGGTGACAGCCATATATTCCGTACCGGAGCCGCAGCCGGAAATGCGCTTATAGATGCACGGCCCTGCCGTAAGGTCTATCATATAATGATAGAACGTAAAGCCTCTGCCCTCTTTTTCTCTTTTCAGCATTTCCTTTGCGAGAATTTCATACTGCTCCTTTACGGTTTCTATATCCTCCGACGTGAGCGCCATCGGATCGTCCGGAGCGCAGACGACGGGCTCCATACTCAGCTCCGTAAAGCCGAGATCCGCCATATGAAAAACATCGTTTGTAAAATCGGGATTTTTATGAGTAAAGGTTCCGCGCATATAATAGTTTTTTCCGCCGCGTGCCGCAACAAGCTTCTGAAATTTCGGAACTATTCTGTCATAGCTGCCGTTTCCCGCATAGTCCACACGGGTAGCGTCGTGAATTTCCCTGCGACCGTCAAGACTTAAAACGACGTTGTTCATCTCTTTGTTTGAAAATTCGATCACTTCGTCGTCTATAAGCATACCGTTTGTGGTAAGCGTAAAACGGAAATTCTTTCCATGCTGTTTTTCAACCGAGCGCGCATATTTTACAATCTGTTTTACAACATCCCAGTTCATAAGCGGTTCGCCGCCGAAAAAATCCACCTCAAGATTGCGTCTTTCGCCGGAATTTTCAATAAGAAAATCTATCGCGCGCTTACCGACCTCAAAGCTCATAAGTGCTCTTTCGCCGTGATATTTTCCCTGACTTGCAAAGCAATACGAGCAGTTGAGATTGCAGGTGTGCGCAACGTGCAGGCAAAGCGCCTTTATTACGTTTCCGCTCCGCTCCTTGAAGGTTCCCGCCATATCCTTGAAAGTATCGGGAGTGTAAAGCTGACCGTCCTCTTCAAGCGCTTTTACATCGTCTATGCAGGTATTTATGTCTTTCTCTGTAACGTCGGATCGTCCTTTATATTTTTCAAGCATATCCGATATTATTTCCTTGCGGCTTTTCGTTTTGTATTCGGCTATAATGTCATAGGCGACATCATCAACAACGTGTACCGCGCCCGAACAGGTATCAAGCACTATATTGTACCCGTTCAGCTTATATTGATGCATCAAATCAAACGTCCTCCTGTCGTGTGGATAATACTTAAAAAGTGCCGTCCGGAAAGACGGCACTTTCTGTTAAATTACTTCAGTTCTTCTTTTCGGAAGCTTTCTTGTTTTCGCAAGACTGATTTGCTACGCCGCAGCTTGTTTTGCACGCGGACTGGCAGGATGTCTGACATTCGCCGCAACCGCCGTTTTTGGCGCTCTTGCAAAGGTTTCTTGTTTTAAGTGTTGTTATTCTTTTCATGATATGTATCTCCGTTTCTTTTACAGATATAATTTTCTGTAATATTGTATCACAATAATCGCGCCGTGTCAACTCCCCTTTCGGTATTTTTTGACTTTGCGCCTTACGCATTTTTTATTTCAGCGCTACGATGTTTTCTTCTCCGTCCGCCCGATGATAATATTCATTGATATCCGGATTTTCAAAAGCTTCAAGCAATGTGTCGAACAGCGATGCAAGCCTGTAATTTTTTATGTCGCTACGTTTTATCCAGAAATTCTTTCCTTCATCGTTTGATTTAAGCTCTCCTTCAAAATGATTCGTTTTGAAAAGGAAGCATATACTTCTTACATCGTCCGAAAACCATTGCTTTATTCCGCAAAGCTTCGCATCGGATATCGTAAGTCCCGTTTCTTCTTTTATTTCTCTTATTACGGAATCGACCACTGACTCGTATTTTTCAACGTGTCCACCCGGGAAAGCTATTCCGCGCCAGCTTTTTACCCTGTCCTGAACGAGAATATTCCCCTTTCCGTCACTGATCATACACATATTCATAAGTTCCGTTTTTTCGATTTTATCCGTCATAGTTTTTCTCATCTTTCCGCTGAAAATTAAGTATGTAGCTTGCCGTCAGGGCAAGCCGGCTCTGACAGTTCTCGCTGCGGCTCGGTCACACTCGGGTTCTGACAGTCCACCGGACTGTCATTCATTGCCCTCGTGCCGCTTCGCTACGTCTAAGGCTGTCATTCACTACCGCTCCTTCGAGCCCCCCCTGCATCAAAAAGAAAAAGCACCTGCAATTTCTGCGCAAAAATCACCGTGAGGCTCGATTCTCGCGGCTCGACGCCGCTCGGTCGTCGCGGCTCTGACAGCACGCCTGTGCTGTCATTCACTACCGCTCCTTCGAGCCCCCTGCATCAAAAAGAAAAAGCACCTGCGGTGCTTTTTCTTTTTGGTGGA
>CAVEFC010000061.1:0-4572 GCA_963614875.1 uncultured Eubacteriales bacterium | reverse complement strand
TAAGCATTTTTTTGCTTTTAAGCAACTGCTTTCCCGTATCTTTCGGTTAGGGGGGCGGGGGGTATAATGGCGCGCTTCGCGCGAAAAAACAAATAAAGCACCGCAGGCAAGCATTATCCGGATACCTGAATGCGACTGTTTCAGCACCGAGTGACGCATTTTTGTTACGTTATGTAACATTTACATTTTACTACGGCAGGACGTATTTGTCAATAGGTTGTGCAAAATTTATATACGTTATGTAACGCAATATATGTGTTTTGCGCCGGATTTCCTTATTTATATAAAGTGAAAAGGCGCACCGACATAAAGTCGATACGCCTTTTCAGGAGATTATGGAATATCTGATAGGGAGATAGCTTATTTTTTACCGAGCATTTTAGCAACTTCTTCGTCGAGGTTGTCCTCGCGTTTTGCAATGCCCTCGCCCTTTTCGTAACGCTCGAAGCCCACAACTTCGATTTTTCCGCCGAACTGCTTGGCAGTTGTTTCAACATACTTGCCGACGGACATCGAGTCGTCCTTTACATAGCCCATTTCAAGCAGGCAGTTCTGTTCATAGAACTTGCCGAGCTTGCCGATAGCCATCTTTTCAATGACATTTGCGGGTTTGTTTGCGTTTTTGGGGTCGTTTTTGATCTGTTCTTCAACAATCTTCTGTTCTTCTGCAAGAACGGATGCGGGAACGGATTCTTTGTTGAGATAAGGTGTGGGGTAAGCGCCGACTTGAAGTGCAATATTCTTTGCGAACTCTGCAAATCCGGGGTTGTTCTTGGCGGCGTCGTCAGCTTCAAACTTAACTATAACGCCTGTGTTTCCCTTACCGTGAATATATGTGCTTGTAAGTCCGTCAACTATAACGAAACGACGGATAGAGATTTTTTCCTTAATTATAGATATCTGTTCCTTAACGGTATCTTCAACTGTGTATTCCGTACCGTCGAACTTGCACTCGTTGAGCGCTTCCATATTTGCGGGACGGTTTGCAAGTATCGTGCGGAGCACGCCGTGAACGAATTCAACGAATTTTTCGTTCTTTGCAACAAAGTCCGTTTCGGAGTTTACTTCAACCATAGCAACTTCGTCGCCGTTTTTCATAATGTCAACAACGCCGTCGGCGGCAATTCTGTCTGCCTTTTTGGCTGCGGCGGCAAGTCCCTTCTCACGAAGAAGAACAATAGCCGCGTCCTGATCGCCGTTTGTTTCAACGAGAGCGCGTTTGCAGTCCATAAGTCCTGCGCCTGTTTTGTTTCTGAGTTCGCCGACCATTGCGGCGGAAATAGTTACTGCCATTTTATATTCCTCCGTATAAATTATTCAGCGTCTTTGTTTTCTTCCGATTCCTCGGCGGGAGCGTTCTGTTCGCCCTGCTTGCCTTCTATAACGGCGTCTGCAAGAACGGATGAGATAAGCTTTATAGCGCGGATAGCGTCGTCGTTTCCGGGGATAACGTAATCTGCGTCATCGGGATCGCAGTTTGTATCAACGATGGCAACAACCGGAATACCGAGCTTCTTTGCTTCGAGAACGGCGTTGTGTTCTTTGCGGGGGTCAACTATAAATATAGCTGCGGGAAGTCCGGGCATGGTCTTTATACCGCCGATGTTTCTTTCAAGGTCTTCCATCTCTTTTGTAAGAGAAGCGACTTCCTTCTTGGGAAGAAGTGCGAATGTGCCGTCCTCCTGCATTTTTTCAAGCGCCGCAAGACGTGCGATGCTCTTCTGGATTGTTTTGTAGTTTGTAAGCATACCGCCGAGCCAACGGGTATTTACATAGTACATTCCGCAACGCTCAGCCTCTTCTTTGATAGCGTCAGCCGCCTGTTTCTTTGTACCTACGAAAAGGAGTGTTCCGCCGTTTGCGGAGGTTTCCTTTACGAAGTTGTAAGCTTCTTCAAGCTTTGCAACGCTCTTCTGAAGGTCGATGATGTAGATACCGTTTCTTTCCGTGAAGATGTACTCAGCCATTTTAGGATTCCATCTTCTTGTAAAGTGACCGAAGTGTACGCCTGCTTCAAGCAGCTGTTTGAGTGTGATTACTGACATTTTTTCTTTCTCCTTTGTTATTTTGGGTTTGTTCCACCACGGAAAGCAGTCAGCAGCGCATCCCTTTCGGGCAACCGACGCTTGCCGTCCGTGTGTGAGGTCGGCTTCCGGCAGTCATATCTCCGGAAACCAACTGATTATATCACATATTTTTGCCCATTGCAAGAGTTTTTTGCATTTTTTACGGCATATTTTTCAAAAAAATATCTGCACGGGGTTTTTCCGTGCAGATATAAACGGCAGGATTACTTTACATCAAATTCGGCATACCTGACGGAGCCGTCTTCAAGATACAAAACCGCGCGATACTTCCCTGCTTCAAGCGGACGGTAAAGCCTCTTCGTTTCCAGCGTTTTGCCAAACGACTTTCCGTTTTTCGGCACGACAAATTCGTAATACGATTCCCAGTTGAGATATGCGTCCATAAATCTCTTCTCGGAAAATTCCACAGGCGTCCAGACACCGCCCGTAAGCTTTTCAAGCCCGAGATAACGCTGACAGCATATCCCCTCCGTATCACCGTATGATTCAAAGGTTACCGTAAAGTCGATCTCCTTTGCGCCAATGCCGTATTCGCTTTGTCCCGCTGTTATTTTCACGGAAGCGTAGGCAGGATTTTCATACTCTTCTCTTTTCGGCGCGAAAACAAAAGCTTTATCGGTGGCTTCATCCGTTTCTTTTGTCGGCTCGACAACAGAAGAGCTTTCTTTGCTTGCGGGCTTTTTTCCGCACGAAACAAACGCGCATAGAAGCACCGCCGTCATAAGCAAAAAACAGATAATTTTTTCATTCTAATCCTCCTATTTTCTGCGTCACAAAATTTATTGAGAAACAAAACTTTAAAATTCACCTCCATTAATTTTTTTGAGTATTTGTCATTTTGCTTCTCTATCCTTTAGTCGCACGAAACCCGATTTTTTCTCACCTATACGGAAAATTATTTTTTCTTTTTATTTTTGCAGGCGAATTTTTCGTAAAGCTCGGGGCCGACGCTGACAAGCACGGCGTCCTCCCCGAAGCACTGTATTTTGTCCCACGGAATTATAAGCTCCTCGCACTTACCGAAGCCGAACACCCGACAATCAAAAAGCACGACTATCGCCACCACCGCTCCGAGCGATGCGTTTATTTCAACATCGAAAATATAGCCGAGCCTGCGCCCGTCGCATACGTTTATTACCTCTTTATCTCTCAAGCTGTTTATACTGCAACCCATATATACCTCCGAACAAATGTTATTTTCTATCATATTGCTTGTTACATTTATATATTATATGCCGCGATATCGGAAAATATCGCCAAAAACACGCGCCCGAAGTGCTTTTGCTTTGTAAAGATTAAAAAATCCTGAAAAATTTTTATATTTGGTATTGTAAAACGCGCGGTTTTAAGTTAAAATAAATTCGTATGGAAAAGTATTTCCACAGCAATTTTCAGAAAAATCTAAATAATTACGGAGGATTTTTATCATGGCAGTAAAAGTTGCTATCAACGGTTTCGGCAGAATCGGTCGTCTCGCATTCAGACAGATGTTCGGTGCGGAGGGTTACGAAGTAGTAGCCATCAACGACCTTACAAGCCCCGCAATGCTTGCTCATCTTCTCAAATATGACACGGCTCAGGGCGGATACTGCGGCAAAATCGGTGAAAACACACACACAATTTCTTCAAAGGAACCCGTTCTTGCAGAGGACGGCAAGACAGTTGTAACTCCCGGCTCCATCACGGTAGACGGCAAGGAAATCACAATCTACGCTATGCCCAAGGCTCAGGATCTTCCCTGGAAGGCTCTCGACGTTGACGTAGTTCTCGAATGCACGGGCTTCTATTGCTCAAAGGCTAAGTCTCAGGCTCACATCGACGCAGGCGCAAAGAAAGTCGTTATTTCCGCTCCCGCGGGCAGCGACCTTCCCACAATCGTATTCAGCGTAAACGAAAAGACTCTTACAAAAGACGATACAATCATTTCCGCTGCTTCCTGCACGACAAACTGCCTCGCTCCCATGGCTAAGGCTCTCAACGATTATGCTCCCATTCAGAGCGGTATCATGAGCACTATCCACGCTTACACGGGCGACCAGATGATTCTCGACGGTCCTCACAGAAAGGGCGACCTCAGAAGAGCAAGAGCAGGCGCTGCAAACATCGTTCCCAACTCCACGGGCGCAGCTAAGGCTATCGGTCTTGTTATTCCCGAGCTCAACGGCAAGCTCATCGGCTCTGCACAGAGAGTTCCCGTTCCGACAGGCTCCACAACAATTCTTACGGCTGTTGTCAAGGGTAAGGACGTAACAAAGGACGGCATCAACGCCGCTATGAAGGCTGCTTCTTCCGCTTCCTTCGGCTACAACGAAGATCCCATCGTTTCTTCCGACGTTATCGGAATGAGATTCGGTTCTCTCTTCGACGCTACACAGACAATGGTTTCCAAGATCGACGACGACACCTATCAGGTTCAGGTCGTTTCCTGGTACGACAACGAGAACTCCTACACCTCCCAGATGGTTCGTACCATCAAGTACTTCGC
>CAVEFC010000060.1:0-4822 GCA_963614875.1 uncultured Eubacteriales bacterium | reverse complement strand
GGCTGCACATGGAATCTGACAGGCAACTGCACGATAACATCCCTTACAAACAACGGAACGATTAACTTCGGCAACTATACGATAACTTTTGCCGACGGCACGGTTCTCGGCGCATAAAAGCAGACTCAAAAACCGCACCTTGCAAAAAAGGTGCGGTTTTTTTCGCTGAAAGCGTCAGATGCTTTTCCGTTATATTTTCAGAATAAAATGATTTTTATGAAAATCAAGAATTCCTTCGTCGCGCATTTTTCCGAGCTCAAGCGACAGTCCGCTGCGCTCGACGGCAAGATAATCCGCAAGCTGCTGTCTTGAAAAAGGAATGTCGAATTCGTATTTTCCGAGCCGCTGTGCCTCCGCCGAAAGATATGACATCAGCTTTGCCCGTGTGGTGCGCTGTCCCATATGAGTCAGCTTTTCGCCAAAGCGCAGATTTTTTTCGGCAAGCTCGCCGAGAAGATTTCTTATAATCCGGCTGTGATGATCACAGGCGGACGGGCAGACGTTCAGAATACGCTTCACGTTGAGAAACATCACGGTGACGGGCGTTTCCGCCACGACGCTCATATTCGGCACGGCGCCGGAGGCACAGGCAAATGCGGCGGCAAAGGTCTGCCCCGCTCCCGCCTTTGAAAGAATATTGCGGTTTCCCCAGATATCCTCCTGTATTATAAGAACGCTTCCGTCAAGCACAAGCCCGATAGCTTCGGTCGTTTCGCCCGCGCGAAGCAGAAAAGCGTCCTTTTGAAAGGTTTCTTTCCGAGTGTCAAGGCAGGAAAGCATTGACGTAAGCTCGCCCTCGGAAATTCCCGAAAAAAGCCTTGAAGACAAAATAACCGGCAAAAAATTTTTCATAAAAATCCTCTTTCGTTGAAAATTCAACCGACTTGTTGATTTTATTATACTATAATGAAAGCAGAAAAGCAAGGAGGTTATATATATGAAAAGAAGAATTATTGAAATCGACAGAGATAAATGCAACGGCTGTGGTGCGTGTGCCGCCGCCTGTCACGAAGGCGCAATCGCCATGGTTGACGGAAAAGCAAAGCTTATGCGCGACGATTACTGCGACGGCTTGGGCGACTGTCTGCCCGCATGCCCCACGGGAGCGATAACTTTTGTTGAACGCGAGGCTGCCGCTTATGACGAAAACGCCGTTATGGAAAACAAGCGCAAAAAAATGCAGGACAAAATGAAAAAAGAGGGTATGACGCTTCCATGCGGATGCCCGGGAACACAGTCGAAGAAGATAGAGCACGCCGAATGTGCCGACGTCGAGGAATCTTCCCTGAAATCCGTCAGCCGCCTTTCGCAGTGGCCAGTTCAGATAAAGCTCGTTCCGGTAAACGCTCCGTATTTTGACGGCGCAAAGCTGCTTATCGCCGCCGACTGCACAGCTTATGCCTATGCCGCTTTTCACGAGCGCTTTATAAAAGGACATATCACCCTTGTCGGCTGTCCCAAGCTTGACGACGTGGACTATTCCGAAAAGCTAACGGAAATCATCCGCAACAACGACATTAAAAGCGTTACCGTGGTGCGTATGGAGGTTCCCTGCTGCGGCGGACTTGAATATGCCGCGAAAACGGCTCTGCAGCAGAGCGGAAAATTTATTCCGTGGCAGGTCGTAACGATTTCCACCGACGGAAAAATACTTGACTGAATATAAGAAACAAGAAAGCGAGGATTTCAGAATGGATAATAAAATGTTTTGTTTTCAGTGCGAACAGACGGCAGGCTGCACGGGCTGTACGGGAAAAGCGGGCGTATGCGGCAAATCCGCCGACGTGGCAAAGCTTCAGGACGAGCTGACCGGCGCTCTTATCGGTCTGGCGCGCGCAACCGACAACGCTCCCGATGTAAATGACGGCACATGGGCTCTGATCATAGACGGTCTGTTTACGACAATCACAAACGTAAGCTTCAACGAAAAGACAATCCGCGAGCTTACGGAACGCGTGCGCGCGGAAAAAGCGCGTCTTGTTCCGAACTGCTCGGGCTGCTGTTCCCGTTGCGGAAGAACCGACGATTACGATATGGAAAACGTCTGGAACGCGCAGGAGGATATTCGCAGTCTTAAATCTCTTATTCTTTTCAGCGTGCGCGGCATGGCAGCTTACGCTCATCACGCCATGGTGCTTGGCTATACCGACGAAGAAGTAAACCGCTTTTTCGCCAAAGCTCTCTTTGCCGTAGGTCAGGATTGGGGCATGGAGAAGCTTTTGCCCGTAGTAATGGAGGTCGGCGAGAAAAACCTCAAATGTATGGCACTGCTTGACAGGGCAAACACGGAAACCTACGGCACACCGACGCCCGTTACCGTTCCTCTGACCGTGGAAAAAGGGCCTTTCATCGTAATATCCGGTCACGACCTGCACGATCTCAAGCTGCTTCTGGAGCAGACGGAGGGCAAAAACATAAATATTTACACTCACAGCGAAATGCTCCCCGCTCACAGCTATCCCGAGCTGAAAAAATACGCTCATCTCAAGGGCAATTTCGGAACGGCATGGCAGAATCAGCAAAAGGAATTTGCGGATATTCCCGCGCCGGTGCTTTTCACAACGAACTGCCTTATGCCGCCGAAAGCAAGCTACGCAGACCGTGTATTCACAACATCGGTTGTATCTTATCCCGAAATGACGCATATCGGCAACGACAAGGATTTTACACCCGTCATAGAAAAGGCGCTTGAGCTCGGCGGTTATTCCGAGGATAAAGCGTTCACCGGCATAAACGGCGGAAGCACCGTTATGACGGGCTTTGCACGCGGTACGGTTCTCGGCGTGGCGGATAAGGTGATCGACGCGGTCAAGTCCGGCGCGATCAGACATTTCTTCCTTGTTGCAGGCTGTGACGGCGCACGTCCCGGGCGCAACTACTATACGGAATTTGTAAAGCAGACTCCCGCCGACACCGTAGTGCTGACGCTTGCCTGCGGCAAATACCGCTTCAACGACCTTGACCTCGGAACTATCGGCGGTCTGCCTCGTCTTATGGACGTCGGTCAGTGCAACGACGCTTACAGCGCCATTCAGATCGCCGTCGCGCTTGCGGACGCATTCGGCTGCGGCGTAAACGACCTGCCGCTGTCGATGGTACTGTCGTGGTACGAACAGAAAGCGGTCTGCATTCTGCTTACGCTGCTGTATCTCGGCATCAAAAATATCCGCCTCGGACCGACGCTTCCGGCATTTATTTCGCCGAATGTGCTGAGCTACCTTGTGGAAAACTTCGGAATTGCGCCGATCACCACACCGGAAGAAGATCTCAGACAGCTCCTCGGATGACATACAGTCCGGCAGACTCGCATTTCCTTGCGCGCATTGAACATTGAAGATAAAAGCGCGAAAACGTCTTGACTTTTTCGTATTCTTAAACTATAACGATCAAAGATTATTTTTATCGGATCACAGAAAAGCTGCTTTCGGGCGGCTTTTCAAAGCGCGGCAAGTTAGCGGTTGCTAACTTGCCGTTGAGACGTGCAATGACGCCGTTTCTGTACTTTGCAATAAAAAGCCTGTATCGGTCAGACGGAAAAACGCTGAAAAAATACTCTGGTGCGACGATGAAGCGATAAAGCCGTATTTTATCGCCGTGAAAAAAGCCTATCCCTGCGGCAACTATCCCGTGTTTGACGGTTACAATCATATGCCGTATCAGATCCGCGACGACGAAGGCTTTTCGGCTATGCTGCGCTCGATAACCGAAAAGGATTGCCTGCCGGATTTGCCGTTTCTGAAATAACAATTCTCCGCCCGAATTTACCGCCTGTGAGCAAATATCGACCATCTGTCGAAAAACGGTGGAAATCCTTTTCCGGATATATTATAATAAACGCGAAAAGGATGGTGATCGGATGAAGGTTGAAATAAAGATCGACGAAAGCTGTACCGAGCCGAAAATAGTCATACTGACGGACAGAATAACCGATGAAATAAACGATATCGCATCAAAGCTTGCGGCAGAGCAGGCTCGGATAATTGCGGGATTCAAAAACGATCGTGCAACCGTGCTTGAACCGAGCCGGATTTATCGCGTCTACGCTTCGGACGGAAAGGTTTATGCCGAAACCGAAAACGAAACTTATCTTCTGCGGTTGCGGCTGTATGAAGCGGAGCGATGTCTTGAAAACCGTTTTTTCGTGCGGATATCCGGCGGCGAAATCATCAATCTGAAAAAGGTAAAAGGGTTTGATCTGAGCTTTGTCGGAACGATTTGCGTTTCGCTTTCAAACGGAACGGTCACTTACGTTTCAAGACGGTATGTTGCGAAAATCAAACAACTGCTCGGTTTGTGAGGTGATAAAATGAAAAGAAAAATTATATTGCGCACACTGCTCGGATTGCCTCTCGGAATTGCCATAGGTTTTGTAATTACTCTGCTTGTTTCCGTCTGCATCGGCGACGGAACGTTTTATCCCGTCACACCAGAGCTTATCAAAGCGACGGGAAGCGAGCTGAGCGCGGTCATTTTACAGACCGCTTTGTGTGCGATTATGAGCGCAGGCTATGCGGCGGCGTCTGTCATCTGGGAGATTGACGCGTGGAGTCTTACAAAACAAAGCGGCATTTACTTTCTCATCATAAGCATTATTACGCTGCCGATCGCCTATATTGCAAACTGGACAAAGCACACCCTTGTCGGCATTCTTTCCTATGCGGGAATTTTCTCCGCAATCTTCGTTGCGGTATGGATTGTTCAGTATCTGCTCTGGAAGCGGAAGATAAAGAAAATAAACGCACGCATAAACGATAAGGAAGAGTGAAAGCAAAAAATCCGCCCGCGTGGGCGGATTTTTTTGCTTTTTCCGGTCTTATACCGT
>CAVEFC010000059.1:0-4909 GCA_963614875.1 uncultured Eubacteriales bacterium | reverse complement strand
CTGAAAACACGGCAAAATTCTTTGCGTTTGTCTTTTCCGAAGCCGTTAGCTGATAGTGAATTGTCAAGTGAAGTTCTTTTTAACTTTTTTGTTGCACTTCACTTGACAATTCACCGTTTTCTCTTATCAGGCAGAATATCACATATACCGCGACGAGCGCTTCGGTTATCGGCATCGCCCACCATACAGAATCTCCTCCGAGCACGGCGGGAAGCACCATGATAAACGCGCCGCTTATCAGTATTCCTCTGCAGACGGAAACCGCCATCGACACGGCGGGCTTCATTATCGCCTGAAAATGATACGTCGAATAAACGTTGAACGGCAGAAGGAAAAACGAAAGCGCATAAACGCGGATTATATGAGGCGCGACGGAAAGAACCTGCTCGGTTGGAGTCATAAACAGCTTTATAAACGCCTGCGGAAACGACATGAACATAACCGCCCATACAACGCCGAGAATTGCTGAGGTAACGGTGCTGTATCCGAGCATTTTTCTTATGCGGTCATATTTTTTCGCGCCGTAATTCTGAGATATTATCGGCTGAGCCGCCTGTCCCACGCCGTAAGCACAGCACTGAACAAGCGTGCTTACCGTCACGATGACGCCGTACACGGCAAGCGCGTCGCTGTCAAGATATTTCATTATCTGTCTGTTGAAAAGCACCGTAAGCACGCCCATTGCGACGTCTATTATAAATGAAGAAAATCCGCTTACGGATATTCTTGCAAACTTTCTCGGAAGATTGTGCGCGCGGACAAGCTTAAGCGTATTCTTTTTTGAAAAGAAATGCGTCAGCATTATTATCATCGAAAGTCCGGCGCCCATAGCTGTCGCTATTCCGGCGCCCTTTATGCCCATATCGAGCGTGAAAACAAAGAAATAATCGCCGAAAACGTTGAAAAGTCCGCCCGTTACAACCGCTTTTGTCGCAAGCTCGGGCGCAGAGTCGTTGCGCAGAAACGCGGAAATTATGTTCGTGAAAACATAAATCGGCGCGGTAAGCTTAGGCAGCAGCAGATATTCTTTGCAAAGCGGCAGAAGCTTTTCGTCCGCACCGAAGAAACGCAAAAGCTCATCTTCACAAAAAATCAGGACAGCCGTCAGTATAACCGATATCACTGCTCCGAAAATCACCGACGCGGTGAAATATCCGTTTGCGCGCCTGCCATCGCCCTCCGTTCCGCGCATTACGCCGTAAAGCACGGATCCGCCTATGCCGATAAGCAGTCCGAAGCTGTAAACAAGATTCCATACCGGCGCTATCACCGCCATTGCCGCCGCGCCGTCGGGACCGTGATACTGTCCCACCATTACCATATCGACAAGTCCGTAAATGCTCGATATAAGCGCGCTTCCGAACGAAGCCGCAAGAAACTTTACATAGATTTTTTTGAGATCTCCGTTTATCAGATCCATTGCAGATTCCTCCCTTTACACAAAAAAGCCGGACAGGGAACAGGCGTTTCAGCCCGTCACCTTATCCGGCTTGTTATTTCCCGTGAATAACTTGCCCTCCGAGTGAGCGTTTGCATTGTATCACAATAAAAACGTATTGTCAACAGTTATTTTTCATTTTTCGGTTTATAGTCGTAATAACAAAAGCTGAGCATGGTTATGTCGTCAAACTGCGGAGCTTTCCCCACGAATGCGTCCACGTCGGCTTTGACCGCAGGCAAAAGCGTTTCCGGCGTGCAGCCTTTGTTTTTGTTCAGCACGGCAAGAAGACGCTCCTCTCCGTAAAGCCGGCTCTCTGCGTCCGTTGCTTCGGTCACGCCGTCCGTATAAAGAAACAGCGCGTCCCCGGGAGCCATATCAAGACTGTTTGAACGGTAGCGAAAGCCCTCCATTCCCGCAAGAACAAAACCGCTGCGCGCGCGAAGATAATCGTATCCGCCGTCGGCGCGCCGCAGAAGCGGCGGATTATGTCCCGCGTTGACATAAACAAGATGCCCTGTGGACAGTTCAAGCACGCCCATCCACGCGGTGACGAACATTCCCTCGTCGTTGGTTTCGCAGAGCAGACGGTTCACCTCCGTGAATACGACGTCGGGAGCGGAGCCTCTCTGGGCGTGATCCTTTATCAGCGTTTTCGCAATGACCATAAACAGCGCCGCCGGAACGCCCTTTCCCGATACGTCCGCCACGACTATCGCAAGGTGATCGTCATCGACCATAAAGAAATCGTAAAAATCTCCGCCGACCTCTTTTGCGGGATTCATAACGGCGTAGACGTCGAATTCCTTCTGCGCCGGAAACGCCGGAAAAATTCTCGGAAGCATAGACGTCTGAATATGCGTGGCTACGTTCAGCTCCGACGCTATCTGCTGCTTGTCGGCGCTGTCCCTGATCTGCCGCTCAAGCAGTCTGCGCGTGCGGTCTGCCAGAGTAGAGCATATTATCGTCACGCCGCAGAGAATCATCGAGCGCGGAAGAATGTAGAAAAGAACCACGCGGCGAATCGTTTCGCCCGTGACCACTCTCGGTCCGTCGGTTTCCAGAGCTTTGAGCAGGTTGCTGTCCCATTCGCCGAAATATGTGCCGATCAGAAGCGACGCCGCCATACACAAAACGGAAGCCGCCAAAAGTCCGTAGGAAAAACGCTTGGAATAATAATGACAGCCCAGCACCACAGGCACAGCCCACGCCAGAACGGCATGACTCGGCAGCGCCGCCGACAAAAGCGTGATACCCAATACACAGCACATACAAACGTACACCTTCAGGCGCGGCGAATTATGGTTGACAAGCCGCAAAAGCAGGCTCGGCAAAAGCAAAAGCGATATTCCGCCTATCCCCGCGATCGCCATAATGGTCTTCGGGACAATGAACACTCCGAGAATGTTCAGAACCCAGATCACGGCAACGACTGCCGCAAGCACGCGCATACACCGCGCGACGTAAATATTGGCCTCTCTTTCGTTTTCCGCAAAGGCGGCGGAATAATCCGTTTCGTTCATACAGGCTCCCTTCGTTTTTGTTTTTTAACGGCTGTCAGCGCAAAAGCGGCTTTCAGATAAGTCCGTCCTTATGCTGTTCCACAAACGGAATAAGCTTTTCGCGGAGGAGCGCAAGCGCTTTGTTGCGATAATACTCGCCCCAGCCGTCGCCCTTGAGCATGCTCGCGCACGAACGGAACCATGCGAGCGGTTCAAGCCATCTGACGTCGGGGTTGATTTTTTCCGCTTCCTCGATCGTGTCGCAGCCGAAATATCCGCGGAAGAATTTTCTGTAAATTTCATCGACTTCTTCGGAGGTCATCTTGTAAAAGCTGTTGAATGTGCCTTTTTCCGTGTTTGCGTAAACCATTGAAAACGCTATTCTCGAAACGTCGAACATCGGCATACCCGTAGAAAGCTCGCCCATATCTATAAGACAGCATTCTCCGTCCTGAACCATAATATTGTTGATATTAAGATCGCCGTGAATACAGGTGTCGCCGTCCGGAACAAGATCAATAAAACGGTACATCATATTTTTTTCTTCGTCCGTAATGCCCGTAACGGCGGCGATATCGGCGCGGTTCAGATCCTTGAAGGACGGAATTTCGGGATCCTTTGTATGTATTGCGTTGATCTTTTTGCAGACGTCAACGTACATCGCAACGTATTCGTCAAGCTTCGATCTGTCAGAACGGATAAGCTCGGCAAGTGTTTTCGATTTTATAAGCTCGTACACAACGCCCTTTCTGCCGTCGGCTTCGACTATATCGTAGGAGATTGCGGTGGGAATTCCCATAACGAACGCCTTTTTGGAGAGCGCCTTTTCGTGCTCGATCATGGCGAGATCTCCGCCCTCGTAATACAGCTTGATTATCGTTTCGTCGTCGATACGGTAGCATTCGCCGCACGCGCCGCGACCGATTACCTCGCACCCCTCGATGCTGATTTTACGGCACGCAGGCTCGATATCCATAATTTCGGAAAAGCCCGTCATATTGAAAATTTCCATAACCTCGCTGCTTGCGTTTATCACGCGGAAAGCCTTGCTTCCGCAACGCTTTTTCAGTCCGAGCACAACGCGGAGCCCCGCGCTCGATATATACTCGAGGTCGGCTATGTCAAGAACTATCTCGCTTGCGTCTCCGGGCAAAGCCGAAAGCGCCCCGCCGAATTCCGCGGCGTTTGCCGAATTTACGCTTCCTTCGACAAAAGCGACCGCTTTGCCGTCCTTTATCTCGATGTTTACTTTCATTTGTTTAACTCTCCTTTTATAAAATACCGTTTCAACGGTTTCTTTCAGTTCACGATACATGGGAAGATCAGACAGTCTGCACAGCGCTCCCACGTATTCGCGATACAGCCATTCCTGCTGCTCGCGCCCGTACTTGAACCTCTTCCAGACCGCTTCCCCATCGGTTTTTATCGCCTCGGCGATGTCGCGGATGTTCGACAGCTTATCTGCGCAGACAAGCATCGCGCATTTTCTGTCGCAGCCGGCAAGCGCGCGCAGTGTTGCGTCCTTGCGCTCCTTCCATGCAAGCTCCTTGTTTTCCGTATCGAAAAGAACGAGCCTGAGCACCTCTTTCCCGAAGCCTTCCTCTATTTCCGCACGGGTGACTTCGCCGTCCTCTATGGTGTCGTGCAGAAGTCCCGCGCAGACAAGCGCGTCGTCCGCGCCGTTTTCCGCAAGCTCCATTGCCACCGCAAACGGATGACAGATATAAGGTTTCCCATCCTTGCGCGTCTGCTCTCCGTGAATTTTCAGGGCGAACATAAACGCGCGAAGTACATTTTCCGTCATACGTCTGCCTCCGCAAATAAAAATAACCGGCTTTTATTGATTTTTGCCTCCGCAAAAAACAATATAAAGTTATTAAAATTATAGCGGAAAGCCCCCTTTTTGTCAACACAAAAAGCATAAATCGGAAAAATTTTAACGCCTGCGGACAAGTGTTTTTTGCAGATC
>CAVEFC010000058.1:0-4936 GCA_963614875.1 uncultured Eubacteriales bacterium | reverse complement strand
GTACATAGCATCACCTCCCTCAACGTTTATTGAGGGAGAAAAAAGTCCTCCCTCGGAATGAGGGAAGTCAACCGCCGCCGTGCTTGACAGCTTCCGGTAAAATTGTAGCATATACTGTCGGAAAAGTCAAGATTAAAAAGAACACCCGAAGCTGCGCTTCGGGTGCGTTTTTTTATTTTACAAACGATTTGTCTACATTGACTATCGCATAATAATTTGCGTCAAGCGTTTTCACCATACGCTCGATATCGCGCCGTATTTCAGCCTCCGGACGCTTGACCTCGTAAGGAACGACTATATCGAAAATAACGTTTGTATGCGTCGGACCGGTCACCATACGGAAATCGTGAATAGTCACCCGCTCGTCTATTATTTTCACAAGCTCGGCGATTTTGCTTCTTGTTTCCATTGTAATTTTATCGTCCGTTTCGATCGGATCCATATGAATTACCGCGTCACAGCCGAGCTTTGCCGAAAGCTCTTTTTCAATGTTGTCTATCGTATCGTGAGTTTTCAGCAGATCCTCGTCGGCAGGAACCTCGGCGTGCAGAGATATCATTCTTCTTCCGGGGCCGTAGTCGTGAACCACAAGATCGTGAAAACCGAGTATTCCCTTGTGCGACATCACGGTTTCGCCTATTTCGTCGACAAATTCTTCCGTGGGCGGAACGCCGAGAAGCGGATCTATCGTATCCTTTGCGGCGCGTATTCCGGCAATGAAAATAAATACCGCAACAGCCGTTCCGCAAATACCGTCAAGATCGACGCTCGTAAACTTTGCTGTAAGCGTGCAGATAAGAACAACCGTTGTCGCAACGCAGTCGCTGAGGCTGTCGGCAGCGGTAGCCAGCATTGCCGGCGACGATATTTTCTTTCCCACCGAGCGATTGTAAAAGCACATATACAGCTTTACGAAAATAGATACGGAAAGTATTATGACCGCAGTTATGCTGAATTCAGTGCCTGTCGGGGCGATTATTTTTTCAACCGAGCTTTTTCCGAGCTCAAACCCCATAAGAATTATAAGCATCGAAACGATAAGTCCCGATATGTATTCTATTCTTCCATGGCCGAACGGATGTCCCTTGTCGGCTTTTTGTCCCGCCATACGAAAGCCTATAAGCGTAATTACGGAAGAGCCCGCGTCGGAAAGGTTATTGATTGCGTCGGCGATTATTGCGACCGAGCCGCTTATAATTCCCGCCGTAAGCTTTCCGGCAAAAAGAATTATATTCAGAAATATGCCCAAAGCCCCGCTCAATGTTCCGTATGCGCGGCGGACTTCCGGATTTTCATAGTCTTTTCCGTTTTTTATAAACAGTTTTGAAAGAATTCCGAACATAATAATGCTCCCCGCCCGTGATAAATTCAGGTTTTCGATAATTTTATCATACTTTTTTATATTTCGCAATAGCTTTGATTCTTTTCTCTTGAAAATAAATTTATATTATGGTAATATATATTATACGGCAGTATGTAAAATGTCAGAAGGAGGCGATATTTACGGAAAAGCTTGTTCCGCTTATAATGTGCGCTTTTATTGCGCTTATAGCCTTCGGGCTGATGAAGCTTGCGCTTAGAATAAGCTCGGCAGTGACAAAAAAGAAAATACTTTCATATTCGCGCCCTTCGGAATCGGCGGCGTCGGCTTATCTTTGCGCGTGCTTCGGCGAAGGAAACGTTCTTTCGGGAGTATGGCTTCCCTGCCTTGACCGCCTCGGACGGAAAATGTATGCCCAAGCCGACGATATAATTGTTCTGCCGTCCGGAATATATATTGTCAACATCAGCGCGCGTATGGGCAGAATCGACTGCGACGACGAATATCTCTGGCATCAGAGCGTTCGTCTGCGTTCGGGACAGACAAGAGAAGAAGATTTTGAAAGTCCCGTTTTCCGAAACGAAAAGCTCCGCCAATCGCTTGAAATACTTCTGAAAAAAGAGCAGCTTCGGGAATATCCGATAACCTGCGTCACAATATTCACATCGGAAAAAACGGTGTTTTCGTCAAAGCAGAAAAACGTTTTCACTCTTGCCGCGGGCGCGGATTTTATAGCCTCGCGGAAAGCATCAAAGCCTGTTCCACGCAAAGAACGTATGACCATAATCCGCGCAATACGAAAAAATTCGCCAAAAGCGTCCGAAGCGCGCGCCTTTAACCGAAAAAACCGCGTGGGCTGACAACACGATGCGACCGTTTTTTCATTTCTCATATGCTATATTTGATTTATAAAAATGTATAAATCGAAAGGATAGCAAAAAATGAAAAAACGTATAACACTCTCACTTACCCTTGCGCTTTCCGTAGTTGCGGCGGTGCTTGCCGCAACCGTAATATTTTCGGGCGGAAGCCGCTCGCTCCCGACCGATTCCGAAAGCAGCTTTGCGCGCGAGGCGATAATCTTTGCCTGCAAAAACGGATATATGTCCTGCACGATATCGGACACGGGCGAGGCGCTTTTCGTGCCCGACGGCACGGTTACACGCGCGGAATTTGCACAGATACTCGTCGATTTTCTCGGCATAAATACGGATAAATATTTCCGAACCGAAACAAATTTTGCCGATATGGACGACGTTCCCGAGGAGCTTATTCCTTATGTGAAAACCGCAGCCGCCCTCGGACTTATGGGCACGCTGAGCGAAAACGGCAGGCTTTATTTTATGCCGCTGGAAAAAGTATCGCGGCAGGAGGCGGCATATATGCTCGGAGCGCTTATCGGCGCTTCCGTATCGACCTTCAAAACGGATCTGTTTTCGGATTTTGAAGCTACATATCAGCCGTATTCGGCAAACGTAAAAACAATGATATCATACGAATATATGATAGGCTATCCCGACGGAACATTCAGGCCGGAACGCGATATAACGCGCGCCGAGCTTGCTCTTACATTATATCGCTTGAAGAAAAGCGGAGAAAAACTTACCTATTAGGAGATCTATGAAAAAGGAAGACGAAAAATTCGCAAGCTCAACGGTTATGGAAGGAATGGTGTCGATACGCGCCGTGCTTTCAGCCGATAACGGCAGAAAAATAGAAGAAATTCTTTACGATAAGGCAAAAGCCGAATCGAAAATGAAGGAAATAGCCTATCTTCGCCGCAAGGGAGAAGAGCTCGGCTTTGAAGTAAAAGCCGCAGACTCCGAAGAAATAGACAAAAAGTGTATAGGAACTTCGCACGGCGGACTTATCGCTCTCTGCTCCGAAAGAGCTTTGCCGTGCCTTTCCGAAGACGATATTTCGGGCGATTTCTGGGTAATGCTCGAAGGCATTGAGGATCCTTACAATTTCGGCTATTGTCTGCGTTCGCTTTACGCGGCGGGCGTAAACGGAATAATCGTTCCTCCGCGCAACTGGATGACCGCCGCAGGCGTAGTCTGCCGGGCGTCAGCGGGGGCGTCGGAGCTTTTCAGAATATTTGTATCCGACAGCGCCGAAGCGGCAAAGCTCTTTCACAGAAAGGGCTTTGCCGTGCTCGCCGCCGACAAAACCAAGGACGCCGTAAGCATTTACGACGCCGATATAAAGCGCCCGCTGCTTCTGATAGTCGGCGGCGAAAAGCGTGGAATCACGCATTCGGCGCTGGCTGAGTGCGATAAAGTGGTTTCGCTCGACTACGGAAGAGCTTTCCCCGCTGCGCTTTCGGCAGCGTCTGCGGCGTCGATCTTGGCGTTTGAAATTTTCCGCCGCGGGAGGAAATAATGGACAAGCCCGAAAAAATAAACGATTCGCTCTCTCTTTTTTCGCTGGACGGCTCTCTCGATTTCGGAACGGACGCATATCTGCTTTCGGCTTATATAAAAAAATCGGCAGGCGGAATTTACGCCGAGCTCGGAGCGGGCAACGGCGTGATTTCAATGCTCTGCGCCGCAAGAGAAAAGGCAAAGCATATCACCGCTTTTGAAATTCAAAGGGAGCTTGCCGGTATAGCGGCGAAAAATGTCGGATTCAATAATCTTTCGGAGAAAATCGAAGTGGTCTGCGCGGATATAAGAAACGCGGACAAAAAATATTACGGAATGTTCGATACGGTGTTTTCAAATCCACCGTATCTTAAAACGGGCGCAGGACTTGAAAGCGAAAACGAATCCGCAAGAATATGTCGCAGAGAAATTACGGGCGGAATAGCCGACTTTTCGGTTGCGGCGGCAAGACTTCTTCGCTACGGAGGCAGCTTTGTGTGCGTCTACCGTCCCGACAGAACAGCCGAAATGATATTTTCAATGCGCAAAAACGGCATTGAGCCTAAGCGCATAACGGTTGTTTATCCCACGGAAAAGCACGTTCCGTGCCTTATTCTGTGCGAAGGAATAAAAGGCGGCAAGGAAGGCGTTTTCTTTACGCGTCCGCTTGTTATTTATTCGTCGCAAAGCGATATGACGCAAAGCGGATACACGGATGAAATGAACTATATATACAAAAACGGAGATTTCAATGGATACTATAAAAAGCCCTGAAGCACATGAAAAAAACGCCGTGATAAAAGGCACGCTGTACCTTGTCGGAACGCCGATAGGCAACCTTTCCGACCTTTCCGAAAGAGCAAAAAAGGTGCTTTCGGAGGTGGATTTTATTGCCGCCGAGGATACGCGCGTATCGGGGGCGATGCTCTCAAAATTCGGTATAAAAAAGCCGCTCTGCTCATATTACGAGCATAATAAAAAGCAAAAGGGCGAGGGCATAGCCGAAAGGCTTGCCGCAGGCGAATCGTGCGCGCTTGTAACCGACGCCGGAATGCCCGCGATAAGCGATCCCGGCGAGGATATTGTAAAGCTCTGCGCCGAAAGAGGTATTCCCGTTTCCGTAATTCCGGGGCCTTGCGCCGCCGTGTCGGCGCTTGCCGTATCGGGACTTTTTACGGGCAAATTTGCCTTTGAAGGCTTTCTCCCCACGGCTTCGGGCGACAGGCGCGAAGCGATAGAAGAAATAAAAACC
>CAVEFC010000057.1:0-4998 GCA_963614875.1 uncultured Eubacteriales bacterium | reverse complement strand
TGACAGCTTCCGGTAAGATTATAGCATAAATTGTCGGAAAAGTCAAGATAAAAAACGCACCTCAATTTTTGAGGTGCGTTTTTTTACGCCTTGTTTTTAATGTATTCATCTATCGCCTTTGCGGCGGATTTTCCTGCTCCCATCGCTAAAATCACGGTTGCAGCACCTGTCACGGCGTCACCTCCGGCAAACACGCCGTCGCGGTTTGTAGCGCCGTTTTCGTCGGCTTTTATACAGCCGTGACTGTCGGTTTCAAGGTCGGGTGTTGAGTGTTTTATCAGGGGGTTTGGCGACGTTCCGACGGCGATAATCACGCAGTCGGCGGGCAGGGAATAATCGCTGTTTTCAATCGGCACGGGGCGCGCTCTGCCGCTTTGGTCGGGCTCGCCGAGGCGCATTGTTCTCAGGGTTACGGCGCGGACGTTTCCGTCATTGTCGCCGTCTATTGCAACGGGGGTGTTCAGCATTAAAAATTCAATGCCTTCATCCTTTGCGTGCGCAACTTCTTCTTTTCGCGCCGGAAGCTCGTTTTCTGTTCTGCGATAAACTATCGTAACGTCCGCGCCGAGCCGTTTTGCACAGCGCGCGGCGTCCATAGCAACGTTTCCTCCGCCGGAAACAAACACTTTTTTGCCGGTAAAAACAGGCGTTGTGGAATCAGGTCTGTACGCGCCCATAAGGTTTATCCGCGTTAAAAATTCGTTTGCCGAATACACGCCTTTCAGGTTTTCGCCCGGAATGTTCATAAAACGCGGCAGTCCCGCGCCCGAGCCTATAAATACGGCTTCGTAGGAAAAATCGTCAAAAAGCTCGTCAAGAGTCAGGGTTTTGCCTATTACGGTGTTTGTTTTTATCTCCACGCCGAGAGAAATAAGCTCGTCGGTTTCGCGCTTTACAATGCTTTTCGGCAGACGGAATTCCGGAATTCCGTAGGCAAGCACGCCGCCGACGGTGTGCAGCGCTTCAAAAACGGTTACCTCGTAACCCATTTTTGCAAGCGCTCCGGCGCATGAAAGTCCCGCCGGACCTGAGCCGACAACGGCTATTTTATGTCCGTTTGACTTCGGCTTTGACGCTTTTGTCTGCTTTTCCGCATGATAATCGGCGACAAAGCGTTCAAGCTTTCCGATAGCTACGGCTTCGCCTTTTATACCTCTTACGCAGTTATGCTCGCATTGATTTTCCTGCGGACAGACTCTTCCGCAGACCGCAGGCAGCGAGCTTGACTGCGAGATAACGTCGTAGGCGCCGTCAAAATCGCCCTGAGCGACTTTTTTTATAAACAGGGGAATATCTATCCCGACGGGGCATCCGTGCGTACAGGGCTTGTTTTTGCAGCTTAAACAGCGCTTTGCTTCGTCGGTTGCTTGTTCGGCTGTATATCCGAGCGCAACCTCGGAAAAGTTTTTATTGCGGACATCGGGCGCCTGCTCTGCCATACGGTTTTGCTTTTGCGACATATTCGGCATTATTTTTCACCTCTTTTCAGAAGGTTGCAGGTTTCTTCATAGCGTCTGCGCTCAAAATCACGATACATCGAGCCGCGCTTTATCGCTTCGTCAAAGTCAACCTTGTGACCGTCGAAATCAGGTCCGTCAACGCACGCAAAAACCGTTTTTCCGTCAACGGTCAGTCTGCATCCGCCGCACATTCCCGTGCCGTCTATCATTATCGGATTCATACTGACCACAGTTTTTATACCGGATTGTTTTGTCAGCATACTTACGGATTTCATCATCACAAGCGGACCTATCGCTATCACTTCGTCGTATTTTTCGCCCGATTCGATAAGCTCGCGGAGCTTGTCTGTGACAAATCCCTTTTCGCCTGCGGAGCCGTCGTCCGTCATAAGAAAATATTTTTCGCTTGCGGCTTTGAATTCATTCTTCAGAATTACAAGCTCTTTTGCTCGGAAGCCGACGACGCTGTGAACCGTCGCGCCGAGAAAGTGAAGCTTTTCGGTTATCGGAAGCGCTATCGCGCAGCCTACGCCGCCGCCGATGACGGCAACCTTTTTCAGTCCGTCGGTTTCGGTTTTTCTGCCGAGCGGGCCGACAAAATCGGAGATGTATTCTCCCTCGTTTTTTTCGCCGAGCAGGCGCGTTGTCGAGCCGACTATCTGAAAGATTATCGTGACAGAGCCTTTTTCGCGGTCAAAGCCGGCTATTGTCAGCGGTATCCGCTCGCCGTTTTCGTCTGTGCGCAGGATTATAAACTGTCCCGGTTCGGCTTTCCGCGCGACAAGCGGAGCTTCTATATTCATTTTCACAACCATGGGATTAAGCACGGTTTTCGATAATATTCTGAACATTTTTCAAAATCTCCGAAAAAAGAATTTATTACTAATATATCATATCGCGCGGTAAAATACAAGTTCATATTTTCCCGAAAAACAATTTTGCGCGGCAAAAATTCCGGTGCGGATTTCAGAACGTCCGAACGCATCCTTGCGAAGATGAAAATTTTGCGCTTTTATAACATTTTCTATTGATAAATAAAAAAACGCGGTATATAATAATCTTGATTTCAAAAGGGAAAGGAAGGCATATATGCAACAGAAAAAATTCTCCGTTACGGGAATGACGTGCGCGGCTTGCTCGGCTCACGTTGAAAAGGCTGTGCGCGGCGTTGACGGCGTAAAGGATGTAAGCGTCAGCCTGCTTACAAATTCCATGGTCGTAACATTCGATTCTCCCGCGACGGACGAAAAAATATGCGCGGCGGTTTCTTCTGCCGGATACGGCGCGGGCGTATTTGCAAAAAACACCGAAAAAAAGCAACCGCAATCCGACGACGGCGCGGAAACGAGAAGAGTTCTTTTCAGACTTACAGCGTCTGTCTGCCTGCTTGTTCCGCTTATGTATATATCAATGGGGTACGTTATGTGGGGCTGGTGGATTCCGAAGTTTATGGAAAATCACCTTGTCCTTGCGGTGACGGAGCTTATAATAACGGCTGCAGTAATGGTAATAAATCAGAAATTCTTTATCAGCGGCACAAAAGGACTTCTTCACGGCGCGCCGAATATGGATACGCTCGTTTCAATGGGCAGCGCGGCGGCGTTTGTATACAGCGTGGCACTGCTTTACAAAATGTGCGTGACAACCGATCAGGAAACGCTTCACTCGCTTCTTCACGGAATGTATTTTGAATCCGCGGCGATGATACTGACGCTTATAACCGTGGGAAAAATGCTCGAAGCGCACAGCAAGGGCAAGACCACAAGCGCGATAAGATCGCTTATGGAGCTTTCTCCGAAAACGGCGACGGTTATCCGCGACGGAAAAGAAACCGTAATTTCCGCGGACGATATGGTAAAGGGCGATATATTCGTTGTGCGCCCGGGAGAGAGCGTCCCTTGCGACGGCATTGTGCTTGAAGGCGAAAGCGCGGTAAACGAAGCGGCGCTTACGGGCGAGAGTCTGCCCGTGGACAAGAGCGCAGGCTCGAAGGTCAGCGCGGCGACGATAAATCAGAACGGTTTTCTGCGCTGTGAGGCTACGCGCGTGGGAGCGGATACAACGCTTTCTCAGATTATAGAAATGGTAGAAAACGCGGCGGCGTCGAAAGCGCCGATAGCAAAAATCGCCGATAAGGTTTCGGGAATATTTGTTCCGACCGTCATCGGCATAGCGGCTGTCACGTTTATAGTATGGATGATAGCGGGCAGGGGAATATCCTTTGCGCTTGCAAGGGCTATAAGCGTGCTTGTGATAAGCTGTCCGTGCGCGCTGGGACTTGCAACCCCCGTCGCTATAATGGCTGGAAGCGGCAAGGGCGCAAAAAACGGAATACTTTTCAAAACCGCGTCCTCTCTTGAAGCGGCGGGAAAGGTTTCGTATATAGCCTTTGACAAGACGGGAACGGTCACCGAGGGAAAACCGCAGGTCACCGATATAATATCTGCCGCGGGCATAAGCGAAAGCGATCTTCTGCTTGTCGCGGCAAGCCTTGAAGGAAAAAGCGAGCATCCGCTTGCAAAGGCGATAAGCGAGCGCGCCGAACGCGACGGACTCAAATATTCGGTCGTTCCGGAATTTACCGCGCTTCCCGGGCACGGAGTAAAGGGAAGCATAGGAGGCAAAGTCCTTCTCGGCGGAAATGCGGCGCTTATGCGCGACAGCGGCATTGACGGAGGAGAGCTTTTCTCCGACGGCGAAAGGCTTGCCTCGGAAGGCAAAACCCCACTGTATTTTGCAATGGACGGAAAGCTTCTCGGCGTGATTGCCGTGGCGGATACGGTAAAGCCCGACAGCGCAAGGGCGATCGCGGAGCTGAAGAAGATGGGAATCGTTACGGTTATGCTCACGGGTGATAACGGGCGCACGGCAAAAGCCGTCGCCGAAAAGGTGGGAGTTGATGCCGTGATAAGCGATGTGCTTCCCGACGGCAAGGAAGCCGTTATAAGAAGACTTTCCGAATACGGAAGCGTGGCTATGGTCGGCGACGGAATAAACGATGCTCCTGCGCTTACAAGAGCCGATGTGGGAATAGCAGTCGGAGCGGGAACGGACGTTGCGATAGATTCCGCGGACGTAGTGCTTATGAAGAGCGAGCTTTGCGATGTTTCAGCCGCGATAAGGCTTTCAAGGCGTGTGCTTACAAACATAAAAGAAAACCTTTTCTGGGCGTTCTTCTATAACTGTATCGGCATACCGATAGCAGCAGGCGTGCTTATCCCGATAGGCTTTGCGCTCAGCCCGATGATCGGCGCGGCGGCGATGAGCCTTTCAAGCTTCTGCGTCGTTACAAACGCGCTGAGGCTCAATCTTGTAAACGTTTACGATCCGAAGCGCGACAGGGAGCATAAAAAAGCGCCCGTGCCCGATTTTATTTCGGGAAAAGACGACAATAATACAATATCCGAAAAAAATAAAGATAAGGAGAACAGCGATATGAAAATTATAAGAACACTTACGGTTGAGGGAATGATGTGCGGCCATTGCAAAGCGAGAGTGGAGCAGGTGCTGTCCGCTTTTGACGGAGTTGAAAAGGCGG
>CAVEFC010000056.1:0-5007 GCA_963614875.1 uncultured Eubacteriales bacterium | reverse complement strand
CGTGAAGATAATCAATCACAGAGAATCGAAGGTAAGAGTTCTGCGGGACGCCGTAAAGATGCTTTCGGACGTCCGCAAGATGAAAAAAAGAATAAAGAAAACGGAACTGAAATAAAAAAACAAGGCGTCCGGCGGACGCCTTGTTTTTTTATGCGGCTTATCTTGAAACCTGTGTAACGATGACGTTTTCTCCGCCGTAATAACGGAGCGAAGACAAAAGCTTTGACGAAGGATCGAAATAAACCAGAGTATTTCTGCCGTTTTCGGAAAGTACGGCACAGTAAAGCTCGCGCACGTCGGGAGAGGAGCAGTACATAAGCTTTTTGTCGGCTGTGACATTTATCATATCCGCTGGAGCGACGCTTTCAAACGAAGAAACGCCTGCTTTGAAAACCTCCTTTGCGTTGCCGTAGCCGTTTACGGAATAAACGTAGAACACGCCGCGACAGACGATGTAGACATATTCTCTCTGCGTGTGCTTCCATGTGAAATACCACAGCATCCAGAGGAAGAACGGCAGAATGGCTATGACATACGGGATTTTCACCGCAACCGTAAACAGCGCAACGTATCCGCCCGCGAAAGCAATATACAGCACAGTGAGGAAAAAGCGCGTCAGCTTATCGTTTTTTGTCGGCTTACATTCCACCGCAAACTGCGAAAAATGCTCGTTTGCCTCCTCTTCTTCCTTGAACGGAATACCTTTGTAAAGACTTTTGCTCATTTTCTGTTACCTCATATCATTTTAAGAATATCGTAGCTTTCGGAAAGGAAGGCTTTCATTTCGTCGCCGGAAAGACGGCGGAACGAAAGCGTTGCAAGACGGTATATGCTTTTTGCTATAACGTCTGCTTTTTCGTCGCCTGCCGAAAGCTTTTCTTCAAGCGATTTTATAAGCGGACTTGCGGTGTTTACCGTAAGCACCGCTTTCTGCGGCATTGTCTGCGGATCTATGCCGTATATACGCATCATATCCTCAAAACGACGGCTTTCCTCCGAGGTTCCGAGCATCGCGGGGACATTTTCGTCGTCCAGCTTTGCGAATTTTACTTCAAGCTTGTCGTCGCCCGACGCTTTTACAAACGCGGCTTTGAGCGCTTCGCTGTCGGTTGCTTCCGCGTCCTTGTCGGAAAGCGCGCCCGATATATCGGAATCGACGCGCAGGAATTTCAATCCGTCGTTTTCGCGTTCGAGCATCGTGATATACTGAGAATCTATAACCGTGTCAAGCACGCATACGCGGAATCCTTTGGCGCGGAACATTGCAATGTACTGCGCCTGAGCCGTTTTGTCGGTTGTGTAATATACGGTTTTTTCGTGGGTTTCCTTTGCTTCTTCAAGATATTCCGAAAGGGTTACGCATTTGTCGTCAGTATCGCGGAAGAGAACGGCGTCCTTTACTTTTTCGTTGAATTTTCTGTCTTTAAGACAGCCGTATTCGATAAACGTTCTTATGTCGCCCCATATTTTTTCGTAAGCTTCGCGCTCGGTATTCGCCATGGACGTCAGCTTGTCGGCGACCTTTTTTGAAATGTGTGCGCTTATCTTGCTTACATAGGAGCTGTTCTGCAGATAGCTTCTCGAAACGTTGAGCGGAAGGTCGGGGCAGTCAAGCACGCCGCAGAGCATAAGCATATATTCGGGTATGACCTCTTTTATGTTGTCCGCAACGAAAACCGAATTGTAATACAGCTTTACTTCGCCTTCGAGCGATTCGAATTCGCTGTCTATTCTGGGGAAATAGAGAATTCCCTTGAAGTTGAGCGGATAATCGGCGTTTATGTGAATGTGGAAAAGCGGATCGCGCTTGCCGGGGAATACCTTTGAATAAAACTCTTTGTATTCCTCCTCCGTACATTCCGAGGGCGATTTCTGCCACAGCGGATATTTGTCGTTTATCGGCTTTTCTTCTTTGCCGCAGTCATCGTCGCCGCCGTGAAGATAGATATCCTCCGTCATAAACGAGCAGTATTTCTGAAGCACGGCAAGCACTCTGTGATAATCGAGATATTCTTCGCTTTCGGAATTTATGTGCATTATAACGTCTGTGCCGTGCGTTTCTCTTTCTCCCGCGGATATTTCGTATTCGCCGGATTCGGAGCATGTCCAGTGCACAGCGGGGGAGTCCGTATAGGATTTTGTAACGACCTCCACCGTATCGGCAGCCATAAATGCGGAGTAAAATCCGAGCCCGAAGTGACCGATTATTCCCGTGCCGTTTTCTTCCGAGCCTTCATATTTCGATATGAAGTCCATAGCGCCGGAAAGCGCGATATTGCACAGGTACTTTTTCAGCTCGTCTTCGGTCATTCCTATGCCGTTGTCGGAGATTGTAAGGGTTTTTGCGTCCTTGTCAACCGTTACGTCGACTCTGAAATTCTCTGAAGAAAAATCCGCTTCTCCGAGAGAGGACAGCCTGCGGAGCTTTGTTATGGCGTCAACGGAGTTTGACATTATCTCGCGGAGGAAAATTTCCTTCTCCGAGTAGAGCCACTTTTTTATAATGGGGAAAATGTGTTCCGTTTGAACGGAAATTCCGCCTTTTTCAATTTCGGACATAAATCATCATTCCTTTCCTGTTTTTATCCGAAAAGATATATTCGGTGAAAGTCCGCTTCTGCACTGCTGCCGAAGCGGACTTGGATTTCTTTGATAAATATTTGTTATTTTGATCCCTGCTCGCGTTTTTTGCGATTGTAGTCAGAGCTGGGATTGACGATTTCGCGCCAGTCGAGGTCACCGCGGTCGATGGCGGTAATCACAAGCTCTGCCGTTGCGATATTCGTCGCTATCGGGACGTTGTTTGCGTCGCACTTGCGGATAAGCGAGTTGTCGTTTACGTCGAATTCATCGGCGGGATCGTGGAAATAAACCACCGCGTCGATCTCGTTGTATTCTATACGCGAGGATATCTGCTGAACGCCGCCCTGCCTGCCGGGAAGGACGTGTTCTATTTTAAGGCCTGTCGCTTCGGAAATAAGTCTGCCGGTCATTTTGGTGGCGCAAAGATTATGCTTTGCAAGCACGCCGCAATAAGCGATGCAGAACTGAGTCATAAGCTCTTTTTTTGTGTCGTTTGCTATC
The DNA here is from genome assembly GCA_963614875.1 of uncultured Eubacteriales bacterium. Taxonomy (GTDB): domain Bacteria; phylum Bacillota; class Clostridia; order Oscillospirales; family CAG-272; genus CAG-841. Next base: position 1,923 of record CAVEFC010000056.1, on the reverse strand, counting down.
AACGCTATTTCCATTCTGGGAGATCTCCTTTCGTGATTTACCTGAGGTTTTTCAGTCTTCTTATTTTATAAAACAGCGGGATCTGTTCTCCTTCGGTGCGCGCGGCGATATTGTCGAAGGCGCGGGTGACGTTTTTGCTGTAAAGCTCATCGGTAAGCTTTCCCTCGTCGCCTGCGCGGATAAGCTCGGGATCGTAGGGAACGGCGCCGATAAGCTTTACCGCCGCGCCGTCGATTATGCTTATAAGACGGAGCTTTTCGCTTGATGCGCGTTTTCCCGTGACCTGATTTATTATCAGCCGGAGGTGTCTTACGCCTCTGTCGTAAAGGAAGGCGGCTGTTTTGTCGGCGGCTCTGACCGACGCGCGCGTCGGAGAGGTCACTATATAGGCGGTATCGGCAACGGACGAGGCAAACGCCAGAGGCTCGCCTATTCCGCCGGGAGTATCTATGAAGATATAATCGTATTTTCCGCAGCCGGCGTATGCCGCAACCGTCCGTCTGAACGAGAAAATGTTCATTCTGTTGTCGAAGCTGTAGGGCGCGGCTATAAAAAACAGCTTGTCTGTTCTGCCGTCGCGCACGACGGCTTTTTCGGGCGGAACTCTGCCGAGAACGGCGTCCGCTATGTCGTAGACGACGCTGTCCGAAAAGCCGGCGATAAGATCAAGACATCGGCTTCCGAAGTCGCAGTCTATCATAAGCACGGATTTTCCGCGCAGGGCAAGCGACATTGCAAGATTCGCACACACGGTGGATTTTCCCACTCCGCCCTTGCAGGAGGTGAAAAGTATTATCCTTGACGGACGGAATACTGCTTCGGGCATAGACACGCTCCTTTCACCGTTGAGATTATTTTATAATATCACAAAATATATTATGTGTCAAGATTTTCTGCCCACTACTATTGTGGAAAGTGTACGGAAGGCTTCGTCCTCAAGCGGAGCAAGATCGAGCTTTGCCTCCTCGCGTTCTACCTTCCACAGCTCCGGTCTTGTTCTCGGATGGCGTGGCGTAAATACGGTACAGCAATCCTCAAAGGGCAGAATGGAGGTTTCAAAGGTGCCTATTCTGCGCGATATTTCAACGATTTCTTCCTTGTCCATTCCTATAAGCGGACGAAAAACGGGGCGATGAGCCATAATATTCGTCACGCCGAGCGCCTGCATCGTCTGGCTTGCCACCTGACCGAGCGATTCGCCGGTGATTATCGCCTCGCACTTGTATTCTTCGGAAACGCGCTCGGCTATTCTCATCATCGAGCGGCGGAGGAGCAGGGTGAAATAATCCTCCTCGCAGGCGTCGCGGAGCGCCTCCTGAATTTTCGTGAGCGATACGACGTGAAGATGAATTTCGCCCGTATAATCCGAAAGTATTTCGGCAAGCTCCACAACCTTTTGCTTTGCGCGCCCGCTCGTATAAGGGAAGCTTTCAAAATGAAGTCCTTCTATAAGAACGCCGCGCTTGCCCATCATATATCCCGCGACGGGCGAATCTATTCCGCCGGAAAGCAGAAGAAGTCCCCTGCCGTTGCTGCCCGTCGGCATACCGCCCACGGCTCGTTCCTGACCGGCGCAGAGATATGCGGCTTTGTCGCGGATTTCTACTCTCACAACGACCTCGGGATTGTGAATGTCAACCTTTATTTTTCCGTTTGTCCCTTCGAGAATCGCGGCGCCGACCTCGGCTGCGATTTCGGGAGAGGTCAGCGGAAAGGCTTTGTCCGAACGCTTGCCTTCGACCTTGAACGTTCCGTAGCCTTCAAGATAAGGGATAAACGCGGTTTTTGCCGTTTCGGTTATTTTGTCGATATTCTTTTCCGCTTCGATTGCGCGTGTGACGGCGGCTACGCCGAAGGTGTTTTTTGCGGCGGCATAGGCTGAATTTATGTCGCAGTCCTCGTCAAGCGGCTCTATATATACCG
>CAVEFC010000055.1:0-5120 GCA_963614875.1 uncultured Eubacteriales bacterium | reverse complement strand
TTGTTGTGTGGTAACTTCATTATAGCAGATTTTAGCGATATGAGTTTTCTTTTTTTCACTGTTGCACTTGATAGTATAATTCACCGTTTTTTGAAAGAATTCCGGACTCTTCCTCACTTTCATAAAGGGACAAAACCCGATGCGCTTCATCGGAGAAATCAAGCATACACTCGTCGCCGCCGACTCTGTCTGTCCATTCACTTTTTATCTGCCAGAAAGTATGCCCGTTTTTTCCGCCATATGATGTCCACATCGGTCCGCACCAATTTTTCATATATACATAGTCATCGGGAATGTCGCGCTGCTGCACTTCAAGCGATGCGGAAAAAATATTATGACTTCCGTCAGGGCGTATCGTCGCAACTTCTTCAAACGAAATACTCTTATCTATCAGCTCCTCGCCCGAGCATGCAGCGATATACGGAATAAGCGACCATAAAATAAAGTTATCGTCAGCGCGTGGGCTTTCCGTAAGCGATATAGGAGAATCGGTCTGTCCGCATACGATATCGGGATCAGACAGAATTCCGGAAGACACAAGCTCATCGTACAAATCATTTGCAAACAAATTCGAAGCTTTTCTGTACATCTCATTCTCAATAGTCATAATCTCTTTCGACGGTATATCGATTATGAAATTTGTGATATATTTATCACCCTTTTTCAGAAGAAGACCATATTCTTCAAGTGTTTCGATCTCGCTTTCGATATACACGGGCGAAACGCCGAGATCATCGGCAATATTGCCGACCGTCTTTGCACTTTCTCTGACGCAATAGCAAATATTCTGTGACAAAGCGGAGTGTAAATAATCCGACAATCCTATTTTACCGGAAGAGCCGCTAAGTCCGATTTTACTGAATTTTATTGGATTGAATTTAAGTTCACTTGTTTTTCTCATAGTATCCATACCTCTTTTCAGTTCTTTTTTAGCTTCAAACAAGTGCCATTTGACTGTGCCGAGCGGAATATCAAGCTCCTTTGCAATGTCTGCCTGCTTGCGGTTCTCAAAATAATAAGCAATAACAATTCTTCTCTGCAATTTTGAAAGATACGCTATCTCGGCCTGCAAACGATGTAAAAAATCCACATCCTCTGCATCATCCAAAGACAAGTCTGCATCTCCAATCACATCTGCCGCTTCGTCTATCGGCACTCCGATTATGCTCCTTGCGCTCTCGCGATAATAATTGCTGAGCGCATTGTGTGCAACTGTCCATATGAATTTATCGTAACTTTCTATATCATCCTTGCAAAGAAGCGCACGGAACGCGCGCAGAATTATTTCCTGCGAAAGATCTTCGGCGTCATGCGTGGTTTTGCACCGTTTAAGTGCAAAACCGAATACAGGTTTTAAGTATTCCGTTATTATGTTTTCCGCATCTTGTCTTTTCACTTGTTTGTACCTCTTTTGAAAGCTTTCACCCATACAGACACGGGAGAATAAAAAGGTTGGAACTTTTTCAAACAAAAATCCCGCGTGAGCGGGATTTTTTATTATGTTTTATTGTTTTTCCGCTTTGAAGATCCCGTCGAAGCTCTGCCGCCCTTTTGAGAACCCGAGCCTGTTCCTTTTGCAAGCACGAAAAGCACGGCGCCGGCAGCGGCAACAACAGCCACTATCGCAAGCGCAACAACTATTTTTATAACACTTCCCGACTTTTTCTCCGTATCTTTTCCACCGGTTGTTTCGCCGTTAAGCTTCGGAATGACTTCTCTCCTCACAACCTCTCCGCAGACGGTGCATTTTATAACCTGCGAGCCTTCTCTGTCAACCGTGGCGGCAACCTCAACCTCGGGAGCGCCCTCCTTATGTCCCTTGGCTTCCGCTATGACAGCTCCGCAAACCGTACATTTCTGCGGCTCGGTGCAGGTGGCTTCCGCCCCGGGAGTATGTCCCTTTGCGGGAACGGTTTCGCTTGAAATAATCTCTCCGCATACCTTGCAGTACTGCTCTTTCAGTCCGGCTTCGGTGCAGGTGGCGGATTTTTCTCTCCATGCGGGATCGTGTCCCTTGGCGTTTATCGTTTCGCTGTAAATCGTCTCGCCGCAGAGATCGCATTTCTTTATCACATAACCGTTTTCGGTACAGGTAGCGCTTTTTTCGCTTGCGGTAACCTTGGAATGAGTGCATACGGGCTTTGTTTCGACGGCTTCAAACACCGCAGGATCGGAAATTTCTCCCGCATCGCCCGAATCCGTCGCCGCATATCTCTGATAGAAGGTATATTTTCTGTTTGCCGTAAGTCCGGTAAACAAGGGTGAAGACTGCCACTCCTTGCCGTCCTTTGAATATTCGCAGCCGCTTACCGCGTTGAGCTCAACACTCGATTCCGTCGAGCTTTTCAGCGTAGGCGAGGGAGCTTTTTCTTTTTTGGTTGAAACACGCATCATATCGGTCTGCTTTGTTGAGGTGTTCCTCCAGAAAAGCCAATACTGTTTTCCCGCTTCAAGACCGGTAAATATGCCGGTTGTGTTCCATTTTCCGTTACTTGCGCTGAGCGAATATTCATATCCTTTTTCAACGGATACCATTATCGTATCGGTCGTTGCGGAAAGCACCTTCGGCGTATACGATTCGTCCGGAGTATCCGTTCCGCCGCTTTCGCCGTCGGTTATTTCACCGGCGCTTCCGTCGCCGAGCACAACTCTGAGTCCGTCGCTCGGCTCGCTTGCGGAATAATATTCGGTGGCTGCTCTGCGCGCATAAAACGTGTAAATCCCGTTTTTGACAAGATCATTGAACGTTCTGCCCGTCTGCCACGTCGAAAGGTCATACGAGTATTCAAGACCGTCGTCGTTGCTTTTCATAAGATCAACCGACGTTTCGCTTTTGTTTATAAGCGCCGGACTATCGGGCTTTTTGCCCTGAGAAAGCACGCGCTTTACTGTAATTCCGCTTCCCGAACCCGTAACCGTCCCGTAATCCGCGTCCGACGCGGTTCCCGTAAGCGATTTTACGGATATCGACGCGGACGAACCCACATACGAAAGAAATTTGAGTCTCAGTCTTATCAGAGCTGTGTCCGAAGCCGTCAGAGCCTTGGCGGACGACGAAGCCACGGCGGCAATCACGGCAAGCGTAACGACATTGCCGTCCGCCGTTTCGCGAACGCTTATGTTCCAGCCGCTCGGAAGAGTGCTTTTACTGCTTACATATGAGAAATCTCCCTTGTAATAGGTAAGCGTCACGGCTATTTCTTTAAGTCCCGAGGTTGCCGAAGCCACATCGCTTATTGCCACCGTAAATTCATCGGTCTGATCCATGATCATGGAAACAGGTCCGGTGAGAGTCATTTTGTACGCGGGGCTTTCGGCGTGAACGCAAAGAGCAAAAAGCGACAAACACATAAACGCCGTCGCAATCATCAGCGCGATTATCTTTTTCATTACTTTTCCTCCAAAACCTTCTCTTTTTCAAAAAGGACTTTGTTTTTTGCCAAAGTCCCTTTGAATCCGTCTTATTTGTTGCTTTTTATCACGGTATCGATAACGTTCCAAAGCTCCTCGTCCGTAAGCGCGGAAGCAGTATAAAGAGTGCATTTTATCGACCAGTCCTTATCCTCAAATCTTGACCACTCCACTATTCTCGCGCCGTCGGTGAGCGTTAAATAGAAATACTGACTTCCGTCCTCGCTGCGCGATCTCATCTCGTTGGGATTTACGGGCGTCGTTATGCCGTGAATATCCGAATAATCGAGAGATTTCGCTCCGCGGAAAACAAAGTCGTTTCCGTTGTATGTAAACTTTATCTGTCCGATTTCTCCCTGCTCAATGGAGTAGACCACGTTGTCTGCAACGGTTTCGTCAACCACCATAACTATTTTGAGGTCGGATATGATCTTTTCCGCAACGCTTGTTTCTTTTGTGGTTTCGGTCGTTGTGGTACCTACGGTTATATCGGGATTTACGGGTTCTTTTTCTTTGCAGGCGCAGCAAAACACCGTAACGGCAAAAGCAACCGCAAGCAGAAGCGCTGTTTTCCTTTTCATATTTGTTTCCTCCGTACAAAAATCTATTGAATTGCTTACCGGCGCTGTTCCGCCGGATCCACTGATAAAGTTCTTTGAAAATTATATCATAAAGCTTGCGAAAATAAAAGAGTTTTTTGTTAAATTATTTTACCGAACCGGTAGCTATTATGTCGGATTCTCCGCAAATTCCGGCAAAAACGACGTCGCCCTGCTCTATGGGAGCGTTTACGCAAACTCCCGAAAGCGTTTTCATCGCCTCAAAAAGCTTCTCCTTTGAAATGGGAGCGCTTGTTTTCACGGGCAGATAAACGCCTTCTCTGTTTGCAACTCTTACGGTTGTCGTAAGGGTTCTCGTCGGATGCGTAAGCTCGGCTATGGCGTATTTTTCGCCTCTGGGGCAGGTATTTCCCGTAACGCTGAAGCCCTCCGCCGTTTTTTCCGCGGTAAGCTGACAGCCTATCGGGCAGTTTATACATATCATTTCTTTCTTTTCACCGATATTCATAGCCGTAACCTCACTTTACTGTTTCAACGGTTATATCGCCGTCGCAATCCTTGAGCTGTTCGCCTTTTATGCGGACAAATTCCATTTCGCCGGGAGCAACCTTGCGCTTTTTCTGCAGGAAAAGCTCCTTTTCTCCGCACGAAACGCGTATTTTAACGTTTTCCATAACCGCTCCGACTCTGAAATAAATCTTTATGTCCTCGGGATTTTCCGTAACGTCAACTCTCTGCGGAACGGTATATCTCACGCCGCCCGTTGCGATAACGGAAAGCGAGCGCACATATTCGGGTTCTTTGCAGCCCGCTTTTATAAATTCGGCTGCGCTCTTTCCGGCAAGCTCGGCTTCCTCGGAAACATAGTCTACAAGGTCGTGAACGTGAAGCACGTTTCCGCACGAATAAACGCCCGTCTGCTCGGTTCTTCTGTTCTGATTCACCGACGCGCCGCCCGTCACTCTGTCAAGCTTTATTCCCGCGCCCTTTGTAAGCTCGTTCTCGGGAAGAAGTCCGCACGAAAGAAGAAGCGTATCACATTCGATGTATTCGCTCTTTTCGGGAATAACGCGAAGATGCTCGTCAACCTCCGAAACGGTAACGCCCTCAACTCTTTCCTTTCCGTGTATCTTCGACACGGTGTGGCTG
>CAVEFC010000054.1:0-6219 GCA_963614875.1 uncultured Eubacteriales bacterium | reverse complement strand
CAATGCTTTCTTAGTTGAAATTTTTGCCATGATTTTCTCCTTTGTATAAAAATTTCGCCGATGCAACAGGAAAGAATATCTCCCGCATCGACTTAAGAAGGAGATATTCTGCCGTCCCCCGATTTCTTGCCACAATTTATGTGTCATATCCATTATACCCCCCCCCCCCAGCATTTGTCAATAGGTTTTAAGCATTTTTTTGCTTTTAAGCGACTGCTTTCCCGTATTTTTCGGTTCGGGGGCGGGGGTATAATGGCGCGCTTCGCGCGGAAAAACGGATAAAAACGCTCCGCGCGCAATTTTTTTATACATTTTCCTTGCATATTTTTGCACGGTATGCTATTATATAAATGTAGTAAATCGTTGCAAAGGAGCGCAGATGAGAGCCGACGTCTTTCTGTTCAGATGCGGAATAGCGAAAAGTCGCAGTCATGCCGCGGCGCTCATTGCGTCGGGAGTGACGGTAAACGGCGTTAGGATACAAAAGCCGTCAGCCGATATTCCGCCCGAAACCGAAAAAAGTGCCGCCGTGGTGCTTTCGCCGTCGGAATATGTAGGTCGCGGCGGAATAAAGCTCAAGCACGCGCTGAAAATGTTCGGCATAAGCGCGCACGGACTTGTCGCCGTTGATCTTGGCGCGTCCACGGGCGGCTTTACGGATTGTCTGCTGAAAAGCGGCGCAAAGAAGGTCTATGCGGTGGACGTCGGGCACGGTCAGCTTGATGCTTCGCTGCGGGCTGACAGTCGCGTTGTGAATATCGAGGGCAAAAACGCGCGCACGCTTACAAAAAGCGATTTCGCCGACAGAATTGATATTGTCACAAGCGATCTTTCGTTTATTTCTCAGGCGCTTGTGTACGGCGCGGTATCAGATGTGCTTTGCGACGGCGGATATTTTGTTTCGCTTATAAAGCCGCAGTTTGAAGCCGGCAGGGAAAATATCGGCAAGGGCGGCATCGTGCGCGACAGAAAAATTCATTTTGAAGTCATAAAACGGCTTTTTTCGGCGGCAAATGCGCTCGGACTTACGCCGTGCGGCATATCGCCGTCGGCAATAGACGGCGGCGACGGAAACCGCGAATATGTCGCGCTGTTTGTAAAAAACGCTTCTCACGGCGAAATATCCGACAAAGCGCTTTGCGACATTATAAATTCGGAAAATTGCGAGGTAATTGCACAATGAAAGACAGAATCAGAGCTGCGGTATTTACCAATCCCGACCGCGACCCCGATTATTCATATACAAAAAAGGTCATACGCACACTTCTTGCGTGCGACGCCGATGTTCTTACCGATATGCGCTTTCGCGGTTGCGTGGGCGAATCGCGCGAGGACGTTAAATTTTACACCTATACGGAAGAAATGCTTAAAAATTCAGATGTGGTCGTTATTCTCGGCGGCGACGGCTCGATCCTCGACATATGCGACAGAGCCGCGGCGCACGACCTGCCCATATTCGGAATAAATCTCGGACATCTCGGATATCTGACGGCGATAGAAAAGGATGAAATCCGCAGGCTTGCCGATCTTGCCGACGGAAATTATACCATCGACGAAAGAATGATGCTCGATGTGAAAATCACCGACAGCGGAATATCGCACGAGCTTCACGCCCTGAACGAAGTTGCAATAACAAGCGGAATCCGCGCAAAAATAGCGGATTTTTCCGTAAAATGCGACGGCAATAAGGCAATTCCCATAAGAGCGGACGGAATAATCGTCGCAACGCCGACAGGCTCCACCGCCTATTCCCTTTCGGCAGGAGGTCCGGTGATTGACACCCGAACCGAGCTTTTCTGCATAACGCCCGTTTCGCCTCATTCGCTTTCGTCAAGACCGATGGTCGTATCGGCGGATTCCGTTATAACCATATCGGGAAAAACACTTGCCGCTCAGACCGATATTTATATCGCCGCGGACGGAAGAAAGGGACTTTCCGTTTCCGAACGTTCCTTTATAGAAATAAGGCGTTCGCCTATGAAAACAAGGCTTATAAGAATAGGCGAGGAAGGCTTTTTCGATATACTTACAAAGAAAATGTACGGCGTCTGAGCCGGAAAAGAAAGGATGAAGATCAATGAAAAGTATGCGACACGCGGCAATCCTGCGAATAATCTCCGAGCGGGAGATAGAAACGCAGGACGACCTTATAGCAAAGCTTAAAGAAAACGGTTTTGACGTTACGCAAGCCACCGTATCACGCGATATAAAGCAGCTCGGACTTGTGAAAACCGCAGGCGGCGAAGGAAAATATCGTTATTCCGCACCGCACCCTTCAGCCTCCGGCTCGGATTCAAAATTCAAAAATATATTATCGGAAGCCATAATCTCCTCCGAAAGCGCGGAGAATATGGTAGTTGTAAAAACCTATTCGGGAATGGCAAATGCCGCCGCCGCCTCGATAGACGCTCTCGCGTCGGACAAAATTCTCGGAAGCATCGCGGGCGACGATACGATTCTTATAGTCACCAAAAACGACGAAGCCGCCGAGGAATTTTCGAAAATATTAAAGGACGCAATAAAGCTGGCGTAAAAAACGCAAAGGAGGAGAATATGTTATGCTTAAAGAGCTGTATATCAGAAATGTAGCCATAATAAAAGAACAGCATCTCTCCTTCGACAAGGGCTTTACCGTGCTTACCGGCGAAACGGGCGCGGGAAAATCCATAATCATCGAATCCGTGGGGCTTATCTGCGGAGCAAGAGCGTCAAAGGAAAGCATACGCTCCGGCGAAGACAAAGCAAGCATAACGGCTCTGTTTTCGGAAATACCCGCTCATACGGCAAAGGCGCTTTCGGATCTCGGCTTTGATTGCGAAAACGGAGAGCTTTCCCTTTCGCGCGACATTTCCGAGGGCGGAGGCACGGCAAGAATAGGCGGAAAGCCCGTTTCCGTAGCGCAGCTCCGCGACGTTGCGATGCTTCTTGTGAACATTCACGGTCAGCACGCAAGTCAAGCGCTTTTGTGCGAGGAAAATCATCTCGGCTATCTTGACGCCTTTTCCGATGTCGAAAAGGAGCTTTCGGAATATTCGGCGCTTTACAAAAAGGCGACGGAGCTTAAATCGCGGCTTGTTTCGCTCACGCGCGACGAGCGCGAAAAACAGCGTCGCATCGAAATGCTGAAATTCCAGATAGACGAAATCAAATCCGCCGCCGTGAAAAACGGCGAGGAGGAAGAGCTCGAAGCGCTGAAGGTAAAAATCAGAAACGCGGAAAAAATAAGCAAGTATTCAAAGCTGATAGTAAAAGCGCTTTACCGCAGTGAAAAAACAATTCCCGCGGCAGACCTTGCGTCAAAAGCGGCGGAGGCTATCGGTCAGCTTTCGGATATAATTCCGAAGGCGCAGGAATATATGGACTATCTCACCGATTTTTCGTATCGCTGCGAGGATATAGCCGAAACCGTCCGCAAGGAGTGCGACACGGGGGTAAAAAATCCCGAAGAAGCGCTCGACAAAATCGAACAAAGGCTCGATACTCTGCGTCATCTCAAGCGCAAATACGGCGCGACAACAGAAGAAATAATAAAGTTCCGCGCCGACGCCGAAAAAGAGCTTGCCGAAATAGAATCCTCGGACGAGGTCGCCGAGGAAATAAAGGACGAGCTTGCGAAAATCCGGCGCAGAATGGCGTCCTTTGCGTCGGCGATAACGGAAAAACGCAAAGCCGCCGCAAAGCTGCTCAACGAAAAAATGATCTCCGAGCTTGCGTATCTTGAAATGGCAAAGGTTCGCTTCGACGCGGAAATCACGCAATCTGACGTATATCTTCCCACGGGCGCTGACAGCGTTCGCTTTCTCATTTCGGCAAACGCTGGCGAGCCGCTCGCTCCACTTTCAAAGATAGCGTCGGGCGGCGAGCTTTCAAGGACGATGCTCGCGCTAAAATGCGCTCTTGCCGACAAGGAAATGACTCCGACTCTCATTTTTGACGAGGTTGACACGGGAATATCGGGAAAAACATCGTACAAAATAGGCAAAAAGCTCTGCGACTGCGCAAAAACCGCGCAGGTCATCTGCGTTACTCACTCTCCGCAGATAGCTTCGCAAGCCGATATGCATATAAAAATCGCAAAGCGCGAGGAGGACGGCAGAACCGTCACGTCGGCAACCGTCCTTGACAGAGAAGGCAGAATACACGAACTTGCAAGAATTATCGGCGCGGAGAAAATAACAGAAAAAACTCTTGTCGCCGCCGCCGAAATGCTTGACTGTGCCAAAAATAAGGCTTGACAATCGGCAAAGCGGGTGATATAATACAGTCAAATCGGCAATGACGAAGAAAAGTAAGGCTTGGTTTACCGTACAGAGAGCTGTCGCACGGTGCAAGGCAGTCGGAAACGAGTCCCGAAAATACACTTCCGAGCCGCACACCGAAAGGCTTTTTTACGAGTAGGCTGTGTCGGGCGCGCCCGTTAAAGCGCAAGGGTTTTCATCCGAAACCCGCAAAGGTCTGTTCCGTGAGGAGCAGGCGAATTGAGGTGGTAACACGGAATTTCCGTCCTCTGCAAACGCAGGGGACGTTTTTTTGTCCCCGAATAAACAAAAAAGGAGAAAAGAAAAATGCAGATTTATGAAGAATTACAGGCGCGCGGACTTATCGCGCAGGTCACGGACGAATCCGAAATACGCGACCTTATCAATCGTGGCGGAGCAAAATTTTATATAGGCTTCGATCCCACGGCAGACAGCCTGCACGTCGGACATTTTATGGCGCTCTGCCTTATGAAACGGCTTCAGATGGCGGGCAACAGACCGGTTGTTCTTATCGGCGGCGGAACAGGATATATCGGCGACCCCTCCGGACGCTCCGATATGCGTTCGATGATGACGCCCGAAACCATTCAGCACAACTGCGACTGCTTCAAAAAGCAGATGGAACGCTTCATCGAATTCGGCGACGACAAAGCAATAATGGTAAACAACGCCGATTGGCTTCTAAAGCTCAATTATATTGAGTTGCTCCGCGACGTCGGGGCTTGCTTCTCCGTAAACAATATGCTCCGTGCGGAGTGCTACAAGCAGAGAATGGAACGCGGTCTTTCGTTCCTTGAATTCAACTATATGATAATGCAGTCCTACGACTTTTATTATCTTCACGAGCATTACGGCTGCAATATGCAGTTCGGCGGCGACGATCAGTGGTCGAATATGCTTTTCGGTACGGATCTTATCCGCAAAAAAACTGGCAAGGACGCATACGCTCTGACCATAACGCTGCTTATGAACAGCGAAGGCAAAAAAATGGGCAAAACCGCAAAAGGCGCGGTATGGCTCGATCCGAACAAGACTTCCCCGTTTGAATTCTATCAGTATTGGAGGAACATAGACGATGCCGACGTTATGAAGTGCATCAAAATGCTCACGTTTATTCCGATCGAAGAAATTGCCGAAATGGAAAAATGGGACGACAGCCGCATAAACGAAAAGAAGGAAATCCTTGCGCACGAGCTTACTTCTCTCGTTCACGGCAAGGACGAAGCCGACAAGGCTCAGGCTTCTGCGCGCGCGCTCTTTTCCGGCGCGGGCGATATTGAAAATATGCCCACGACAGTCCTTTCCGACGATGACTTCACAGACGGCGAGGTCGGAATTCTTGATCTTCTTATCAAGGGTAAAATGGCTCCTTCAAGAAGCGAAGCAAAACGTCTTGTAATGCAGGGCGGCGTTCTTATCGGCGACGAAAAGGTTGATAATTTCTCCCTTACCGTAGCCAAGGACAAGTTCTCCGGCGACGGCGTTATCGTCAAAAAAGGCAAAAAGATTTTCCATCGTTTTACGGTGTAAAAGCAATAAAAAGCACCCCGAAGGGTGCTTTTTTGCGCAAAAAAAGTGTTGACAAATCGCATGGCGCGGTGTATAATATAAACGGAAAGAAGCTGTCCGGCAACGGTTGGCTTCCCAAAGTTAACGGTTTATAAAAAATAACCGCCTATTCGGTAGCAGGCGGTTATCTTTTTTTGTCGTCATAGATTTTCACTACAAGCGATATGAGTGCAACAACAAACGTACAAAAGAGCATAAGCTCTTCATATGTTATGTACATAGCATCACCTCCCTCAACGTTTATTGAGGGAGAAAAAAGTCCTCCCTCGGAATGAGGGAAGTCAACCGCCGCCGTGCTTGACAGCTTCCGGTAAAATTGTAGCATATACTGTCGGGAAAGTCAAGATAAAAAAGTGTTGACAAATCGCACAGTATGGTGTATAATATAAAC
>CAVEFC010000053.1:0-6426 GCA_963614875.1 uncultured Eubacteriales bacterium | reverse complement strand
GTCTGAATAAGCTTTATTTCGGCTTCGGCTCCGACCGTATCGCCTTTTCCTTCGGGCAAAGCTACCGCCGCCACACAGCCGATAACATCGCCTTCCGCAAATATCGGCATGGCACACGTTATGTGAAATCCCTTTGCATCATCCGTAAGATACAGCTTTTCTTTCTGCTGACTGTAAACATAAAGCGTTCTGCCCTCGATTATACCTTCGGTTTCCGCCGAAAGCTTTTTTTCGATATATTCTTTTTTCGGAATTCCGGCACATGCTATGACGCAATCCCTGTCGCATACCGCAACCGGTATGCCGCAGGTTTTATAAAGTGTTTCCGCATATTCCGCGGCAAAATCCATAAGCTCCCCGATTGGCGAATATTTTTTGAATATTACTTCGCCTTCTCTGTCGGTGTATATCTCAAGCGGATCGCCTTCGCGTATACGCATCGTTCTGCGTATCTCCTTAGGTATAACCACTCGCCCGAGATCATCTATTCTTCTGACGATTCCTGTTGCTTTCATTATATATAAATCCTCCGATTTTTACCTTTACGCAAAACGGATGCTTTTTCCGTCTGCCCAATGCTATTCTGTGCACGCAAAGAAGATTTATACAATGTCGGCTGTTTTTTTGCAAAATTTCGGTCTTGAGAGCTTTAGCTTGCGTTGCTGTTCCAATATCCGCCCTTTTATCGCATTCCACTGCGTTTCTGCACCATTGAAAGTTATGGTTTCAAGATTTGTTTTTGAAATCAGCGCGGGCAAAATGCCTTTTTGTTTCAATAAATTGTATTTTACTGAAATTAAAAATATATACATTTCAATTTATATTGACTTTTTGAAATTTACGTGCTATAATAAGCGTAGTAATTTCAATGTGGAGGAATACCATGAGCATAGCAGGAACCTATATTACAAATTTATCCGGTGATGCGGCCTATCAATCGTTCAAGCCGTCGCCATTGCCGCCCGAACTGAATATCGACGATGATATGCTTTCTTTGCTCACCGGTGCAACAAAGGCGATTGCAAAACTTGATACATTGGCTACCTATATCCCGAATATCAATCTCTTTGTCTCGATGTATGTACGCAAGGAAGCGTTGCTCTCATCACAGATCGAAGGCACACAGGCAACGCTTGAGGATGTGCTTGATCCGTTGATTGAAGAAAATACGAACCGGAACGTTGCAGATGTAGTCAACTATATCAAAGCAACGGAGTTTGCGCTTGACCGTTTGACTACATTGCCACTGTGTAACAAATTGCTGAAAGAAACACACGCAGTGCTGATGCAGGGAGTCAGAGGACAGGAGAAGAATCCGGGGGAATTCCGTATTTCGCAAAACTGGATCGGTTCGCAGAGCAGTTCCATTAAAAATGCGCGCTATATCCCGCCGAATCCGCAGGATATGGCAGAGGCGATGTCCGACCTTGAAAAGTATATGAACGGTGATAGCTCGCTTGATGTGCTGATTAGAGCCGCATTGATTCACTATCAGTTTGAAACTATCCACCCCTTCCTTGACGGCAACGGTCATATCGGGAGACTTCTTATTACGCTTTTTCTGATGGATAAAAAAGTGCTGCATTCTCCCGCACTCTATATTTCGTATTATCTGAAGCTGAACAGGGTTGAGTATTATGACCGAATGAGCGAGGTTCGGGCAAAAAACAATTACGAGCAATGGGTCAGATTTTTTCTTCTTGCCATAAAAGAATCCTCGGAGGAGGCAGCAGAGACAATCATCAGACTCAACGCTTTGCATAACAAAAATGTTTCTGTAACAGACGGATTAGGGCGGCAAGGAAAGACATCCCGCCTGATTTTCGATTATATTGAGAAAAATCCGATTATCGATATCGGCAAAACCTCGCACGATTTGGGCATTTCCTTCAATACGGCATCATCTCATATCAATCGTTTGGTCGAACACGGCATTCTTGTTCAGATGAACAATTCAGAGCGCAGACGCGTTTTTGCGTACGAAGAATACCTTTCCATTCTGCGAAAAGATACCTGATTTCGAAACAAGGCGGTATCCGGCAACAGCTCCCGGTCTCCTGATTCAAACACCGACACAAAATACCTGTGATTTGCAAATTGCCGGTAATACAGCTCAAGCGAGCGACGAATATTTTCGTCCCGTGCTTCGATTCGGGTGAGCCATATATCGACCGTTTTTGTGTCATGATGAATGTTCATCTCCATATGACCCACCCCATTTCTTCAGTTTTTTGCGTAAACGCGCCCGTCTTTTTTTGCGGATTTGCGTTTTTAAGAAAGAATAATATCAATCGTTCCTCCCTGAAGGCATATTTGCCCGTGTCGGATGCTATGTCAGGTAGTGCATTCCGACCGTCTGTCCGGCAGTGCCTTTATGTACGCAACCTCCGCATTTTTATGTGCCTTTATCACCCCTTTCATTATCGGCGAAGAAAACAGAGAAAATTCATTTTTTATCAGTGACATTGCTCTGTCGCACAAAAAGTGCCATAACGGAGACAAGGTATTAGTTGAAAAATGCGACTCTGTCGATGTCGGCGAGATCGGTATTTTCGTTGTCAACGGCGAGGTCTTTATCAAGGAACGCGGGAACGGCTGTTTGATCTCGCATAATGAAAAGTATAAGCCCATACGGCTGACAGAAAATGATAGTGTGTTCTGTTGCGGAAGAGTTGTGGGGAGAGTATAAAAAATTTTGGAAGGCTGTGCTATGGGATTGCTTGATTGTGCCGGCGGCACTTCGATGTGGAGAGGTTACGATTGTTTTCAGGAAAACAAGGTTAAAAGCCTGTTTCAATTGGGCGATGGCATACTCTCCGCTAATGTTGTAGAGTCTGCGAACAAAATTATACCGAATGATTTTTCAAAATCTCACGGAATATACTTGTAAAATCTTCCGGAATGGGTTATAATATATGTGAAGAAACAATCCGGAGGTTTTCTGTTATGAAAAAAATCGCAGAACAATCAAAATACAAACCGCGTGTAATCGACAGTATGGTTTGCAGATATTTGTCCGCCTTCGGTGCGGTGTGCATTGAAGGTCCGAAATGGTGCGGAAAAACATGGACTTCTTCATTTCACAGTAACAGTGAATTTCTGATCGGCGATCCCGCAAACAATTTTCAGAATCGCGCATTGGCGGAAATGTCACCGTCCTTGGTTCTGGAAGGAGAAACGCCGCGCCTGCTTGACGAATGGCAGGAAGTTCCTTCAATCTGGGATGCGGTCAGATACACGGTTGACAGTCGGGCGGAAAAGGGGCAATTTATCCTGACAGGCTCTTCCACTCCGAAACGCAAAGGCGTTCTTCACAGCGGTGCCGGCAGGATCGGCAAACTCCGTATGCGAACAATGTCACTGTATGAATCCGGTGAATCCGACGGCGCAGTTTCACTTGAAGACCTCTGCAACGGCAAAATTACTCCGACAATGACGGGCGAGGTCGATCTGCGCAATCTTGCAAATTATACGGTACGCGGAGGTTGGCCCGGAAATCTGAACGCCGCGCCGGAAAATGCTTCTTTGTTACCGCAAGCCTACCTTGATGCTATTCTTGACGATGATTCACAGCGTATTGATGACAAAAAATACGACGTGACAAAAATGCGGCTTCTGCTGCGTTCTCTTGCGCGCAATGAAAGCACAACGGCAACAAAGAAAAAGTTGCTGAGCGATATTAAAGAATTTGACGACGAAACAATTGACGCAGACACAATAGCCACGTATCTTGATATTTTCAACCGTCTTTTTCTGCTTGATAATCAACCTCCTTTTTCAACCAACATTCGTTCATCTGTCCGAATAAAGCAGGCTGAAAAAAGACATTTTTGCGATCCCGCACTTGCCTGTGCCCTGCTCAAAGTCACTCCGGATAAGCTTATCGGCGATCTTAAAACCTTCGGATTTCTGTTTGAAGCGTTGGTAGAGCGCGATCTGAAAATCTATGCCGAATCGTTCGGAGCAAATCTTTATCATTATCAGGATTATAACAATAAGGAAATCGATGCGGTGGTTGAATTGGAAGACGGAAGATGGTGTGCATTTGAAATAAAGCTCGGTGCAAATCAGATTGATAAAGCCGCGGCGGAGCTTGTCGCTCTTCGCAACGACATCGAAGAAAACGGAGGTGTTGCTCCGTCGGTTCTTTGCGTCATCTGCGGACTTTCCAATGCGGCATATGTCCGTCCCGACGGCGTTTTTGTCGTACCGATCACGGCTCTGAAAAACTGAGATCGTGGATAAATAATACAACCAAAAAAGTCGTCCGTGAGGACGACTTTTTTGGTGTTAACTCAAATATTTGTTTTAACCGCTTTTTTTCTCGGGAAATACAGGCATACAGTGTACGCAGCTCGGCTCGGCATTGTCGCTTGAAGAAGTGATGGTAACTGACATGGATGCCGTTGAAAATATAGAAGGGCAAATGTAAGACATCAACGAGCAGAAAGTCAAATTTGCGGATAGTTTGCGTATTGACAAAGGTCAAAAGCTGTGATACAATAAACAAAAATATGCAAGCAAATCGCATGTGCGGAAATAAGGTATCTGCGACCGTTGTGATAGAACATAAATGAAAAGGAGGAAGCCGGAATGAGATCAAACAAGCGTATTTTTATAACACTTATCTGTGCTGCGGTTCTTTTTGCCATGGTTTTCTCCGCATTCTGTGTTGTCGCCGAATCTGGTCACTCTTGCACGGGTGATCATTGCGCGATTTGCTGTCATATAGAACTGTGCAAAAATTTGTTGCGCTCGCTGGCTGTTGCTGCCGGCATTATCGGAGCTGCCGTCGTAGAAATGTTGCTGTGCAGATATTGCCGCGAAGGACGCAATGGCAGAATTTCCGTGCCGACTCTTGTGGTGCTCGGCGTGAAACTTTCGGATTAAACAGATGAAAACAAGGGTGAAGTCTGCTTTTTCGGCAGGCTCTTTTGGCTTTGCCATTGCCCTTGTTTTTTTGCGCCCATTTTTATCTGAAAATAATCCGGAGGATTTCTGAATATGAAAAAATTTATTGCCGTTTTAATGGCTCTTACTGTTTTGGCAGCTGCCTGCGCTCTTGTCGGATGCAAAAGCAACGCGGGCGGACAAGATGACAAAATGTCTGTCGTTGTCACTATTTTCCCCGAATACGACTGGGTAAAAAATATTCTCGGCGGCAAGGCGGATGACGCTGAGCTGACTATGCTGCTTGACAACAAGGTGGATCTGCACAGCTATCAGCCGACCGCAGACGATATGGTGAAAATCTCAGGCTGTGACCTTTTTATATATGTCGGAGGCGAGTCTGACAGCTGGGTGGAGGACGCGCTGAAAAATCCCAAAAACCCGAACAGAAAAGTGATAAATCTTTTGGAAGTGCTCGGCGATGCGGTGAAAAACGAAGAAATCGCAGAGGGCATGGAGGAGCACGACCACGAGGACGCCGATGAGCATGATCACGAGGAAGAAAAGGACGAGCATGTCTGGCTTTCTCTGCGAAATGCAAAGACAATATGCTTTGCCATTGCCGAACAGCTCTCTGCCCTTGATCCCGAAAACAAGGATACATATGCAAAAAATCTGCAGGCTTACAGTGAAGCTCTGACCGCGCTTGACAAAGAATACAGCAAGGCAGTGGAAGAAGGCGCACATAAAACGATCCTTTTCGGAGACCGTTTTCCGTTCCGCTATCTTGTCAGCGACTACGGGCTTGATTATTTTGCGGCATTTTCGGGCTGTTCCGCAGAAACCGAGGCAAGCTTTGAAACCATCACATTCCTTGCGGGAAAGGTTGATGAGCTGGATTTGCCATGTGTGCTGACGATCGAGGGTGCAAATCACAAGATTGCGCAGACAATCGTACAGAATACAAAAACAAAAAATCAACAGGTGCTTGCAATGGATTCCATGCAGTCAATAACTTCGCAGGATGTGAAAAACGGCGTAAGCTACCTTTCCGTTATGCAAAAGAATCTTGAAGTGCTGAAATCAGCGCTTCGGTAAGGAGGAAAATAGTATGTCGCTTCTTACCTGTCAGAACCTTTCTGTCGGATATGACGGAAAAGCGGTTCTTGAAAATCTGAATTTCTCGGTGGATTCCGGTGAATATCTTGCTGTTATCGGCGAAAACGGCTCCGGAAAAAGCACACTCATGCGCACGCTTCTCGGCTTGCAGCCTCCTGTTTCCGGCAGGATACTGATGGGTGACGGGCTTTGTAAAAACGAGATAGGATACCTTCCGCAACAGACGGTTGTGCAAAAGGATTTTCCGGCGTCGGTGAGGGAAATCGTTCTTTCCGGCTGTCAGAGCCGGTGCGGCTGGCGTCCGTTTTACAACGCAAATGAACAGTCGCTTGCCGCCGACGCAATGAAAAAAATGCGTGTTGACAATCTGGCAAAGCGCTGCTATCGCGAGCTTTCCGGCGGACAACAGCAGCGCGT
>CAVEFC010000052.1:0-6672 GCA_963614875.1 uncultured Eubacteriales bacterium | reverse complement strand
GTATTTTTTTACTACAGATAAGCTCCTTGAAGAAATTAGAAGTTTCGATGCTCAAATATCTAGACAAACAATTCAAGTTAAAATTGATACTTTAATTGACGAAGGTTTGGTTCGTCAGAAAGTCGAAGGATACTGTACTGCTGTTTGATTGGGTTGCCACTAATATCTCGTAATGATTTTCCGATTATTCCGAAAATCAGTATCGATTTTATTTATCCGTTTTGGGGTTCGTAATACTCTGCTTCCACTTCGCCAAGTGGTTTCGTTTTCAATTTATAATGGGGTCTTTCGCTGTTATTGAAGAGAGTGTGCTCGTAATGATTGGTACGGCCAAGTATTTTTTGCAAATTCATTTCTGAAAGAATGAAGAAGTGTGCCACGAATGGTCGGTGATGGCAGATACAAAAAATGCGTCTTTTTAGACCAATACTTGATTGTCCCTCGGTTCGCTTTTAAGTGGCGCTTGGTGAGAGAAACAGATACAAAAATAATCAAAAAGTGCCGAAAGCCCTTATAATACAAGGATTTTTCAGCATTTTGGATTGCATCTTTTAAGACCATAACAGCCAGAACGAAAAAGCACTTGCTTTTTTGCTTCCTTCTCATAAAGATGAATTATGAGAAACAGAAGCAATCGCACAAAAAGGACGAACAGTTTCGGCTGTTCGTCCTTTTTGTTTGGTTTATTTTTCCGTTAAGCAGTGATAAATTCAAAAACACGTATCTGCAGAATTTCCCTCTTCCTTTTTATCATAATACTGCGCCTGCGCGTACCACAGCTCGTGATATTTTCCGCCTTCGTCGGAAAGAAGGCCGTCGTGCGTGCCGACCTGAACGACACAGCCGTGATCAAACACGGCGATCTTATCGCAGAAGCGGCAGGAAGAAAGCCTGTGACTTATATACACAGCCGTTCTGTCCGTAACCATTTCGCTGAATCTTGAATATATCTCCGCCTCGGCTATCGGATCGAGAGCCGCCGTCGGTTCGTCGAGGATAATGAACGGAGCGCTTTTGTAAAGCGCGCGGGCAATGGCGATTTTCTGCGCTTCGCCGCCCGAAACATTCACGCCGTTTTTATCAAGATTCTTATAAAGATATGTGTCAAGTCCCTGCGGCATTTTTTCGGGATCAAGGACAAAGCCCGCTTTTTCAAGGCAGGAATTTACCTTTTCCGCGTCATAGCATGAGTTTATCGCAATGTTTTGACCGAGCGGCAACGCGAACAGGCGGAAATCCTGGAATACAACCGAGAAAACCGAGATGTAATCGAGATAATTGTATTTTCTTATGTTTATGCCGTTGAGAAGTATTTCGCCCTCGTCCGGATCGTACAGGCGGCAGAGGAGCTTTATAAAAGTGGTCTTACCGCTGCCGTTCTGACCGACAACGGCGAGCTTTTCGCCGATGTTGAATTTGAACGAAACGTGGCGGAGCGCATAATTTTCACTGCCCGGATATCTGAATGAAACATCACGGAATTCAATTTCATAATCGTTATCCATACGCTTTTCAACGGTAAGCGAGCCCTGATACATTTTGTTCGGAATATCAAGAAAGTCAAATGTGAGCTTTAAGAATTCCGCATTGTTGCGGAGATCGTTAAGAGAAGTTATCATCGAGCTTATCGCGCCGGAAACCTTTGTAAGCGCACCGATGTACTGCGTTATCTCGCCGACGCCGAACGCTCCCGCCCAAGCCTTAAGGCACACGAACACATATGCGCAGCCCGTGAAAATAACCGACACCACACTTGAAGCTGTGTAGAGTGGGCCGATTTTTGTGCGCGCGGCTTTCGCATAAAAGCCGTTGGAACAGAAAACATCCTCTTTGTTGTTTGAATACTTTAAGGAAAATCTTTCCTGACGGTACATTCGGACGTCCGCCATCCATTTGCCTTCATGTGCGATAATGAAGCCGAAAAAGGTAAACAGCTGGTTTGAAAGGCTGTGCCTGTTTGCGTTTTCTGCATAAAATCTGCCGGCAACGTTCTGGAACGCGGGCGCAAGATATGTAACAAGCATAAGAACGGCGATTATTCCGAGAATAAAGAGCGGACTGTTCAGAACCGTAAGCTTTCCGGCGCTCTCCGGAACCTTGCGGACAAAGAGCGTAACCGTCATAGCGATACCGCCGGCAAGCGTTGCAATAGCGCCGAGAAAGTCCATAAAGTGCCATTCAACGCATCCGAGTCCGCTGCCGGCTGAATTGGCATTCTGCTGTATTTTGTTATACAGAATATGTGTATTGCCGTCATCCATATCGGCATAATCCATATCCATGAATTTATCGCGGTAAAGCTTATTAATCGAATACCATTCTAGCTGTCCGTAAATACTGATTGCCTTGTTTATAAACGCGGAAATAAGCGCAATAACAGCGGCGCAGACAAGCGATATTATGACGTATTTTTTCAGCTTTTCGGTGTCTCTTCCGCCCGCAAGCTCGCCGATTATCAGCGCCGAAAGATAAAGACCGACGTAAGGCGTCAGCGCAGACCAGATTCTGTTTATTATCGACATTACCGTGTATTGCGGATTTGCACGATAAAGCAGCTTCACTGCGCGAAGCGTCATTTTCATTGCCTCTTTGCGAGGCATAAGAGATGTTTTTTCAGTTTTCTTTTTCATTTTCTTTGCCTCCGTCCCTGTAGTATTGGCTCTGAATATCAAAAAATTCTCTGTACCTGCCGCCGAGCGCCATAAGCTCGTCGTGCGTGCCTTCTTCGGCTATGACGCTGCCGTCGAGAAGGATTATCCTGTCGCAGAAGCGCGTCGAAGCAAGACGGTGAGAAATGTAAATTGAAGAACGTCCCTTTGCCATGGCGTTGTATTTATTATACATATCCG
The DNA here is from genome assembly GCA_963614875.1 of uncultured Eubacteriales bacterium. Taxonomy (GTDB): domain Bacteria; phylum Bacillota; class Clostridia; order Oscillospirales; family CAG-272; genus CAG-841. Next base: position 3,823 of record CAVEFC010000052.1, on the reverse strand, counting down.
CTTCGGCTATCGGGTCGAGAGCAGCCGTCGGCTCGTCGAGAATTAGAAGCGGCGCGTTTTTATAAAGCGCGCGGGCGAGCATAAGCCTTTGCGTTTCGCCGCCGGAGAGCGCAATCGCCTCCTCATAAACGTCGCGCACAAGCTTTGTATCGTATTTTTCGGGTAGCGACTCTATCTTTTCGCACAGCCCCGCTTTTGCGGCGCAGCTGCGGACAGCGTCCATATCTATGTTGCCGTCCATATCCTGCGCTATGTTCTGCGCTATCGTCGCGGCGATGATGTCAAAATCCTGAAATACCGCGGAAAAAAGCTTATAATAATCGCGGCGGTTGTATTTTCTTATGTCCTCGCCGTTCAGCAGAACTCTGCCCTCCGTGGGATCGTAAAAGCCGCAGACAAGGCGGACAAGAGTCGTTTTCCCCGCGCCGTTCATACCGACTATGGCAAGCTTTTCTCCCGGGCGGAGCGTGAGATTTATGTTTTTCAGCACGTCTCTTTCCGTTTCGGGATAGCGGAACGTGACGTTTTCAAGCCTGATTTCGTATTTGCCATTCGGATCGATTTCAAGCGGCTCGCCGTCCTCAAACTTAAACATTTCGGGATATTCGAGCATTTCGCGGATGGTTGAAAGGTCAAGACTCTGTCTGTGCAGGGTATTTACGCCGCCGAGTATCCATTTTACCCAGTTTGTAAAGCTGCCGAACGCCGAAAAATAAAGCACAAATTCCGCCGCGGAAAGATTGCCCGCAATCGCCATATTTATAAGATACGCATATGCGATTCCGTTGCGGAGGAACGTAAGGATAATATCCGAAACGGAGCTTATCATATTGACGTTCTGCTCCTTGCGCTTGAGCGCGAGTGTAAGATTCTGTGCCTTATCGTAAATTTCCGTAAGCCACGGCTTTATTCCGAAAAGCCGCAGATCCTTTGCGTATTCCGAGCCGGAGCCGACAGTGTTTACATAATTCATTCTGCGCCCCTGCTCCGAAAACTCCGTGCGGTGTCTGTATCCGAAGCCGCCGACCTTCTTGTTTACAAAGAAGCCGACAACCGACGTTGCAAGCACAACGGCAACAACCCAAAAATCAAGTCTTGAAAGCATTGCAAGATAAATTGCAAAGCCGAGAATGTTTTTCAGAAGCTGAACAAGCGTGTTCCATATCGCTTCCGTTGCGCTGCTGTTGTTGTCCGTGGCGTCCGTAGCGCTCTGGGCAAGGTCGCGGAATTCCTTTTTCTCTGTGTTCGGGTATGACGTTGTCATCATCTTGCCGTTTATCAGTCCTATGATATATGCCCTTACCGTAACGCGCCCGTATAGCACGTTCGCCCCGACATATGAATTTGCCGCGCCAAGCAGCATAGTCGCGCCGATAAAAACAAGTATCGTGACAAGCAGATAAGCAAGCGACTTCTGCGTTTCGACTGCGGAAATAACCGCAGGAGAAATAAAAAGCGAAACAAGGCTCTGCCCCAGCGCTATGATGACCTGCGCAAGGCAAAGGAAAATTACCTTCTTTTCTTTTATCCTCCAAGCCGTGCCGATCATCCAGCAGCTGTTCTGCCACATATTGTACTTCGGCTTTTTCGGCTTTTCCTTTTTGATTTTTTCTTTTGTCAAAGTATTTTCCCTCCTTTTTTGTTCTACAGTCACAGCATATCATAAAAAAAGCGATCCGGCTCATTTTTGTGACGAATCGCTCTTTTTTTGTGACGAATTGCAAAAATCACTCCTCAGGAAGCAGAATTTCGGTTGTAAATGCGCCGTCTTCACTGTTCCGCGAAAGATATCCGCCGTATTTTTTCACAAGCTCGTCTATGCTCAGAAGTCCGAATCCGTGCGAGCCTTCGGACTTTGTGGAGGAAAACAGTCCGTTTATTTTTTTCAGCTTTTTTCCTGCGGTGAAATTTGTAAACGAGATATAAAGCTGTGTTCCTTTCATATCCATATAAACGCGGATAACTCTTTCGCCCTCCGGCAGCATAACGCTTGCGTCTATTGCGTTATCGAAAAGATTGCCTATTATAACGCAAAGATCGAGGTCGCTTATTTTCAGCGCAACGGGAATGTTCGCCGTCGCCTTTACCTCTATCCCCTTTGATTTCGCAAGCGAAATTTTGCTGTTAAGGATAGCGTCCGCCATGGCGTTGCCTGTTTTTATAACGGTATCGACGGTGTTCAGATCCGTATCAAGCTCGTCAAGATATTTCTTTATGGCGTCCATATCGCCCTTTGCCGCATACGCCTTCATAACGCCTATGTGATTGCGATAATCGTGCCGCCAGCGACGTATCTGCTTATACATCGTTTCGACCTCGGCATAATGCGTTTCGATAAGCTCTCTCTGATATCCGGCAATTCTTTTATCGTTTTTTCTCATTGCTTCACCTTATTTCACTGTGCGATTATCGCGCGGTTGATAGCGTCATATGCGCCTCTCGGCAAAGGAACCTCGTCCCCGCCTTCAAGATAAACGCAGTTTTTCGATGTCCGACGGACATAATCAAGATTTATTATGCTTTGTCTGCCTGTTCTGAAAAATCTTCCGTCAAGCTCTTTTTCAATCTCCGAAAGCGTTTTTCTTACGGTTATATTGCTTTTTGCGTGGATAGTTATATCGTTTTTGCATACGTCTATATATTTTATCTCGCGTATCGGTATGCGGAATATCTCGTCCTCCGTTTTTACGGTCAGCATTTTTTCGTCTTTTTTGATTTTCACAACCGCACGACACAGCACTTCAAAAAGCTTTTCGGTTTTCAGCGGTTTCATAAGATAATGAAGCGCCGCAACGTCATAGCCGTCACTTATATAATCGGAATAACCCGTAATAAACACTATCTGCACGGTTTCGTTCTTTTTCCGCACCTGCTTTGCAAGCGTAACGCCGTCTGTTTCGCCCATTTCAATATCCAGAAGAAGAATGTCAAAATCGTTTTCATTTTCAAAATCAAAAAGAAAGCTTTCCGCGCTCTTATATGTTTTGATTTCCGTATTATGACCGTTTTCCTTTGCCCACTGCACCGTAAGCTTTTCCGTAAGATTCACCTGCGCCGCATCGTCATCGCAAATACCGATTTTGAGGTTCATAAAAGCTTCCTTTCGTTTGTGTTTGTCGGTTGATTTTATATGTGCTGTGTTCAGTATAGCATATTTGTCCGATTTTTTCAAGACGGCAATAAAGCAACAATCCGAATTCGGACATAAAGAAAACCAATCGCTTGCTTTCGTCAATGATGGGTTTGGGGGTTGAATTCTCGCGGCACGTTCGGGAACACTGAAATATCATTATGAAAATTTGGCTTTCCGCGAGCCTTTTGCCGTTTTTTATTTTGTTTCCGTTTCGGATTTGCTCTTTGCCGCTTTTTTCTTTCTGCTGCGTTTTGTAAGCGCTATTGCTGCAACGGCTAGCCTTACAAGCATCACTATACCGGACAGTGTAACAAGCACAGGTGAGGGCGCGTTCTTCTGATGTGCGAGTCTTGAAACTATAACCTTTAAGGGTACGGAAGAGCAGTGGAATGCGATATCAAAGGGTTCAGATTGGGATGGCTACGCCGGCTATAAAACTTCTGCGGGTAAATGCACTGTGAATTTTGAAAAATAAAACAAACATTCAATTTAACACCAAAAAAGTAGTCCGTTAGCTTCCTTCTCATAAGGATGAATTATGAGAAACAAAAGTAATCGGGCGGGAAGGACGAACAGCCGAAACTGTTCGTCCTTTTTGTGCAGGGGGTGAATTATACTATCAAGTGCAACAGTGAAAAAAAGAAAACTCATATCGCTAAAATCTGCTATAATGAAGTTACCACACAACAA
>CAVEFC010000051.1:0-7325 GCA_963614875.1 uncultured Eubacteriales bacterium | reverse complement strand
CGCAATTCAGAAATGAGCTTGCAGGCAAGGGGCTTTTATATTGTTTTGCGGTTTATTCCACGAGAATTTCTTTGATCTGCACCTCGTTTCCTTTCAGAAGAAAGGTGTGTTCGCTTTTGCAAAAGGGACAGATTTTTCCGTATTTTACGGTCGGATATCCCTTTTTGCAATCCTCGCAGTAGGTGACGGCGGGAATGGTTTCTACTTCTATTTTACAGCCTTTGAGAAGGTCTGATCTGCCGGCGTTCCAATTCCAGCAGTCGATAAGCTGATCGTTTACGACGGTGGAAACCTCTCCTATCTGCATAACGACCTTTGCTATTTTTGACGCGTTGTTATTGCGGGCGACATTGCTTACAATATCCGCAATGTGAAAAACCACTCCGAGCTCGTGCATAAATACCTCTTATTTTTTTGCTTTTGCGGCTTTTTTGGTTGCCTTTACATATTCTTTGTGCTTTCTTTGAGAAGCTTTTTCTTCGGCGGTCTTTTTGCCGAAGGCTATTCTGAAGCCGCGTTTTATGGCATACGGCAGGATCGCTTTGAATTTGTCCTCGCTGCGAATCAGCTTCGAGCATTCGGGATGCTCTCTGTGAAGTTTGATCGCGTCAAATTCGCACTTTGTGGTGCAGACGCCGCAGCCGATACATTTGTTTTCGTCAACGACGCTTGCTCCGCAGCCGAGACAACGTGATGCTTCCGTGTGTACCTGCTCCGCCGTAAGAGTGCCGTGCAGATCTCTGAACGAATGCTTGTCGCCGTCAAGAGTCTTTGCTTCCTGTCTGCCGGCGGTGTCATAGCTGTCGATAACGATATTGTCCTTGTCAAGCTCGATGAAATCGCGACGGTTGCGTCCGATTGTCATACTTGTGCCGGGCTGTACGAATCTGTGAAGCGATACAGCCGCGTTTTTGCCCGCCTCGATTGCGTCGATGGCAAACTTCGGTCCGCTGTATACATCGCCGCCGACGAAAATATCGGGCTCTGCCGTCTGATATGTGAGTGCGTCCGCAATGGGATAATTTCCGTGATGGAATTCAACCTTTGTGTCTTTGAGAAGATCTCCCCAGACAATGCTCTGACCTATTGCGAAAATAACATTGTCCGCTTCGACCGTAATCGTATCGTTTTCGTCATATTTCGGGTTGAATCTCTTCGTTTCGGGATCGGTTACGCTGAGACATTTTTTGAACACGACAGCTTTTACCGTGCCGTCTTCGTTTTTGAGGATTTCCTTCGGCCCCCAGCCGTTGTTTACGGAGATACCGTCCGCAAGGGTTTCTTCAACCTCTTTTTTGCTTGCGGGCATTGTGTCGCGCGATTCAAGACAGTACATTCCGACACTTTCGCTGCCGAAACGGACAGAGGTACGCGCGCAGTCGACGGCAACGTTGCCGCCGCCGACGACAACCGTCTTTCCGGTCATTTTTCTGTCGTGATTTTCGGCTGCTGCGTGCAGGAACGAAACCGCCATATCAGTGCCTGCCGCGTCTTCTCCGGGAATTCCGGGCAGTCTGCCGCCCTGACAGCCGATAGCGATATAGAACGCCTTGTAGCCCTGCTCGCGAAGCTGAGCTATCGTTACGTCCTTGCCGACATTGACTTTGCATCTGAATTCCACTCCGAGCTCGCGCAGAACGTCGATTTCCGCTTCGATAACGTCCTTTTCGAGCTTGTAGGACGGAATACCGTAGGTGAGCATACCGCCGAGCTTTTCGTTCTTTTCAAATACGGTGGGCTTGTAGCCCTTTGTCGCAAGATAATATGCGCAGGAAAGTCCCGCGGGACCCGCGCCGATGATTGCGATTTTCTGCTGCCACTGCTTTTCGACGTTTGACGGAATGACAACCTCGGGAACGTATCTTGTTTCCGCGTGCAGATCCTGCTCCGCGATGAATTTCTTTATATCGTCGATTGCAACCGCCTCGTCGATCGTTCCTCTCGTGCAGGCAGCTTCGCAACGCTTGTTGCAGACGCGACCGCAGATTGCGGGGAACGGATTATCCTTCTTTATGAGGGCGAGAGCCTCTCTGTATTTGCCCTCCTTTGCCTTGCGTATGTAGCCCTGAACCGCGATGTGAGCGGGGCAGGCGACCTTACATGGCGAGGTGCCGGTTTCGTAGCAGTTTTTGCGGTTATTATCTCTGTAATCCTCGTCCCATTTGTCAGGACCCCAGCTGAGATTGTCGGGAAGCTCGTGCTTGGGATATTTGATTTCGCCTTCTTTTGTGCAGAGCTTCTGACCGAGCTTGACCGCGCCTGCCGGACAATATTCAACGCATTTGCCGCAGGCTACGCACTTATCCTTTTCGACTCTTGCGACGTATGCGCTTCTTGACAGATTGGGCGTGTTGAAAAGCTGAGATGTACGCAAAGCGTTGCATATGTTTACGTTACAGTTGCAGATTGCGAAAATTTTGTTTTCGCCATCGATGTTTGTGATCTGATGAACGAAGCCGTTTGCCTCTGCGTTGCGGAGAATCTGCATGGCCTCTTCGTATGTGATATCGTGTCCCTTTCCGGTTTCGCGGCAGTAATCCGCCATATCGCCTATGCCGATACACCAGTCCTCGCAGCTGTCGCCGCAGCCTTCGCCGAGCTTTGAACGGCCGTAACGGCAGGAGCATATGCCTACGCCGAGGTGACCTTCATATTTTTTGAGCCAATATGAAATATGCTCGATATCCATCGTGCCGTTTTCCATATCTATTGCCTTTTCGACGGGAATAACGTGCATACCGATGCCCGCGCCGCCCGCGGGAACCATCGGCGTGACCGCGGTCAGAGGCAGATAAGTCATTCTTTCAAAGAACATAGCAAGCTCGGGATGCTCGTCAAGCTGTCTTTTTACCATGTTCGTGAATTCCGCAGAGCCGGGAACAAACATCGGAAGCACATAACGGCGCACGGGCACAGCGCCCTTTATCGGACCGTTTTTGTCATAATTGTCGCCGTAATCGTATTCGAGAATGCCGATGTTGCTCATCTCGTCGAGAAGCTTCTGAAGCTCTTCCTCCTTGTATTGCGGATTGAGCTTTTTAAGGGCTTCAAAGGTGTAGTGATGACGCACCTTCATTTTGAGCGCAAGATCAGCCATTTCATCGGTTATGATGCAACGGAGTCCCCAGTATTCCGGATCGTTTGCCGTTACGCCCTTGAGTTTGTGATCGATGCAGTCGGTGATTTTTCTTGCCAGCTTGAGAATTTTCTCGCTTGGGTTCGGATCTCCCATATACTCGGGAACGAATGCTTTGCTCATCTCAGCCATTGATGTTTTCTCCTTTGTTCAAAGATTTTATTTTTTGATATAATATATTTTCCAGCAAATCCACACCGTCGCCCGTTTTTGCGCTGACGGGGACGATCAGAGCATTTTTATTCAGCGCCCTGACGCGCTTTTCAAGCGCCTGCATATCGAAGTCGAACGCTTTGAGGGTGTCGGTTTTTGTAACGACAACAATATCGCATTTTTCAAACATAAGCGGATATTTCAGGGGCTTGTCGTCGCCCTCCGGCACGGATAAAAGCATCATATTCAGGTGCGCGCCCGTATCAAACTCCGCCGGACACACAAGATTGCCTATGTTTTCAAGCACAATAAGGTCGGATTTCGGAAAATCCGCCTGCGACAGCGCGCTTGCCACCATCTGCGCGTCTATGTGACAGAGTCCGCCGTTGTGAATCTGCACGCTCTCAACCCCCGCGCTTTCGGCGATGCGCCTTGCGTCAAGATCCGTTTCTATGTCAACGTCCATAGCGACTATTTCAAGCGACTGCTTCATATCGCGGATAAGTCTTGAAAGCAGGGTTGTTTTTCCGCTGCCGGGAGAAGACATAACGTTTATCATAAACGTGCCCTGCGCTCTGAGCGACGCACGAAGTCCGTCCGCGATTTTATCGTTGTTTGAAAATACGCTTTCTTTTACGGATATTATTTTCATTGCAGTGCCTCTCGCCATTCTGTATATTTGCCGCAGATCCATTCCGCAAGGGAAGCTATGCCCTCGCCCGTTCCGGACGACACAACGAAAACCTTTGCGTCCGGATTGATTTTCGCAAGGCTTTCTTTACATCTGTCGACGTCAAAATCAAAATATTCCGCCGTGTCGATTTTTGTGATGACAAGCGCGTCGCAGCCGGAAAACATAAGCGTGTATTTGAGCGGCTTGTCGTCGCCCTCCGGAATTGCGAGCAATGCAATTTTCAGATGCGCTCCCGTATCGAACTCGGCGGGACAAACGAGATTTCCGATGTTCTCCAGAAATACGATATCCTCATCTGTGCCGAATTCCTTAAAGCCCTGACGCGACATATCTGCGTCGAGGTGGCACATTCCGCCGGTGTGAAGCTGTATTGACCGTGCGCCTGCGGCGCGGACGGCATATGCGTCAACGTCGCCGTCTATATCCGCTTCCATAACGCCGACGGCGTATCTGTCCTTCAGCGCGCCGATGAGCCTGACGAGCAAAGACGTTTTTCCGCTGCCGGGAGCAGACATAACGTTGATGTAGAAAACGCGGGCGCGGTCAAGCTCCGAGCGCAGCCTGTCCGCGTCTGCGTCGTTGTTTTCAAGTATAGTTTTTTTCAGTTCAATAGTACGAATTAAGTCCATAATTACCTGCCTTAAGTATATTATATCACTGGATTTGTTCATTATCAATACTTCCCGTGCGATTTTTGCAGGAGAAAACCGTAAAATTGCCATATTTTCGCCCGAAACGAAAAAAGCATAAGGCGCAAATATTACGCCTTATGCTTTTTTATATGACAGCCGAAAACTTATTCCGGCGCGTAAGAAATTACTTTATCAGTCCGCTTTCCTTGAGAAGCAGCTCGACGTCCGTGCCCTGAACCTTTTTCATAACAACCTTGAGAAGCTCCTTTTCCTTGAAGGAGAGCTTGATATCCGTTATGGGCTTTTTGTCTATTGCGTAGTAGCACGCGCGCAGAAGCTCGCGGACATCGTATTTGCTGCCCCAGACCTCCGGCACGCCGCGATCGATATCGAGCAGCGTATATACCGATTCCATTCCTGTACGCATGGAATATTCGGTTGTGAAGATTGTGTCGCGGGGAGTTTCGGCAAACTGACCGATGAATGCGAAGTTCACCGCGCCCTCCGGCACGACCTTCGGACGATCCGACTCTTTTCTCGGCTGGAAGAACGCATTGATATACGGCATATAGCACGTTGTGGTGTTGCAGGCGTCCTTTGCGAGAGCGTCGATTTTATCCGTGGGTACGCCGATGTGATAGAGCCATTCGCGGCAGACCTCTTCGCCGGTGCAGTCACGCATGGCTTTCTTTACATAGTTGCCTTCCTTGTTTGTGTTGAGCGAATACAGCCATACGAGAACCATATTTTTATCCTGCGATCTGAACTGCGGCTGGCGGTTTATCGTCCATGAAAGATACCAGTTTTCCGTGCTGTCCTTTACGGTAACGATGCCCCCCGTCGTTACCTTGCCCGCGCGGGGATCGCGCTTGCAGATGTCCATTATGTGACGGATAACCGTTTCGTCCGAGGTTGCGACGGTGGCGCTCATCCAGTTTGTGGCGTTGACGTCACCGCAGAATTTTTCGGGATTGCCGTATTCGCCGTTCTTCGCCTGCGCCGCGATAGCCTTCCACATGTCCCACGACTCGCCGGAGCCGTTTTTGATGCCGGAAAGATCGGGAGCGTGAGTCTGATCGCCGTAGCACGAGGTATCGGTGCAGCAGCCGTTTGTGATGAATACGAGATCGTCCTCGATGAGATCGATTGTCTGCTCCTTGCCGTCCTTTACGTAAACTATCTGCTTTGCGACCTTTTTGCCGCCCTCGTCCTCGATGACGACGTTCTTTACGTCCATACCGTATTCGATACGCACGCCGTGAGCTTCAAGATATTTCACAAGCGGCAAAATCATACTTTCATACTGATTGTATTTTGTAAAGCGCAGAGCGCTGAAATCCGGAAGTCCGTCGATGTGATGAACATAGCGGCAGAGATAACGTTTCATTTCAAGTGCGCTTGACCAGCGCTGGAAAGCGAACATCGTCTGCCAGTAGAGCCAGAAGTTCGTACTCCAGAAGCTGTCGGGAAGCACCTCGGAAATCTTTTTGTCCTCAAGGTCCTTTTCGGGCGTGAGGAAAAGCTTTGAAAGCGCCATAGCCGACTCTTTGTCAAGCTCGAATTTTCTGTCCGTGTGAGCGTCTTTTCCGCAGTCTACGGTCGCGCGGCAGAGAGAATAGTTCGGATCGTGCTTGTTGAGCCAATAATATTCGTCAAGCACGGATACTCCGGGCGTTTCAATGGACGGCACATCGCGGAACGTATCCCACATTACCTCGAAATGATTGTCCATCTCGCGTCCGCCGCGCATATAAAAGCCTTTTGTTATATCCTTGCGTCCGTCACAGCTGCCGCCCGCAAGCTCCAGCTTTTCAAGAAGGTGGATATGCTCGCCTTTCATCTGTCCGTCGCGGACAAGATAAAAGGCTGCCGTAAGTCCGGCAAGTCCCGTGCCTATGATATAAGCCGATTTTTTATCGACATCCTTCGGCTTTTCCGGATGTGCGAATGCTTCGTAAGTTCCTGCTGAATAATACATAATCAAAACCTCCTCTGTGGTTTGTTTTTTTATTTTGTGACTTTATTATACCCGCTCATGTGACTTTTACAATAGACAAAAAAACTCCCCTGACGGAAATTCAATCAGGGGAAAACAAAGTGTACAAAATTTTATCATTCCGGCTTTTCCGATAAAAAAATCATATACTGAAGCGGAGCAGCGCCTCGCCGATGGAATCCTTTATCAGCACGGCAAGCTCATCCACTATAAGCTTCGGATCCGCCTTCATATCGTCCTTTATCCAGTCGAGCATAATGCCTATAAATACATACGAATAAACCCGCGCGATAAATTCCTTGTCCTCTTCGCGCACTGTTATTCCCGCCGATTTTTCCTCTATCACACCCATGATGAGATTGTCCGTCAGCGGTTTCAGATATTTTTCAACCTGCTCGCGATCTACACAGCGGTAGACATTCATTATAAAGGGCTTGTTTTCAAGCACCGCTTCAAATATATTGAGAAGTCCCTGCTGCCATGTATCGTAGGTTTTCTTTTCCTCAAGCGCTTTTCTTGCGTCCTCGATGCACGACCATTCCACAAGGTCGTAAATATCCTTGAAATGATAATAAAACGTCATACGGTTTATTCCGCAGTCATCGGCGATATCGCTTATAGTGATTTTTGTAAGCGGCTTTTTGAGAAGAAGGTTTTTTAGCGACTGTTCGAGCGCTCTTTTTGTTATCTGCGACATTTTTACCTCCGGAAATG
>CAVEFC010000050.1:0-7551 GCA_963614875.1 uncultured Eubacteriales bacterium | reverse complement strand
GCGAAAAGCCACATCATTTCTTCACTCTTCACTATAACTTATTACTTTCCCAAAACCTTCTAGGACGAATTTAGTGACAACGTGAAGAGTGAAAAGTGAAAAGGTAAAAACCTTCCCGAACTTCGTTCGGGAAGGTTTTTGGCAGGGGTAGTAAGAATCGAACTCACGACACGCGGTTTTGGAGACCGCTGCTCTACCAGCTGAGCTATGCCCCTATACAAAAGCGAAACCTGATCGGTTTCGCTTATTGTTTTCTGGTGGGCCTTTAGGGACTCGAACCCCAGACCAACCGGTTATGAGCCGGTTGCTCTAACCAACTGAGCTAAAGGCCCGTTCGTTTCAGCGCGGTTCTTATTTTATCATCAATGTTGCGATTTGTCAAGAAGTTTTTCAAATGTTTTCCCTGTTTTTTTCTCAGTTGAATATAATCAATTGACTTTTTGTATATTTTGATATATAATCAGGACATATCCCTATTATAAATTCAGGAAAGAGAGTTTGTTATGGAAATTTCAAAAATACTCGGTTATTGCGATCATACCCTTCTTGCACAGACAGCCACATGGGAACAGATAAAAGCCGTTTGCGACGACGGAATGAAATATAATACCGCATCCGTATGTATTCCGGCAAGCTATGTAAAGCAGGCAAAGGAATATGTAAAGGATAAGCTTGCCGTCTGCACCGTTGTGGGTTTCCCGAACGGATATTCCACAACAGCCGCAAAATGCTTTGAAGCGGGCGAGGCGATAATCAACGGCGCGGATGAAATAGACACCGTTATAAATATCGGTTGGCTCAAGAATAAAAAATATGAAAATATCCTTTGCGAGCTGAAAGCGCTCAAAGCCGTATGCGGAAACAGAATACTTAAAGTAATTATCGAAACGTGCCTTCTTACAGATGAAGAAAAAATAAAAATGTGCGAAATAGTTACGGAATCGGGCGCAGATTTTATAAAGACAAGCACGGGCTTTTCAACGGGCGGCGCGACAAGAGAGGACATTGCCCTTTTCGCAAAGCACGTCGGAAAGAACGTAAAAATCAAGGCGGCGGGCGGCATAAAAACGCTTGAAGACGCGCAGGCAATGATAGAGCTCGGAGCGACAAGACTCGGCACAAGCAGAATTGTAAAAATAGTTAAGGAACAAAATCTTATCTGACGGAGTGATCTGCATATGAGAATGTATGATATAATCGATAAAAAACGCGAAAAGGGCGAGCTTACAAAGGAAGAAATACGCTTTTTCCTTTCGGGCTTCGCAAAGGGTGATATTCCCGATTATCAGGCTTCGGCTCTGCTTATGGCAATATGCTGCAACGGAATGACCGACGGTGAAATCCTCGATCTTACACAGGCTATGGCAACCTCGGGCGATACGCTCGACCTTTCGTCGCTTAAAAACACCGTTGACAAGCACAGCACCGGCGGCGTCGGCGACAAAGCCACGCTCATAGTCGCGCCGATTGCGGCGGCGCTCGGCGGAACCGTTGCGAAAATGTCCGGCAGAGGTCTCGGACACACGGGCGGCACGGTTGACAAGCTTGAATCCATTCCGGGCTTTTGCACCGAGCTCGAACCCGAAAAATTTATGGAAAACGCAAAAAAATACGGCATTTGCGTTATCGGTCAGTCGGGCGATTTCAACCCTGCGGACAAAAAGCTCTATGCCCTGCGCGACGTTACGGCGACCGTAAAATCAATACCGCTTATAACGTCAAGCATAATGAGCAAAAAGCTTGCCGCCGGAGCGCACAATATCGTTCTTGACGTTACCGTAGGCTCGGGAGCTTTCATCTCGGATCCCGCCGAAGCTAAAATTCTTGCCGAAAAAATGGTTTCAATAGGCAAGGCGGCGGGAAGAAACATTGCCGCCGTTATGACAAATATGAACGCCCCGCTCGGAAAGAACGTCGGAAATTCGCTTGAAGTTACAGAAGCCGTAGAAATTCTGCGCGGAAAAGGTCCTTCTGATCTGCGCGAGGTCTGTGTGGCGCTCGCAGGCGAAATGGTGGCTCTTTTCTCCGGAAAAAGCACAGAAGAATGCCGCGCTCTCTGCGAAAAAGCGCTCGACGACGGCTCGGCATATGCCAAATTTGTCGATATGGTGAAAGCTCAGGGCGGCGACGTTTCATATATCGAAAACACGGATAAATTTCCGAAGGCGGCGTATTCCGCCGAGGTCAGAGCAGAAGCCGACAGCTGTATCTCCGCAATGCAGACGGCGGAAATCGGCACGGCAAGCGTCATTCTCGGCGCAGGACGCGAAAAGAAAGACGACAGCATAGATTTTGCCGCAGGACTTGAGGTGCTTAAAAAGACGGGCGACAGGGTTAAGAAAGGCGAGGTTATCGCAATTCTTCACACAAACAGAAAAGAAAAACTGCCCGAAGCCGAAAAAATGTATCTTTCCGCAATTTCGTATGCCGATTCCGCGAAAAAAGACCCCGAAATATACGGAATCGTAAGATAAAGACAAATAAAGCAGTCAGTAAGGAGATTTTTGATGTTATATCCCAAAAACAACGAAAAGCTTTCAAAGGAGCTTTTCGAAAAACCCACAGGCGAATACCGCGGAGTTCCGTTCTGGTCGTGGAACTGCAGACTGAGAAAAGATCTGCTTGAAAAAGAGATCGTTCATATGAAAGAAATGGGCTTCGGCGGCTACAATATGCATCCGCGCGTGGGACTTGAAACCCCGTATCTTTCCGACGAATTTATGGATATGGTGCGCTTCTGCGTCGAAAAAGGCAAGGAAAACGGTATGTATTCGTGGATTTACGACGAGGACAAATGGCCCTCCGGCTATGCGGGAGGCTTTGTTACAAGCGACGTTGAAATGCGCCGCAAAAAGATATTTGTCACGCCCGTTCCGTATGATGACGGCACGCTTATCCTTGCCGATGACATCGCAAAAGCGACAAAAAATCTGCCGGAGGGCAAATATCTTTTCGTCGCGTGCTATGATATTCTTCTTGACGAAAACGGCGATCTTGCTTTTTATCGGCGCATAGGCATAGGCGACAAAGCCGAAAACAGAAAATATTTTGCCTATCTTGAATACGACGCAGACAATCCCGGCTTCAACGGTCAGGCTTACGTCGATACAATGAAAAAAGAAGCCATTGACAAATTCATAAAAACAACTCACGAAAGATACAAGGCGTGCGTCGGGAAGGATTTCGGCAAAGCGATTCCGGCGGTATTTACGGACGAGCCTCAGCTCACGCGCTCCGAGCCGTTGAAATTTGCAAAGCAGGAGGACGGCGGAGCGTCGTTTCCCTTCACAAACGATTTTGAAGAAACCTTCAGAAAAGCTTACGGCATAAGCATAATCGACCGTTTCCCCGAAGTCGTCTGGAATCTGCCGGACGGCAGGCTGTCGAAAATAAGATATCTTTTCTTCGATCATATGTCGGAGCGTTTTGCCGAAGCCTTTTCGGACAATATAGGAAAATGGTGCCGCGAAAACAACATTCTTATGTCTGGACATATGATGGAGGAATGGCTTTTGCGCTCGCAGATAAGCGCCGTCGGCGACTGTATGCGTCAGTATCGCGGCTTCGGGCTTCCCGGCATAGATATGCTCTGTGACAAGCGCGAGCTTACCACCGCAAAGCAGGCGCAGAGCGTCAGTCATCAGATGGGCGCACCCGGCGTGCTTTCCGAGCTTTACGGCGTAACAAGATGGGATTTTGACTTCCGCGGTCACAAAATGCAGGGCGACTGGCAGGCGGCTCTCGGCGTGACGGTGCGCGTTCCGCATCTTTACTGGGCTTCGATGAAGGGGCAGGCAAAGCGCGATTATCCCGCCTCGATAGGTCATCAGTCGCCGTGGTACAAGCAATACAGCCTTATAGAAGATCATTTTTCGCGTGTGAACACGGTTATGACACGCGGCAAAGCCGACGTAAGAATCGCCGTGATACATCCGATAGAAAGCGCGTGGCTTTATTACGGCCCGAGCGACCGTTCGTCCGCAACGATTCGCGAAATGGACAACCTTTTCTGCGATACGGCGCAGGCGCTTATCTGCGGCGGAATAGATTTTGACTATGTGTGCGAGGCACTGCTTCCCTCTCAGTATCAAAAAACCGAAAGCGGCTTTGCCGTAGGCAAAATGACCTACGACGCGGTGATTGTTCCGCACCTTTCCACAATACGAAAAAGCACTCTCGACGCTCTGAAAAACTTCCGCAAAGCAGGCGGAAAGGTTATTTTCATGGGCAACGTCCCCGAATATGTGGACGCCGAAAAATGCGATGACGCAAAGGATTTTGCGCTCGGCTGCACGCATATTGACATTATGAAAAACGAGCTTATGGAAAGCCTTGAAGATTTCAGAACCATCCGCGTAACCGATCAGAACGGCGAGCCTTATTCAAATTCAGCGTATCAGCTCCGCTCCGACGGCGAGAAAAAATATCTCTTCCTTTCTCACGTTTACAAGCCCCGCGACTACAATATTTCATATATCGAAACCGCGATTGTGACAATCCGCGGCGAATGGAAGATAAAGGAGCTTGACACCGAAACGGGAGATATCCGCCCGTTCCCCGCAAAATACACGGACAAAAACACCGTGATAAAATGGATCGGCGGACCGTGCAAATCGCTTTTGCTTGAGCTTGAAGCCGGAAGAGGCGAGGTCGGCGAAGCGACTGAGGCAAGCTTTGCAAAGGAAGAATTCCTTTCGGGAGAAGCGCGCTTTTCCCTTGAAGAGCCAAACGTTCTGCTTCTTGACAAGCCGTCATACAGTCTTAACGGCGGAAAAATTCAGCGCGAGCGCGATATACTTTATACAGATATCGCCGTCAGACGCGCTCTCGGCATAAGATTGCGCGGCGGAAAAATGAAGCAGCCGTGGGTAGATCCGATCGACAAAAATCCCAAGGAAAAGCTTACGCTTTATTATGAATTCGAAAGCGACATATCATATTCGGGAGCCGAGCTTGCAATAGAATCTCTCGAATATACGGACGATGTAATACTGAACGGAGAAAAAGCAGACAAAACTCCCACCGGATATTATGTTGACGAGGACGCGCTTTCCAAAATCGCTCTGCCCGATATAAAGAAAGGCAAAAATATTCTTGAAGTAAATTACCGCTTCGGAGACATAACCCAGCTTGAAAGCTGCTTTATATTGGGCAGCTTCGGTGTTGAGCTTGAAGGCGCAGCCGCAAAAATAACGTCTATGCCCGAAAAGCTCGTATATAAGGATTTGGTGGATCAGAAAATGCCCTTCTACGGCGGAAATATAACGTATATCACCGAATTTGAAGCCGACGGCTCGGATAAAACGCTTGAAATCACACGCTATGACGGCTCGCTTATAACCGTCCGTCTTGACGGAAAGGAAATCGGCGCAATGATATATCCCCCTGCGCGCCTTGCGCTCGGCAAAGTACAGAAAGGCGGGCACACGCTTGAGCTTACTCTTTACGGCAACCGCGCAAACACCTTCGGAACGCTGCACAATGTTGACGAGGACGTTCCGTACTGCAACGCGGCGGCTTGGTTGACGCGCGGCGGACGTTTCTGGTGTCCGGAATATATAACAAAACGGACGGGCATACTCACTTCACCGAGAATACTTTCAAAATAAACGCGAAAAAAGAGGCTTTTTCAAAGCCTCTTTTTTTATAAATTTCCCCGTTTCCCCTTGATTGTTGTACGCTCGTACTGTATAATATAAACGATACTTATGAAAACCTCTCCTGAAAGGCGGATTTTTAATTATGAGAGCAGACGGAAAAATAGTAAAAAATGTTGATCCCATGTATACTTTAGCGCCGTATTTTATGCGCCACCGCTATGACGCGCAGAATATGATAACAGTAAACGTTCCTTATGACAACATTCACGATTATGTTATCGAAGCGCGGAAAAAAGGCGTCAGACTCAGCCATATGACAGTTATTATGGCGGCGATAGTACGCGGATTTTCTCAGTTTCCGCAGCTTAACCGCTTTGTTGTAAACAGCAAAATATATGCTCATAACGAGCTTACCGCCGGAATGGTAGTGCTTCGCCCCGGCGAAGGCAACCCTTCGATGAGCAAAATGAAATTTGATATTTATGACACCGTCTTTGACGTAAACAATACGATAGACGAATATGTTGAAGCCAATAACAAAGCCGACAGCAGCAACTCCTCCGACAAGCTGTTCAGGGTGCTTTTAAGTATGCCCTTTCTCGTCAGAATAGGAATGGCTATCCTGCGCGGACTCGATAACCTCGGCTGGCTGCCCAAATCAATTACAGATGCAAGTCCGTTTCACAATTCAATCGTCATTACGAACCTTGCCAGCATAAGAACCAACCATATTTATCACCACGTTTACGGCTTCGGCACGACAAGTATGATAATTTCCATAGGAAACAACATAAATATGCCCGTGTCCGAAAATGGTGAAATCAAGCTCAAAAAAATGCTTCCGCTCGGTATCGTTATGGATGAACGTATTGCGACCGGCTCTTATTTCGCGCAGGCATTTGCCGAAATCGAAAGATATCTGAAAAATCCCGTTTTGCTTGAAACTCCGCCCGAAACCGTAAATGTCGATTACAAATTTGAAGGACTTTCCGAAAGGTTCAAATCGGAAAAAACAAAGCAAAAGGAACTGAAAAAAGCCGAAAAAGCCAAACGCAAAGCCGAAAAGAAAAAGAAGTAAAACAAACACCGCGCCCGCCGAAACGACGGGCGCGGGCTCTTTTTGTATCAAACCTTTCCAAGTCATTTTACTCACCCCGTGGGGTGAGAGGGTGGGTTGGAAAAATTATTTTGCGGAAACTGTCCAAGTGCCTGCGGATTCGTTCTTTACAGCTTCGTAGCCGTCGGCAACGTAATTGATCACTTCAAGCTTGAAATTATAATCTTCAAGCTTTGTTTCATGCGTTGGCTTTACCGTTGCATCATAGCTGAGGTTATTAAGCGCACTGACGTTTTTATTGTATGTTCCGCCCTTTACGGTGATATGGCCGCCCTTTGTTACGTTTACACCGCCATAATCAAACGGATAAGCCGGCATTTCGGAATAATCACAGAATGTCCAGTTTACTGTAGTGCCGCTGGCAAGACCGTAATTAGTTTCATCATCTTTAAATGTAAAGTTACCGTCGTTTACTACAACATTTGCATCGTTAAAGGCATAAACTGCTCCTTCGCTCTCGTCATTGCCTGTAAATGTACCGCCGTTTATAATAACCTTTGTATTTTCGCCATATGCAAATATAGCAGCTCCGCCGCCGGTTATTGTATAGCTACCGCTGTTTATAATAACTGTACCGTCGCTCGCAGCAACAAAACCGTTGTCTGTTTCTACGCTGACATCGCTTATGGTCAAAGTTGAAGCTGCAGCGCTTACATTAAATACACGCTGAGCTTTGTTAGTGCTATAGCTTGCAGCTATTGTACCGCTGCCGACAACTTTAAGGCTTGTGCCCTTCAAATCGATAATACCATACGTTGCTGTGCAGGTAAGTTTTTTGCCGTTTGTATCAAGCGTGATAGTTCTGCTGTCAGTCAGTTCGATTGATTTTGAAAC
>CAVEFC010000049.1:0-7614 GCA_963614875.1 uncultured Eubacteriales bacterium | reverse complement strand
GCCGCCGCTTTGCCCGAAGCTTATCCGACGTAATCTCCGATAAGCTCCGTAAGCTCGCTTTCGCTGAAAACCTCGATGCCTTCCCTCAGCGCTTCCCTGTCCTCCTCGGGCAGAAAAGCAGTTCTGACGTCAAGCGTCCTGACAATATTTCCGTCTGCGTTTTTTATCGCTATAAAGCCGTCTGCCTCGCACACTCTGTAAAGAAGCTTTTTTACATTTCCGGAAGAAGTCGTCGCCTCCGCCGGCGCAATCACCGGAATATCTGCCGTATTTTCCTCTTTTTCCGCGGCAACGGAATTCCTTATTGAAAAACATACGGAAACCGAAATCGCCGAAAGCACGACGGCTACGATAAGAAGCATAACCGCCGCTCCGAAAGTTATTTTACCGATTGCATTGCTTTCCATTGCAGTCACCTCCGTGAATATTTTATTTAACGCACATATTATTGACACCGAAATCCATAATATTCATATAAAAATCTTAAAAAGGCGACCGTATGAACAAAAACAAACGAAAAAACCACATTTTTCCGAAAATAATCCTCGCGATATTTCTGATTGTAATATTTACTTCCGCAATTCTTTTTGCGGATCTTTACGGTTATTATCGCGGAATAGACGCACGGCTCGACACCGACGCTCTGTTCTATTCTCACGGACTTACGACGAAAATATATGTAAAAAACGAGGTCGGAGCGGCAATCGAGCTTGAAAGTCAGCGCCTGTACGGACTCGAAAACCGAATTTTCGCCGATATAGACACAATACCAAAGCACGTCAGAAACGCATTTATAGCAATAGAGGATCACCGATTTTACGAGCATAACGGAATCGATCTTCATCGCACGGGCGGCGCCGTGCTCAGCTTTGTTCTGCCGTCGGCTCAGGGCTACGGAGGCTCGACGATAACTCAACAGCTTGTAAAAAATCTTACAGGAGATTCGGAGGTGACGGTAAAAAGAAAAATAACCGAAATAAAGCGCGCAACCGAGCTTGAAAAGAAAAAATCAAAAGACGAAATTCTTGAAATGTATCTCAACACCGTGTATCTTTCGCAGGGATGCTACGGAATCGAAACGGCAGCCGAAAAATATTTCGGGAAAAAAGCCTCCGAGCTGACCGTGGCGGAGGGCGCGTCCCTCGCCGCGATAATTCAGTATCCCACACGCTACGATCCCATCGCAAGCCCCGAAAACAACGCCAAAAGAAAAAATATAATTCTTGCCCGTATGCACGGGCTCGGACTTCTTTCCGACGATGAATACAAAGCCGCCCTTGCGGAAAAGCCGGAGCTAAAAATAACTCCGCAAAAAAGCGGCGGATCAAAAAATTCATGGTTTACCGACAGCCTTATAGAAGAGCTTATAAATGATCTGTGCGAGCAGAAAAATATGAGCAGAAAGGCGGCGTCGGCTCTTATTTACGGCGGCGGACTCACCGTATATACCACAATGAACGTCAAAATGCAGGAATATCTTGAAAATTATTATCTTAACGGCGGCAACTTTCCCAAAAGCACAAGCGGTGAAGCTCAGTCGTCAGCCGTTATAATGGATAAAAACGGCGCTGTACTTGCCATAGTCGGCGGCAGAGGAGAAAAATCTTCCGACAGAATATTTAATCTTGCAACGCAAATGCTTCGCTCCCCGGGCTCCGTGATAAAGCCCGTATCTGTCTATGCGCCGGCGATAGACAGAAAGCTTATCACATGGGCAACGGTTTTTGACGACGTTCCGACAAAAATAACAAAGCTTTCGGGCGGAAATTATTCTCTCTGGCCGAAAAACAATCCGCGGATCTATTCCGGACTGACAACGGTAAACCAAGCGATAAAAGTATCTGCGAATACCGTTGCCGTAAATGTTCTCGAAAAGCTCGGAAAAGAAAACTCTTTCAGATTTCTGCGCGACACAATCGGGATATCGACTCTCGTGGAAAAGGAAAGCAAAGCAGGCGGCGGATATCTTTCCGATATAGCCGAAGCGCCTCTTGCGCTCGGCGCGCTCAGCCGCGGCGCTTCTCTGCTTGAAATGACCGCCGCCTATACGATGTTTCCCTCATCGGGAATATGCTCGTCGCCTCACTTTTACACGGAGGTTTACGACAAGGACGGAAAGCTTCTTCTTTCAAATGACGGAGGCGGAAGAAAAGCAATAAGCGCCGAAAGCGCCGAGGTTATGACGGAAATGATGAAAAACGTCACCTCGTCCGGAGGTACAGCCTCGTGCATCACGCTCGGAAAAAAGACCGCCGTCGCCGGAAAGACCGGCACCTCAAACGCAAATACTGACAGATGGTTTATCGGCTGCACGCCGGATCTTGTCTGCGGAATCTGGTACGGCTTCAAGGACGCGCGCGACGTCGGATATTTCAAAGCCAATCCGGCGGCGCAGATATTTGACGCCGTAATGGGCGGCGTGTTTGACATTATTCCGTCGTCGGAAAGGCACACGGAATTCAGAAAAAGCGGAAATGTCGTAACGTGCCTGTACTGCAGGGATTCCGGACTTGCCCCGTCAAAATCATGTATTCTCGATCCGCGCGGCCACAGAATAGAGTCCGGATACTTTATAAAAGGCACGGAGCCGAAAGAAAAATGCGACACGCACAAGGAAGTGAAAATCTGTTCGTCCGGCGGCGTTTCGCTTGGCGAATGTGATGAAAAAACGTCGGTGAAAGCACTCATAAAAGTCCTGCGAAGCTTCCCGTGTCAGATAAAAATCACAGATTCTCAATACGTTTACAGAGATCTGCCCCCGCTGACAGAGCCTTCGCTTGAAGAAGGCACGGCGTATTTTGAATCCGTCCTCGGAAAAGGAGAATATTGCGGTACGTCGGGCGTTCCGAGCCCCTATAACCGCGCCTGTCCGCATTACAGATATGAGGACGAGCCTTACGAAGAAAAAATATATCTTCCTCCGGAAGAATACGAATAAATACTTGCAGACTCCGCCGTTTTGTGTTATAATCTGCAAAAACGGCGGAGGTTTTTTATATGTACGAAAAAGAGCTTGAAAAAATACTGAAAGAAGCAGGGGCAGACCTTGTCGGTTTTTCATCACTCGGCGAAAACAGATCTGTCGATCATCCCGAATACGAATATGCCGTGACAATAGTAAGAAAGCTTTCGCGAGCCGTTATAAAGACAATAAACGGTGCGCCGACAATGGAATATTTTCAGCATTATCGCGCGACAAACGCAAAGCTTGACAGCATCGCGCTCGACGCGGTTTCGTTTATAGAAAACGCGGGATATCTTGCGCTTCCCGTGGCGGCGTCGCAAAGCACGCCCGACAAAAAAGACGAATACAGAGGAATCTTTCCGCACAAAACGGGAGCCGTTCTGTCCGGACTCGGATTTATAGGCAAGAACGGACTTCTCATCACCGAATACGGCTCCGCCGTAAGACTTGCGACCGTGCTTACCGATATGCCTCTTTCCGCACAGAAGGAGATAATGCCCTGCCTTTGCGGTGACTGTCAGATATGCAAAAACGCCTGTCCAGCCGGCGCGATAACAGGTGAGCTTTATATAAACGGCGCGGAAAGAAGCACTATTTTCGACGCAAAGAAATGCTCAGAGCATATGAAAACATATAAAAATATCGGCAGAGGCGCTGTCTGCGGAATATGCATAAGCGTCTGTCCTTACAACAAATAAGCGTATTTATGCTTAATAATCGTAAAAATCACTTGACAATTGCGTTTAATTAAAATATAATGTTAAGAGTTAAATAAACCTGTCAAAGACTGTGACGAAGACAGTAGCCACGCAGAATTTTATCCAAAGCGAGCCGACGGCGGTGAAAGGTCGGCGATAAAAGCGGACGGCGAATATCACTTCCGAGTCGCGACGCAGAAAGGCGAAAGCCGACTAAGCGCCGACGGTTTCTCACCGTAATATGAGAGGCATATTTGCGTATGCTCTGCGGGTGGTAGCGGAAGCTTTTTGTTCTCCGTCCCGTTTATGCGCGGGGCGGAGCTTTTTGTTTTCCGCAGAAAATAAAATCGTATCAAATTTTTCGGAGGTTATAAAATGTTTGAAAGCGTTTCCACAAATCTCGGCTTCGTGGACAGAGAAAAAAAGACGCTCGAATTCTGGAAAGAAAATCACATCTTTGAGAAAAGCATGGAGCAGCGCAAAGGATCAAAGGTTTACACCTTTTATGACGGTCCCCCCACAGCCAACGGCAAGCCTCACATAGGTCACGTTCTCACGCGCGTCATCAAGGATATGATACCGAGATACCGCACAATGAAAGGCTATTATGTTCCGCGCAAAGCCGGCTGGGACACACACGGACTTCCCGTTGAAATAGAGGTTGAAAAGCAGCTCGGTCTTGACGGAAAGGATCAGATAGAGCAGTATGGCATAGCTCCTTTTATAGATAAATGCAAGGAAAGCGTCTGGAAATACAAAGGCATGTGGGAGGACTTCTCCGGCACCGTCGGCTTCTGGGCCGATATGGAGCATCCGTATGTAACCTATCACGACGATTATATCGAATCTGAATGGTGGGCACTCCGTCAGATCTGGGACAAGGGACTGCTTTACAAAGGCTTCAAGATAGTTCCTTACTGCCCGCGCTGCGGAACGCCGCTTTCAAGCGCGGAGGTCGCGCAGGGATACAAGGACGTAAAGGAGCGTTCCGCCATCGCACGCTTCAAGGTTGTCGGCGAGGACGCATATATTCTCGCGTGGACGACAACCCCGTGGACTCTTCCCTCGAACGTCGCGCTCTGCGTAAATCCCGAATATACCTATGCAAAGGTCAAAGCCGCGGACGGCTACACCTACTATATGGCAAAGGAGCTTCTGGACACGGTTCTCGGAAAGCTCGCAAAGGACGGCGCTCCCGCCTACGAAATTCTCGGAACATTCACGGGAAAAGAGCTTGAATATAAAGAATATGAGCCTCTTTTCGACTGCGCCGTCGATATCTGCAAAAAGCAGGGCAAAAAGGCTTATTACGTTGTCTGCGACTCGTATGTAACCCTGACTGACGGTACCGGCGTCGTTCATATCGCGCCCGCATTCGGCGAGGATGACTCGAAGGTCGGAAAGAAATACGATCTTCCCTTTGTTCAGCTTGTGGACAGCAAAGGCAATATGACAGCCGAAACGCCCTATGCTGGCGTGTTCGTAAAGAAAGCCGATCCCATGGTGCTTGACGATCTGCGCGCAAAAGGACTTCTCTTTGACGCGCCCAAATTTGAACACAGCTATCCTCATTGCTGGAGATGCGACACTCCCCTTATCTACTACGCAAGAGAATCGTGGTATATCCGCGAAACAGCCGTAAAGGACGATCTTATCCGCAACAACAATACGATAAACTGGATACCCGAATCCATCGGCAAGGGACGCTTCGGCAACTGGCTTGAAAACATTCAGGACTGGGCAATCTCCCGAAATCGTTATTGGGGTACTCCTCTGCCGATATGGGAATGCGAATGCGGACACCGTCATTGCATAGGCAGCCGCAAAGAGCTTTACGAAATGAGCGGCAACGAAAAAGCAAAAACCGTTGAATTTCACCGCCCTTATATAGACGAAATAACAATAAAATGTCCCGAATGCGGCAAAGAAATGCACCGCGTTCCCGAAGTGCTTGACTGCTGGTTCGACTCCGGCGCAATGCCCTTCGCGCAGTATCACTATCCCTTTGAAAACAAAGAGCTTTTTGAAAAACAGTTCCCCGCTCAGTTCATATCCGAAGCCGTTGACCAGACAAGAGGCTGGTTCCATTCGCTTCTTGCGGAAAGTACCCTCCTTTTCAACAAGGCTCCGTATCAGAACGTTATCGTTTTAGGGCACGTTCAGGACGAGCACGGACAGAAAATGTCCAAATCAAAGGGCAACGCGGTCGATCCGTTCGACGCTCTCAAAAAGCACGGTGCGGACGCAATCCGCTGGTATTTCTATTCAAACAGCGCACCGTGGCTTCCGAACAGATTCCACGATGACGCCGTTATAGAGGGACAGAGAAAGTTTATGGGCACGCTGTGGAACACATATGCGTTCTTTGTGCTTTATGCCAACATAGACAATTTCGATCCGACAAAATACACCCTTGATTACGACAAGCTCTCCGTTATGGACAAATGGCTGCTTTCAAAGCTTTCAACGCTTATAAAAACGGTCGATGCCGATCTTGACACATACAAGATAACGGAAACCGCCCGTGCGCTTGACAATTTTGTCGATGAGCTTTCAAACTGGTACGTCCGCAGAAGCCGCGAACGCTTCTGGACTCCGGGTATGGAGCAGGACAAGATAAACGCTTATATGACGCTTTACACGGCGCTTGTGACCGTTTCCAAGGTCGCCGCACCCATGATACCGTTTATGACCGACGAGATATACAGAAATCTCGTTTGCAGCGTTGACAAGACCGCCCCGATAAGCGTTCACCTTTGCGACTTCCCCGTGGCAAACGAAAGCTATATCGACAGCGAGCTTGAAGAACGCATGGAGGATGTTCTCGACATCGTCGTTCTCGGCCGCGCGTGCAGAAATACCGCGCAGATCAAAAACCGTCAGCCGATAGCCAAGATGTATATCAAAGCCGATTATACTCTTCCGAAATATTTCACCGATATAATCGCCGACGAGCTGAACGTAAAAAGCGTTGAATTCGCAAGCGATGTAAGCGCTTTCACAACGTACTCCTTCAAGCCTCAGCTCCGCACGGTCGGGCCGAAATACGGAAAATATCTCGGCAAAATACGCGAGCTTCTCTCCTCCGTTGACGGCAATGCCGCAATGGCGGAGCTTAAAGCAAACGGCGTTCTTTCTCTCGATCTCGGCGATACAAAGGCTGAGCTTTCCGAAGAAGATCTGCTTATAGAATCGGCGCAGAAGTCCGGCTTTGCTTCAAACTCAGATCACGGCGTTACGGTCGTTCTCGATACGAACCTCACGCCCGAGCTTATTGAAGAAGGCTATATGCGCGAGCTTGTTTCAAAGATCCAGACAATGCGCAAGGAAAGCGGCTTTGAAGTTATGGACAATATCCGCGTTTATCTTTCCGGCAGCGAAATAATCAAAGACATTGTAAAAAAGAATTTCGACGAAATAAAGGGCGAGGTTCTCGCAAAGGATGTCGTCTTTGATACGGAATTTGCCGCCTCAAAGGATTGGGATCTCAACGGTCAGCAGGTAAAACTCGGAGTCGAAAAGCTCTGATAACAAAAGCAAAAAGCAACGGCGAAAACCGTTGCTTTTTATTTGCAAAAGAAGTCTGTGCGGCGCACAGACTTCTTTTTTATCTTATTTTTTTGAATCGGCAATTGCTCTTTCAAGCCATATTGTGCCTATATCCATAGCGTCGTAAAGACCGTTCTTTTGTCCCTGCTTGATTATTTTTCCGTCCGTATCAAGCACCTGAATAAGTATTGAATCGGGAACCTTCTTTCCGTCATCAAGTGTTTTTTCCGTAAGGATCATAAGGAAAAGATAAAACCTATCCTTCATATCTCCATACACTATTACATTTTTTTCACGGACAAGTGGTTTGCCCTTATACATAAGATATTTTCCGTCCAGCAGCGCTTTGTTTTCGCTCATTTTTATCAGACCTTTCAGTTTTCATTATAACTATTATAAGGC
>CAVEFC010000048.1:0-8347 GCA_963614875.1 uncultured Eubacteriales bacterium | reverse complement strand
AATAAAACACAAAAACCGCACCCGATGGGTGCGGTTTTTTGCATGCCTTTTTCTGTTACGGCGAGAGGGCGTTTTTATTTGTTTTTTCGCGCGGAGCGCGCCATTATACCCCCGCCCCCGAACCGAAAAATGCGGGAAAGCAGTCGCTTAAAAGCAAAAAAATGCTTAAAACCTATTGACAAATGCTGGGGGGGGGGGGGGGATAATGGATGTGTCACGCGGATCGTGGCAGAAAATCGGGGAGTAATACCGATGCAGCCAAGGTAAAATATACGGATAGTGTTTTGCTTCGGCGTTCGGGGGGGGAAAAACGGATGGTTTATGTCGCCGATACAGATTTTTAATTTTTATAGGAGGCTTTACTATGAGGAACAAAAATATGAAAAACAAAAAAGGTTTTACCCTCGTCGAACTTGTAATAGTAATTGCGGTAATTGCAATTCTTGCCGGAGTTATGATCGGCACTTTTTCAAGCGTTGTAAATAATGCGAAAAGATCTTCGGATTATCAGGAAGTAAAAACAAGAGTTGACGAAATGTATATGGAATTCATAGCCGACGGGGTAGTTCCGCAGTCAATGATTATAACAAAAGGTTATTATATAGAATTTTCAAAGGATGAAGCGAAAGTAATTTCAGATTTTGTGTCTACTCAGGCTTCAGATTATAAAGATACCAGTAACACGAAAAAGCTTTATGCTACTGCCAGTACAACTGACGATGGAATGGTTTCATCGGTAAATACTACAAGTACAGAAGATAAGTACGATATAGTAATGGATGTTTCTGCTGAAATCGTTGAAGAAAGTGAAACCACCGCAATAAGACAAAAGCTTGATCGCGTCGAAGTTGTTACGGATAGTGTTAAAGTAAATGTAACAAGAGCTATTCTTACGGGCAGAAACGGATATAAGTTCCTTGTCGTACTTGAAGACGGCTCATATACCGTTACGGATCTTAAAACAAAATAAGATAAGATAATAACACACAAAAACCGCACCCGATGGGTGCGGTTTTTTGCATATCAGCTAACGGCTTCGGAAAAGACAAACGCAAAGAATTTTGCCGTGTTTTCAGCCGATAAGTAGGTGTTTGCGCAGGTGCCGATGTCAAGCGTTATCACAGTAGGAGAAAGCTGCTGATTTAATGTAGCTTCGCTTATCTGCGTGGGCATAAGAAGCGAAGAAAAATGTTCTGATATTTTTTCGTACAGCGTGTTTACCGCAGGCAGCGATTTCGACGCGGATTTATTTTCCGTGCCGACGGAAAAGCCCATCTGCGCGTAGATATCGCCGTCCTTTTCGGTTATCGGTGCGAGAAGATTTCCGTCGCTGTCCGTTTCTGTTCCGCGGTGAAGATCTATCACATAAACTATATCGGGATGCTTTTTCAGATAATCTTCGATTTTTGTTTTTGCCTTTGAATAAGAATTTTTTGCCGAGGTTATTCCGAGGTCAAGATATTCCGCGCCTATACCGAGTCCGAGCAGGGATACGGTAAGCTCGCGGGCAAGCGCGTCAACCGTATTTTCTCCGCCCACAGCTGAAAAATTGTCGCCGTAGCAAAGCAGTTTTTCATTGCAGTAGCTTTCATACGGATGCGTGCAGACTATAAGCACGGAGGTTTTTCCCGCCTGAACCTTTGCAAGCGTCGCGCCGGCATCGCTTACGGAAACGTCGGTGTCGGAATCGTAGCGTCTGCCCTGCTTTTCCGCGGAAAGATCGGCGGGGATTATCGCTTTTTTGCCTTCGGGAAGAGTTGAAATATCATAGCTGTAAATATCCTCTTTTTCCGCGGGCGAGGTGGTGGTTTCCTTGTCTGCGGTGGTGGTCGAGCTTTCCTTTCCGCCCAAAAATCCAAGCAATCCGGAAAGGCTTCCTTTCGACGATTTAATCAGCGTTATACATATCGCGGCGACTATGCCTATTACGGCGAAAAGGAAAATTATCCGTGACGCGCCCGATTTTCTGCGTTCTTTTATATAAGGAATCATCTGCTGGCTTTCTGCTGCGGGAAGCTCGTTCATTTTTCAAAACCTCGCTTTGTATATTTGTTTTCATAACAATATATATTGCGGCAAGTCCCGTTTTATTACAGAAAGAGCATTTCTTCATATGAAATCGCGGGCTGAAACGCACGGTTTACGGCACAGCCGATAAGTGTGCCGAGGTTTTTTGCAATAACGTCTATTTCTTTCGGAGAAACAAAAAACGTATCGCCCTTTTCGTTTTCGTCGCCCGAAAGAACGGAGGTTGCGATAACCGTCGGCGTGCCTATCGAAAACACGGGTATGCCAACGGTATCAAGGCTTATTTCCTTATGACAGCCGCCTATTCCGCTGCCGGGAGAAATTCCCGTGTTGCTTATCTGAACGGTTCGGGCAAGTCTTTCCCTGCTTTTTGCCGCAAGCGCGTCGGCGACTATCACAAGGTCGGGCTTTTCCGACGCGATAACGGATTTGATTATATTGCAGGCTTCTATTCCCGTCTGAGCGGTCACGCCGGTGGAAATCGAGCTGACGTCAAAAAGACGGGCTCTGTCAAAAACCTCGGGGTTTGATGCTTTCAGATGTTTTGTCGCTATAACGCGGTCAAACGCGACGGGACCCACGGCGTCGGCGGAAAGCAGTCTGTTCCCGAGTCCGCAAAAAAGCAGACTTTCCGGCTTTTCCGGAAGTCCGCAGACAAGCGCTTTTATTTCCTTTGCCACGGCGTCTGCCGTGCTTTTCAGCAGGGCAAAATCCATATCGCGCGCGGTGGAAAACGATACCGTTATATATTTGCCAACCGGCTTTCCGAGCAGGCTTGCCCCATGCTCGTTTTCTATTTCTATTTCGCTTACGGTTATGCCGTTTCCCGCGTCTTTTTCGGTTTCTTTTATGCCGTCCAGCTTTCCGCGATTTTCCTTTGCGTAGACTTTCAGCTTTTCACCGTAAAGCTCGGCGGCAAGATCTGTTCTTGTCTGTGACATTATTTTGTGTCCTTTTTATTTTTTAGTTTTTCTTTTCGAGCCTGTTTTTATGTGACATTTATCGCTTTTGCAAAGCCGAAATAAAAAATTCTCCGCTTTGGCGGGGAATTTTTTGATAAGACGATAAATATTCTTATTCCGGAGGGATATTTATGAAAAAGACGGTTTGTTTTGCTTTGGCGGTTTTTACGCTGCTTGTTTTTGTCGGATGCGGAGCGGAGCGTGAGGGCTCGGCTTTGCAAAAGCTGAATATGATAACAGATGAATTTTCGCTTTCGGGAATGGGCGCGGTCTATGCGTGCGGAGAACAATGCGAAAGGGAGCTTTCCGACGAGCTTCTTGCAAGAATGTTTTCGGAGGGGAAAAACATAACCGCGTTTGAAAACGTAAAAAGCTGCGCGGTGTTTCTTTTTTGCGGCTTTTCGGGCGGGGAGATAGACGTTATAGAGCTTTGCGATATATCGCACAGAGCCGAAATGCTTGCTGTCGTAAACCGTCGCGCGAGAAAAAAGTCGGGCGCCGTCGTGCTTTCGCGCGGAAGATATATTTTTCTTATAAGTTGCAATAATGCGGAGAAGATAGCCGACTATATCCGAAAGCTGTGAAAGGTATTGAAAAAAATTCCGTGCTGTGATATTATGTTTCTTGTAAAAATCACAGCGGAGGAATAAAATTATGATGTTTGAACTGAAGCCAGTCACAAAGCATATAATCTGGGGCGGAGAACGCCTTTCAAAAGATTACGGAATGGGCGAAAAGGGAGAAAAAATAGCGGAAGCGTGGGAGCTTACCTGTCGCGGCGACGGCGACAATGAAATTATAAGCGGAAAATATTCGGGCAGACTTCTTTCGGAATTCGTGCGCGAAAATCCGCAGGCGCTCGGAACAAAGCAAAAGGGAGATCGCTTTCCGCTGCTTATAAAGCTGATAGACGCACAATCCGACCTTTCCATACAGGTGCATCCGGACGACGAATATGCGCTTTCTCATACGGACGATATGGGAAAAACGGAGATGTGGTATATAGTGGACGCAAAGCCCGGCGCAAAGCTTATTTACGGTCTGAAAAGAAAATACACAAGGGACGAGCTTAAAAAAGCCATAGCCGACGGCACGCTCGAAAGCCTTATGAACTATGTTGAGGTAAAATCGGGCGAAACGTATTTTATTCCGTCGGGGCTTGTCCACGCGATAGGCGCTGGAATTCTCATTGCCGAAATACAGCAGAATTCAAACATAACGTACCGCGTTTACGATTACAACCGTCGTCAGCCGGACGGCTCGCTCCGTCAGCTGCATATAGAGCCTGCGCTTGACGTTATTGAACGCTTCGATCCCGACGCTGTCAAAGCCGAAAAGAAGGGCGACGTGATAGCCTCCTGCAAATATTTTGAGGTTCGCGCGCTTGCCGTGGACGGCGAAAAAACCGTCTGCGCGGGAGAAGAAAGCTTTCTTCATCTGATGATAACGGACGGCAAGTGCGAAATTTTCTGTTCGGGCGAAAAAATAAGCGCGAAAAAAGGCGGAAGCGTTTTTGTCGCCGCCGCCTCGGGAAACGTGACGCTCAAAGGAAATGCGACCGTCATAGCTTCCTCGCTCTGATATTATTTTTTGCTTACGAAAAGATTTATGTCCCACGCGGGAAAGCCTGCAAACCGCCGCAGATAAAGCTTTCGCTCCGGCATAAGCCTGTGCGCGAGCAGAATAAGGGAAAATATATCTTCGCTTCTGTGATACAGCGACACCGCAAGCTCGGTGTCGTTGTTTTTTATAAGCGAAGCAGAGCCGAGAAGCGCTTTTTCCTCCGCGCCTTCGACGTCGTATTTTATAAGCAGCCTTTCGCCGCGAAAATCGCAAGCCTCGTCCGGCGATATGCAGACCGCGGTTTTGGTTTTTGCTCCCGAAAGCGACGCCGATGACGAAATGTGCGAGCCTCTGCCTCCGCCGTCGGAAAGCTCAAGGCTTTCGGCTTTGTCCCACGCGCACGCATTTACAAGAGTAAAATCAACCTCCGGCACGGACGCGCAATACAGCGAAAGCTTTTCAAAGGGCTTTTTCGCAGGCTCAAACGCGCAGACCTTTTTTATCGAAGGGCAGAGCGAAAGCGCTTTTTTTACAGTGTCGCCGGTGTATGCGCCGAGATCGGCATAGGCGCCGTATCCGCCGGAAAGCAGAGAAAGGCTCTCCTCCTCGGAACATTCGCTGAGGTAAAGATATTCAGGCTTTCCCGAAAGCCTGAATTTTATAATGTCGTCGTACACATCGACGGAGCGCCCGTCGCAAAGGAGCGCGCGAGCCTTGTCTATACTGTCGAGATTTGAAAGATAAAAGTCTGCGTCAAAAAGGTTTTTGTCGCATACGGGAACGTCCGGAATAAACAGTCTGTGGCGGGAGGCTATATATTTCACGTTTCCGATAACCTCCTGCCGCGACGAGCCGAACGCCACAAGCACGGTAAAATCGCCGTATTTTTCTTCCGCTTCGGAAAACGACATAACGTGAAAGCCGTGAAAATATCTGTCCCTGACAAAGCCGTCGGAGGCAAAAAAGCCGCTTGCCTTTATGCCTTTCTTCTCCATTACGGAAAGAATTTTATCCGCGCCGTCGCCCGTGCCGTAAAGCAGGATCGGAGAAGAGCTTTCCCCGAGAACAGACCAAAGCTCCTCTTCTCCGAAAACGGATTTTATCATTGATCTATTACCTTGCGGAAAACGGGATGCTCAAAAATCGTTCTTGCTATGAGGTTTACGCCGATAGCCTTCGGATGAACGCGATCGCTTGAGAGAATATAAGAGCTTGCCTTCGATATCCAGCTGTCTATGGCGCTCTGCACGTCTATATATCCCACGGAATATTTTTTGGCGAGCTTTTTGTAAAGACCGTTTATCTCATCGACGTGATAACGCATAAATTCTTTTTTGTCAAGATCCATAAAAAACGGCGAAAGTATTATCGGCTCTGCGCCCTTTTCTCTTGCTTTGAGGATCATCTGCTCCATATTCGCAGCAGTTTCCTCAGACGAAATGTGAACCTCCGTATTTACGGGAAGCTCGGCAATGCGCCACGCGTCGTTTACGCCTATCATAATGAAAAGATAATCGGGATCGTATGCGAGAACCTCTTCGTCAAAGCGGTCGAGAAGCTGACGGCTTGTGTTTCCCGACGTTGCGGAATTCATAAAGCGAACCTTGCAATTCGGGTTTTCAGCCCACGTCATACAGAAAAGATTGCCGACATAGCTGTTTCCGAGCGTACCGACTCCGTCGCCGACGGGGCGCGCTCTCTGACAGTCCGTAATGCTGTCGCCGGTGAACATTGCGCGTATAATTTTTTTCTCCATAATCAAAAAAATCCTCCGTGATAAGTGTTTCAACGGCTTTGATTATACCGTAAAAGCAATTTTGTGTAAAGAGTTTTTAACAATTTTGCTGTTTTTGTTTACAAAAACGGCGGGATGGTGTTATAATTAGACGAAAAAAAGCTTTTGCGGAGGATTTTTATGAGCAACGAAAAAATGGTTATGCTTAAAAGCGCGCTGGGCGGATATTCCAAAAAGGACGTAAACAGATATATAGAAAAAATAAGTCTTGATTTTGCGCGCAGAGAAAACGAGCTTAAAGCCGAGGCGGAAAATCAGCGCAGGGCGGTTTCCGATGCGAAGCGGCGTACAGAAGAGCTTTCGCATATGCTTGACGAGCTTGCGTGCGAAGCATATTCATCGGAAAATGCGGCGCTTGAAGCAAAGAAGGACAAGGACTCTGCCTGCGAGCGCGGAAAAGAGCTTTTGCAGATGCTCGATGAACTTGCCTGTCGGCTTTATGCCGCTGAAAAGCGCGAAGAAGAGCTGAAGGCTTCGCTTGCCGGAATGGCGTCACGCATAGCGGAATACGAAAGTCGCGAAAGCGGGGAAGTTATCACGGGCGAGGTGGTTGAAAAAATCCGCATAAAAGCCGAAGAAATGATATTCAGAGCGGGCAAAGAAGCAAAGGAGCTGATTTCCTCGGCTGAGGAAAAAGCAGAAGAGTTGATTTCGCAGGCAAAGCTCAGAGCGGAAAATATAATAAGCGAAGCCGATGCAAAAGCCGGTGCCACGGAAGGTAAAATAAAGAAAATGTACAGTACCGCGGCAAATGATTATTGCGAGCAGATAAAAAAGCTGACGGAGGAAATGACCTCTTCCGCCGACAGAGCGCAGAAAAAGCAGGAAGAAAAGCCGTCGCAAAGCGGAAAAGCATTGACAATCGACGATAAAATAGATATGTTTTTTCGTGCGCTGCTGTCGCAGATAAATCCGAAAAACAAAAATCGCAGCTGAAAAATACCGCAAAATTTGTCGTGCGGTGAGAGTTGACACGGAATACCGATTGTGATAAAATATCTAAGCATTAAATAAAGGAGAAAATAGTTTATGGCGACCGAAAATTATGCACATAAAACAATAGCGCAGAATAAAAAAGCCCGTCATGACTATTTTGTCCTTGACAGCTACGAAGCCGGAATCGAGCTTTTCGGCACGGAAGTAAAAAGTCTGCGCAACGGTGCGGTAAATCTTAAAGATTCATATTGCTATATTGAAAAAGGCGAGCTTTTTATGACCGGCGTGCATATAAGTCCGTATGAAAAGGGAAATATCTTCAACCGCGATCCGATACGCGACAGAAAGCTTTTAATGCATAAAAAAGAAATTATAAAGCTGCTTTCGAAAATAGGGCAGGAGGGACTGACTCTCGTTCCGCTTTCGCTTTATTTTGCCGGAAGATATGTAAAGGTTGAGCTTGGTCTTTGCAAGGGTAAAAAGCTTTATGATAAGCGCGAGGCGGAAGCAAAAAAGGCGGAAGCACGCGATATCGACCGCTATGAGCGGCAGATGAGAAAATAAATAAGGGCCCGTAAAGGTTTCGACGGGGAACATGAAACGGGGTAAGCGAGCGGAGCCGCACAAGCTCCTTAAAACTGTGCAAACTTAAAATTAAACGCTAATAATAACGATTTAGCTCTCGCTGCCTAAGTGCGCGGGTGTCCTGCCGATGAGTATCGCGGCTTCGGTTTGGGCATGACACAGCGATGAACGTGAACGGCTTTTTAGCTTTTGACGCCGTCATGCATTAAAAAGCTACCGATGTGCAGAGCCTGTTTGCCGGCGCTGCACGAAGGGAATTTCAAATGACAAAATGCGCTCGGAGAAAGCCCCGCGGATCGTTTTTCGGACAGGAGTTCGATTCTCCTCGGGTCCACCAAACAAAACAAATCCGAACTATTTCGTAAATCGAAATTGGTTCGGATTTGTTTTTTATTATGAGTATTAGGCTGTAGCTAGAGTGAATTGTCAAGTGAAGTGCAACAAATTATTTAATTCTTGATTCCACAAATCATGAGCG
>CAVEFC010000047.1:0-8417 GCA_963614875.1 uncultured Eubacteriales bacterium | reverse complement strand
GCGTAATACCATCGCATTATTATCGGGGTAAGAAATATATTGCATATCAGAACAACCGAAAAGCGCGCCGTCATTATACGGACGGCGGAAAGCTTTGCGCGGTAGAGAAACAGTCCGAATATAAACGAGCTTGCCATAGCCGTCAGTATATACGGAAAGAAATAATCCCCCTGAGGAAACAGAAACGCGCCGACAGTGTCGCTTATCGCGCCGCTTACAAGTCCCACGAGCGGACCGTATATCATCGAGCCGAGCGCATTCGCAAAAAAGCCCACGGAAATATAAAGCACGTTCGGAATTATCGGAATACTTATGCCCTGAATAACTATACGCAGCGCGGTTATCATCGCCGCGACAACTATCGTTCTCGAATTTCCGAATTCCGCCGCCGCGCATTTCCAATAGCCTTTTTCAAACGGTGAAGAAAAGCTTCCGATTTCTTTGTTTGCCGTGTTCATACGGTTTCCCCCTTTCGTTGCATCTTCTTGCCGCCGCAAAGGAAAAACCCGGAGAAAAACCACTTTTCCCCGTCGGCAACAGCGGGATGCAGGCGCGCCACCGCAACGCATAAGCGTTTTCGTCCCGAGATCAACTCCCCGTATCTCCGGCACTTTACGCGGCGCACCTTACTCTGTCCAATATTATATCAAGTTGATTATATCACGGAAAAACACATATTTCAATAGAAACGGAATAAAAATATATGTGTTTTTTACGCAAAGCTATCCGCGCATACGCGCTTTGAACTCGTCGCATATTCTGTCCGTGTCAGAAGTCTTTCCCTTTACCCGTATTACATAACAGCCGTCGCAGACAAAGCGTATATTTTCCGCCGGATCGCACGGAGGCGCTTCGTATCCGCTTTCCATTTCCGCGCGGATTATTGCGGCGTCATTTGCGTTTTTCGTCTTTATCAAGGTCATTTCAAACCCGTCGGAAGAAAAGTCGGGAGAAAAAACCGCGGCACTCTCCACACAGCCGCTATAAGTTTTTTCGGAAATTCCCGCCACATAAGCGTCGTCACATTCAATATTCTTTTGCGAAAGCTCTCTCCCGCTCGCCGCGGCAAGAGCTGACGACATATCGGTAAAATCAATTTCTTTTGTCTGCGCGCATCCGCACAGAAAAACAGCCGCCGCAAAAACAGCAATAAGCTTTTTCATATAAAAATCACCTCAGACAATATTGTTTGAGGCGATCTTTGTTTTTATTCGTCAATGGGCTTCATACCAGTTCTGTCCCTGCGATATTTCAACAGTAAGCGGAACGGAAAGCTCGACGGCGTGCTCCATTTCGTGCTTCAGTATTTCCGCGGCTTTGTCCGCGCACGACTTCGAAGCCTCGACAATAAGCTCGTCGTGCACCTGAAGCAAAAGCCTTGCGTCAAGCTTTTCTTCTTTCAGTCGGTTATCGACGGCAACCATCGCAAGCTTTATTATATCGGCGGCTGTTCCCTGAATGGGACTGTTCATCGCAACTCTTTCTCCGAACGCAACCTCGTTTCTTCTGTTTGAAGCAAGCTCCGGAATATACCGCCTGCGTCCGAAAAGCGTGGTAACGTAGCCGTCCTTTTTGGCCTGCTCCACAACTCCGGAAAGATATTCCTTCACCTTCGGATAGCTCTGAAGATAATTTTTTATATACTCGGCTGCCTGCTTGCGCGTCGTGTGCATATCCTCGGCAAGAGAAAATTCTCCCATTCCGTACATTATTCCGAAGTTTATCGCTTTTGCTTTTTTACGCATCTCTATCGTAACCTCGTCCTTCGGAACGCCGAAAATTTTCATAGCCGTCGATGAATGTATATCGAAGCCCGAAAGAAACGCTTCGTGCATATTTTCATCGCCCGAAAGCGCACAGAGAAGGCGCAGCTCTATCTGAGAATAATCCGCGTCTATAAGCACGCGGCTTTCGTCCGTCGGGATAAAAAACTTGCGGAACTGTCTTCCCAGCTCGGTTTTTATCGGAATGTTCTGTAAATTCGGCTCGGTTGACGAAAGTCTGCCCGTGGCGGTAAGTGCCTGCCTGAATCTTGTATGGACTCTGCCGTTTTTGTCGGCGGCGGCAATAAGACCGTCGGCATAAGCGCTTTTGAGCTTTCCTGTAACGCGGTATTCGAGAATAAAATCTATTATCGGCGAAAACGGGCGGAGCGCTTCAAGAACCTCGGCACTCGTCGAATATCCGCTTTTCGTCTTTTTGCCTGCGGGAAGCTTCATTTTTTCAAACAATATCGTTCCGAGCTGTCGCGGCGAATTTATATTGAATTCTTCGCCGGCAAGCCCGTATATCTCATTGCTCAGCTCATCCTGCGCTTTTCCGAGAGCCTTTGAAAATTCGGCAAGATGCGCAGTATCCACCTTGAAGCCTTCGCTTTCCATTTCGTAAAGCACTCTTGCAAGCGGAAGCTCTATGCTTTTGTAAAGCTTTGTCTGCTCCGTTTTTTCAAGCTCGTCCGCCAAAGCCTTATACAGCTCTCCGACGTAATAAGCCTCGGAGGCGCTGTCAACGACCTCCGTGCAGAAATACTTGCTTACAAGCTTGGCAAGCGACACATCCGACGTTCCGCCCACGCAAACGTATGCCATAAGCATTACGTCATCCTTGCAGGAGGAAAAATCCATACCGTATTTTTCAAGCCTGTGACAGTATTCTTTCAGATCGTAGCAGACAAGATCCGCTCCTCCGCAGAGGAGCTCTCTGTTTTCCTTTATACCGTCTATTACCATCAGTTTCCCGTCGCCCGAAAGGTAAATTTCATCGTTGTCTGGATCTATCGCGCAGCCGTATTTCGCCCCGACCTTGAGGGCGGAGGCGTCCGCCCTCACGACGTCCGGCAGCTCCGGAGCTTTGCCGCCGCCGGCTTCGTCCTCAAGCCCGAAGCGTTTGATAAGCAGCGTGAAATCAAGACGTCGGAAAAGCGCGTAAAGCGCTTTGCGGTCGGGGCCCGCGTATGCAAGCCTTTCGAGCGACGGAAGAAACTGAACGTTGCGGTCTATGCGGGCAAGCTTCTGCGAAAGATAAACCGTATCCCTGCCTGCGATAAGCTTTGACTTCGTAACAGCCGAAAGCTTTTTTTCTTCAAGATTTTCATAAAGGGCGTCGATGCTTCCGTATTCGGCTATCAGCTTTCCCGCCGTGACCTCGCCTATTCCGGCTGCCCCGGGAATATTGTCGGAGCTGTCGCCCATAAGCGCCTTCATATCCACAAACTGCGACGGATCGACGCCGTATCTCGCACGGAAAGCCGCCCTGTCGTATCTTACCGATTCTCCCGTCGTGGCAAGCAGAACGGTAGTATTGTCGTCAATAAGCTGAAGAGAGTCTTTATCTCCCGTAACTATATAGGTTTCTATTCCGTTTTCGGCGCATATGCGCGAATATGTGCCCAAAATATCGTCTGCTTCGTAGCCGGTGCGTTCGACGCAGTGCGCGCCCATAGCTTCAAGACATTCCTTTGCCGGAGCAAACTGCGCAAGCAGATCCGGAGGAGTTGCGTGCCTTCCCGCTTTATATTCGGGAAACATCTTATGGCGGAAAGTCGGCGCATGAACGTCAAACGCAACGACAAAATAATCGGGCTCGAGCTCCGTCATATGACGGTAAAGTATATTTATCATTCCGTAGATTGCATTTGTCGGCGTTCCGTCGTGCGCGGTAAGATTGCGTATTCCGTAATAAGCGCGGTTGATTATTGAATTTCCGTCCACGCAAAGCATTTTTTTCATATCGGATAAGTCCTCTTTTTTTCAGCGTTATATACAGTATAGCATATTTTTTATTATTTGCAAACAAAAATATTGACAAATCGAAAAGGTTTTGCTATAATAACAATCGCCGACGCTACTATGGCTCAGTTGGCAGAGCGCGTCCTTGGTAAGGACGAGGTCGCCGGTCCGAATCCGGCTAGTAGCTCCAAAAAATCCCGCACTTGCGTGCGGGATTTTTTATTTTCTCCGTTCCGGCGGCAAAAGCTCCCGCCGCTTTTTCGGAATTTGTTTTTATTTTTTTCTGCCGTAAGACTTTTTCTGTTGACGGCACCATGTTTTCATAACAAAATTATGCGGAAGATGCTTTACCGCAAACACCTGAAGTCTTGCGGCGGCGCCGCAGACGGAAACCTTTTTGTGCTTTTTCATATCCTTCAGCGCACGTCTGACGACCTGCTCTGCCGTATAGTAACGGCTGTAATACGTTATTACGGAATCGTCCTCCACCGCGTGATCGAAAAATTCCGTCTTTACCCAGAACGGACAGACAGCCATAACGTCTATCCCTTTCGGAGCCAGCTCTGCGGAAAGTCCCTGCGAAAAGCTGAGTACAAACGCCTTGCTTGCCGCGTAAACGTTTATATACGGCACGGGCTGAAATGCGGAAAGCGAGCCCATTTCATATATCTGACTTCCCTCTTTCATATAAGGAAGCGATTTATACGTCATTCCCACAAGCGCCATATCGTTCAGCTCTATCATCGAATAATACGTTTCGAGCGGAACGTCGGTCGTGGCGGCGAATTTTCCGAAGCCTCCGGCATTTACAAGCACTTCTACCTCGGGCTTTTCGGCTTCGAGCATTTTCGCATATTCTTCAATGCTTTCTTTTTTTGTAAGATCGAGAGATACCGGTCTTATTTTTGCGCGGGTTTTGCCCTTCAGCTCTTCAAGACGCTCAAGCCGACGCGCAATCACCCATATCTCGTCGAAATCGTGCTGACGGTCAAGCTGAAAAACAAATTCTCTTCCCATTCCGGAGGAAGCCCCCGTAATAACGGCGATTTT
Source organism: uncultured Eubacteriales bacterium (assembly GCA_963614875.1). Taxonomy (GTDB): domain Bacteria; phylum Bacillota; class Clostridia; order Oscillospirales; family CAG-272; genus CAG-841. The sequence goes on along the minus strand of CAVEFC010000047.1, from coordinate 3,639 downwards.
CATTTTCAATAAGCTCCTTTGTTTTTTACCGAATAATATAATACCGCAAAAAGTCGGATAAATGTGTATTTTATTATATCATAAATTTTCCCGTTTTTCAAGCCCCGACAACGCCTCCGCCGGACAGAAGCCGCACAGCACGATTTCCGAGCCGCCTTTTTTTAACTTTTTTCAAAAAAATTTTGCAAAATCCCTTGACAAACACCTTTGCGCGTGCTATGCTTAGTGCAAATTTCAGAGAGGAAACCTGCACAGACTATGGTATCATTCCGTATTTCTTTCGCAAATCGATATTATTCCTTTACTTATTACAGCGTAAAGGCGATTTGTGATGCGGAAAAACGGGTGACACATTGACAGCGACGGATTTTATCCTCGCGGTTCGGTCTTCTCGGAGCGACATTGTGTTGGCATACCGTATGGATCACAAGTCCATACGGTATTTTTTATTTGCTTTGGCATATGCCGTATGTACCTGAATCCTTTGCGGTTTACCGCAAGCATCCGCCCGGTAAGCGGGTATCTCTGCCGTAAATTTCAAACAGAACAGATGAAAGGAACTACAAAGAAATGAAAACCAGACTCACAAAAATTATCGCCCTCGCGGTCGCGCTTGCCCTTGTACTTTGCGCGACGCTCACCTCCTGCGGAAAAAAGGAGAAAACCTCATTCACAATCGGCATCTGCCAGCTCGCACAGCATCCGGCGCTTGACGCCGCAACTCAGGGCTTTCAGGACGCGCTGACAAAGGAGCTCGGCGCGGATAACGTCAAGTTCGTTTTGCAGAACGCCTCCGGCGACAGCAATATGTGCTCGACAATAGTCAACTCGTTCGTTTCGCAGAACGTGGATCTGATTATGGCAAACGCCACCGCGGCGCTTCAGGCGGCATATAACGCAACCTCCAAAATTCCGATTCTCGGCACCTCCGTTACCGAATACGGCGTGGCGCTTTCGCTCGATAATTTCAACGGAACCGTCGGAGGCAACGTTTCCGGCACCTCGGATCTTGCGCCGCTGACCGAACAGGCGGATATGCTCCTCGAATGGTTCCCCGAAGCGCAGAACGTCGGTCTGCTCTACTGCTCCGCCGAACCCAACTCCGCATATCAGGTAAAGGTCGTTGAGGAATACCTGACAGGCAAAGGCAAGACCTGCCACCGCTACACCTTCAGCGATTCAAACGATGTTGCCGCCGTAACGACAAAAGCCGCCTCCGACTGCGACGTCATCTATGTTCCAACCGACAACACCGCCGCAACCTGCTCCGAAACGATAGGCAATATTGTCCGCAGCAAAAAGGTTCCCGTCATCGCGGGCGAAGCGGGCATCTGCTCCGGATGCGGCGTCGCTACCCTGTCCATAAGCTACTATGATCTCGGCTACAAGACAGGCGAAATGGCGGCAAAGATTCTGCGCGACGGGGCTGACATTTCAAAAATGCCGATCGAATACGCAACACCTACAAAGAAATACAACGCCGATATGTGCGCTGAGCTCGGACTGACTGCTCCCGCAGGCTACGAGCCGCTGAGCTGACCGGCTGATTTAGCTGATTTATCCGTAAAAAGCCGCGGACATATAAAGATACAAAAAAGAAAGGGTGCTTTCGCGCAAGCGGAGGCCACGGTTACAATAAATCATGACAGAGCTACTTACATCCCTGCCCGGCGCAATCGCGCAAGGGCTTATCTGGGGCATTATGGCGATCGGCGTTTATCTGACGTTCCGTATCCTCGACATTGCCGACCTTACCGTTGACGGCTCCATATGCACCGGCGCCGCCGTCTGCACCATGATGATGCTGGGCGGGGCAAGTCCCTATCTTGCCATGCTGTGCGCGACGCTGGCAGGCGCCCTTTGCGGCATCGTCACGGGACTGCTTCACATTTTTCTCGGTATTCCCGCAATACTTTCCGGTATTCTCACGCAGATGAGTCTGTGGACGGTCAACCTGCTGATTCTCGGCGGAGCAAACCAGTCCCTGCCTATCCGCAACTTTACCGTCCTGCTTTCGCAGATGGAGATTCCGCACGCACTGCTTGTGCTCGGCATTGTTACGGTGCTTGTCATTGCGGCGCTTTACCTCTTTTTCGGAACAGAGCTCGGATGCGCTATCCGTGCCACAGGCTCTAACCCCATAATGAGCCGTGCGCAAGGCATCAATACCGACTGCACCAAAGTCATCGGACTTGCCATTTCAAACGCATTGGTCGCGCTTTCGGGCGCGCTCCTGTGTCAGTATCAGGGCTATGCCGATATCAATATGGGGCGCGGCGCTGTCGTCATCGGACTTGCGGCTGTCGTCATCGGCGAAGCTATCGTTTCGCACATTTCTCCCAACTTTGCCGTCAGAATGACCGGCGTGGCAGTCGGCGCGGTTGTGTACTATATTATTTATCAGATTATTATTTTCATCGGTATCAACACCAATATGCTCAAAATGTTCTCTGCCATTGTCGTAGCCGCTTTCCTCGGAATTCCTTACCTGAAAGCAAAGTGGTTCCGATCCGGCAAAAAAACGAAAGGAGGCACTCACAATGCTTGAAATGCAGAATGTAGTCAAGGTTTTCAACCGCGGCACCATTGATGAAAAGGTCGCCCTCGACGGACTCTCCCTTACGCTCGGCGACGGAGAATTCGTCACCGTCATCGGCGGCAACGGCGCGGGAAAATCCACCATGCAGAACGCTATCTGCGGAACGTGGCTGCCCGATTCCGGCCGTATCCTGCTCGACGGCACCGATGTGACCGACCTTCCCGAATATAAGCGCGCAAAATACCTCGGACGAGTTTATCAGGATCCCAAAATGGGTACGGCGGGCGGTATGCAGATCGAAGAAAATCTCGCTCTGGCAAAGCGTCGCGGACAGCGACGCACTCTGCGTCCCGGCATCGACAATGCCGAACGCAAGGAGTACCGCGCCCTGCTTGAAACGCTCGGGCTGGGGCTTGAAACGCGCCTGTCCGCCAAGGTAGGCACGCTGTCCGGCGGTCAGCGTCAGGCGCTTACGCTCCTTATGGCGACACTGCAAAAGCCGCGTCTGCTCCTTCTTGACGAGCATACCGCGGCGCTCGATCCCAAAACAGCCGCAAAGGTTATGGAGCTCACAGAGCAGATCGTGACCGAACACCACCTGACAACGCTGATGATCACGCACAATATGCGCGACGCCATCCGTTACGGCGACCGGCTGATTATGCTGCACGCCGGCAAAGTGATTCTTGATATTTCGGGTGATGAAAAGCGCGCATTGACCGTTCCTGCGCTTCTGGATATGTTCAGCCGCGCTTCCGGCGACGAATTTACCGGCGACCGCGCCATTCTTTCCTGAACGTTTTCCTTTTTCCCTCTCTGTCGGTCGTGGGAAGCCTTTTGACAAAAGGCTTCCCACGACTTTTTTGTTTTCAACAAAAAAACGGGAGAAATCTCCCGAAATCTCCCGTTTTTCAAAACTCATCTGAAAAATTTGCTTTTCGCCACAGCGAAAAGCTACCTCACTTTTTCACTCTTCACTATAATTTATTACTTTCCAAAAACCTTCTCGGCCAGATTTAGTGAAAAAGTGAATAGTGAATAGTGAAAAAGTAAAAACCTTCCCGAACTTCGTTCGGGAAGGTTTTTGGCAGGGGTAGTAA
>CAVEFC010000046.1:0-8523 GCA_963614875.1 uncultured Eubacteriales bacterium | reverse complement strand
CTTGTTGCGCCCTTTTTATCCCTTCTTTGGCTTTTACCTGCTCTTTTTATTGGACTTTTTTTGAATTATCCTCTTGACTTTTTACCATAGGACTTTTATGTTTGCATAGTTAATTAGGGCTTGACGATACAGCATTGTTTGTGTTACAGTATTCATGACGAGTGGTGCTTCCTTTCAGTTGGTGTCGCAACTTTAACTGTAACACAGGAAGCTCCATTCGTCACTCTTTTTTTATTCTATGTAACACATCTATTGTAAACCTACAAAAATCAAAAAAGCAAGAAAGGAGAATATCGCAGGCTATCAGCGCCGCGCAGCCGATCAGGATAAGTGCCACTATCGCGATTGCGCAATTGCGGAAAAACACCTGAGGCAGAACGCGGATTATTTCGTCCGTGTCGTAATCGAAAAACCAATTGTCTTTTCCCGGGAAGAATATTTCGTGGAATATGATAAAGGCGGTGTCAAAGTCCGGCGCGACAATGCAGACAATGCCGGCTGTGACGGCAAAGCAGGCTGAAAGCAGTGTTCCGCTCCAGAAGGCGCAGCCTCTGCCGAGAGGACGGACGGGCGAGATGTTTTTCTTCTTATACAGAACAAGGCACGCTGTCAGTATCAGCAGAGAAGCGGCAAGCACGGCAAAATCAAGACGGAAAAGCTTTGCGCAATCGGCAAAGTGCGATTTTCCGGATTCCGACCAGCTGAGCACTCCCGTGCCGAAAGGCGTTCCGAGAAGACAAAAGCTTATCATTTCGTCGAAGGCGTCAAGTATTTCGTCCTTTGTCCACGGAGTGTTTTCGTCAAGGTCGAGCGCTTTGAGATGTATTGCGTAAAACGGACGGCTGAGCAGAAGAACGGTTGCGATTGCCGCCGACAGTACGAAAAACACAAGAGCCACCGTAAGCACGCAAAACAAAAGTCTGCTTTGTTTTCTCATAATGACCTCCTTTGCGACGAAAGCACTATCAACACCTGCGACGGAAGATAAAATGCCCACATCAGAATCCGTATTATCGGAAAGACGGCGTCCGACGCCGGAAAGGGAAAGGTAATATTGCAAAGTCCGACGCAGATGTCACAGCAGACAAAAAGCAGGAGCCCGACGGAAAAAAGTCGGTTTTTTGCGTCTGCGGCTTCGATTGCGTTGCAGACAAGCTGCGAAAAATAGAACGCGGAAAGGATATTCAGTGCGCTCGGCTGTACGGCGCAGACAATCGCGAGCATAGCCGCAAAGAGCAGCGCCCGCAGGGCAAAAAGCGTTTTTCCTTCTCGCATACGGCGCAGGCGCAGAGCGTAGATTATCTGCACGGGGCAGAAAAAGGCGACGCCGATCGCATAGAAATTGTCAAGCACGAGCAGGAAAAGATCGGCGCAGACGGTGAGCGCAAGCGCCGAGGCGACGTATCTTCCGTCCTTTTTTGTAATGCCGGAAAGGCTTGCAAAAAGGCAGAGAAGTATCGAAGCATATTTGAGCGCCGTGCTTATTCCGGATGCTCCGCCGCGGATATCGCACGCAAGAAAAGCGATATAAAGCGCCGCCTCCGTCGCGACAAACACTGAAAGAAACATCCTGCGTCCCGTCATAGCCGCTCCTTTCGCAAATGAGTATTATTTATCGTATTCGGGAGCTTTTGAAGTGAACATATACTTGCCCGACGTAAGAGTTTTTTCCGTGCCGTCGGTAAGTCTGAGCTCCGCCGTTGTGCCTTCGGGAATTTCAAATTCGTAATGGACGAATTCCTTTCCGTAATACCACTTTGAAACTACCGCGCCATGCTCGGTTTCGATTTTGCAATTCGCAAAGCCGAGTCTGTGAGAAGGCTTCGGCGCAATGGAGATATGAGAATATCCCGCGCCGTCGGAAAGGGAAACTATTCCCGCAACGTCGCCGTAGAGCCAGTCGGCAACAGCGCCGTATGCATAGTGATTGAACGACGTCATACTTACATCGCTGAAGGTGCCGTCCTCTTTTACGCAGTTCCATCTTTCCCACATTGTAGTCGCGCCGTGATTTACGGAATAAAGCCACGACGGCATTTTTTCCTGAAGGAAAAGCGTATATGCAACGTCCGTATAGCCGTTGTCCGTAAGAACGTGAAGAATGTACGGCGTGCCGACAAATCCGGTGGACAGTCTGTCGCCGTTTTCGTGGATAAGCTCAACAAGCTTTGCCGCAACCTTTTTTCTTACCTCTTCCGTGCGATAAAGCCCGAATTTCAGAATGAGAGTAAGTGATGTCTGCGTTATTCCGCGGACGATCTGCTGTTCCTTTGCGTTCTGCTCGGCGCGGCACGATATATGCTTTGAAAGACACGGCAGACCGTCCTCCATAAAGTTGTCGTTGAAGGCAATTATTATATTTTCGTGCAGCTTTTCGTATGCGGAAACGTCTTCTCCGAGAATCTTTCCCGCATTTATCAGGCACTGAACCGAATTTGCGTACATTGCGGAGGCGATAAAGTCATATTGCGTGGCGCCGGTGCAACGATTGTTGCCCTCGCCGTCCATAGCGAGCCAGTCGCCGTACTGCCAGCGGTCTGTCCAAAGACATTCGATAGTGCCTGCGTGACGGATATATTCTACCCATTTTTTCATCATGGGATAATTTTCACGGAGCATTTTTTTGTCGCCGTAGGCAAGATACATTTCCCACGGAATTATTGCGGCGCAGTCTGACCAGGCGGACGCGACGCCCGTGGAGCGCAGACCGTTCGGAACGACTATCGGAACACCGCCGTCGGTGCGGAGACTCTGCTCGGCGGCGCAGTCGGAAAGCCACTTGCGGAAAAAGTTTTTAATGTTGAAATTATATGCGCCCGCACGGCAGAAAACCTGTGCGTCGCCAGTCCAGCCGAGACGCTCGTCTCTCTGCGGACAGTCGGTGGGAACGTCGAGATAGTTGCTTCTCTGTCCCCAGAGCACGTTGTGATAAAGCTGATTTACCTTTGCGTCTCCGCAGGCGAAAAAGCCCGTGCGCTTTATATCCGAATAAACGGCAACGGAAGTAAAGCAATCGGGATCCACGGTGTCAAACGGATATTCTTCAAGGCGGATATATCTGTAGCCCTGAAACGAGAACGAAGGCTTGAAAACATCGTCGCCGCCGGAAAGCACGTATTCTATTCTGTTTCTTGCGGAACGCATATTTTCGCTGTAGAAATTGCCCTCGTTGTCAAGCACTTCGGCGTGAGTGAAAACTATTCTGTCGCCGCGTTTTCCGCGGATACGCACCTCAACATAGCCTGTCATATTCTGACCGAAGTCTATCACTTTTTCGCCCTTCGGTGTGATTATAACCTGCATCGGAGCGATTCTTTCATGCTCGCGGACAAATTCGCCGATCTGTGCAAAAAGCTTTGTTTTTACGGTTGTATCGACGGCGGCTTTGCCGAGAGATATAATATCGGCGGTGAGATCGACCGTTTCGCCGTGATATATTTCGGAATCTATAATGTGAGAGGTGTGAACGCTCCACGTTTCGTCCGTGCAGAAGCTTTCCTTTGTGCCGTCGGCGTAGATAACTTCAAGCGCGGCGATAACGCTCATATGGTCGGCATAGAGATGCTCACGTTCGTCCCATGTGAGAAATCCTATCGCCCAGCCTTTTCCGGCTGTGAGCGAAAGCTCGGCTTTCTTTCCGGAGAGCATTTTCGTAACGTCGTATTTCTGATACTGAGTATGGACGTTTCCCGTCGTCCAGCCGGGAGCAAAGACGGCGTCGCTTACGCGCGCTCCGTTTATTTCGGCAAAGTAAAGTCCTATCGCGCTTGCATAAAGCGTTGCCTTTTTAACTTCGCCAGAAAGATTTATTTTCTTTGAAAAGACGATAACTCTGTTATCCTTGTTTTTGGGAGAATATATCCATTTTGCGTTTTTGTTCATAGATGAATATCCTTTCGGTTTGCCGCGGAGAAAGCTCCGCTGTTTATTTTTGCTTAAGTATAACACATACGGCTCCGAAATTCAAGAAGCGGACGGGGATATTTTATATCTGCAATAAAATAAATCCGTTTTTTGTTGACATTCCGGAATTCCGGTGATATAATTTCGTAGTCCCATATGGGATTAAGATTTTCCGCAAAAGAAGGAGGCTTTTTATGAACGTTCAATGTGAAAAAATGATAATGGCGGTGCTTTCGGCAAATGACTCGGCAGAGGTGGTTTCAGATCTTTCGGAGCATGGATTTTACGCCACGATTTTAAGCTCCACAGGCGGTTTTCTGCAAAAGAAGAACGTCACGCTTATGATAGGCGTCGAGGCGGCGTCGCTTGAAACGGCGCTCGGAATACTTGAAAAGCACGCAAAGACGCGCGTCGAGACGACTTATATAACTCCGCAGGGTACGGCGGGAATGCCCGCAATGCCGGTAAAAGTCTGCAGCGGCGGTATAGTTGCGTTTGTTATGAATGTTGAAAAGTGCGTAAAATTCTGAGGCGCAACTATGGATATACAAACACAAAAAACGCTTGCGAAAGCAAATCTTTCGGTGATACAGTACAGGGGAATGTACGCAAAATGGTGTACGATGCACGGTGTGGGATACAATGAAATGCTTGTGTTTTACACTATAAGAGAATACGGCTACTGCACACAAAAGCAGCTTTGTCAAAGCTATCTTCTGCCGAGGCAGACAATGCACAATGTGATATCGAAGATGAGAAACGAAGGCGTGCTTCGGATATCGGCAGAGCATTGCAAAGGCAGGGAAAAGGCTTTTGTGCTTACGGAAAAGGGTATGTTGCGGGCAAAACCGGTAACAGTGGATCTGCTTGCGACGGAAGAAAAAGCAATTAAACTTTTCGGGGAGGAAAATCTCTCGGAAATATCGCGCCTTGTTACAGATTTTAACGGGGCGCTTTGTCGGGCGATAGAAGAAAACGCCTGAGAGGAAAGGTTATGGAAAAGAAGACTGACGAACAAAATTTTTTCGGGACGGAGAGTATAGGGAAAATACTCCTTAAAATCGCTCCGCCCGTTATGCTTGCCCAGCTTATTCAGGCACTTTACAACGTTGTGGACAGCTTCTTTGTGGGAAGATATTCCGATGACGCGCTCACGGCGGTCACGGTTGTTTATCCGATACAGCTTATCGCAATCGCGGTGGCTGTCGGAACGGGAGTCGGAGTCAATACATATATGGCAAGAAAATACGCGCTCGGACAGACCGAAAAAGCAAATGCGACGGCAGGCACGGGAACCGTGCTTGCGGTGCTGTCATGGATTGTATTTTCGATCGCTTCGTATTTTATAATGCCGGCATACGTCAGAACCTCGGCGACGGAGGCTGCCGCGATAGAGCAGGCAGTGATCTACGGAAGAATAGTATGCGTCGGAAGCATAGGAACGTTTCTTGAAGGCAACTGGTCGAAGGTTCATCAGTCGCGGGGAAATATGAAAGTGCCGATGCTTGCTCAGGTAGCGGGCGCGCTGACAAACGTGGTGCTTGATCCGATATTTATTTTCGGACTCGGACCGATACGCGAAATGGGCGTCGCCGGTGCAGCTTATGCAACCGTTATAGGACAGTGCATTTCGGCTGTGATTGTCGGTATAAAGGGCTTTTGCAAGCCGCCGAAAGCAAAGGACGCCGTAAAATTTGCCGGAAAGATATATTATTACGGCTATTCTTCAATACTTATGCAATCGCTTTATACGGTATATATAGTATTGCTGAACATCATTCTTTCCGGATTTTCGGATTCAGCCGTTACCGTGCTCGGACTTTATTACAAGCTGCAAAGCTTTTTCTTCATTCCGCTTTTCGGACTTCAGACGTGCATCGTGCCCGTGCTGAGCTTCAACTGCACAAGAAAAGCTTATAAACGCTGTAAGGATACAATGCGCGATTCCTTTATAATATCGCTTGTGTTTATGATACTCGGCACGATATGCTTTGTCGGAATTCCCGAACAGCTTATAAGACTGTTTTCAAGCTCAGAGCAGGTAATTGCAATAGGCAAAAAAGCTTTTCCCATAATAGGCTGCAGCTTTTTCGCCGCGGTTTTTTCGCTTATCATGCCGACGTTCTTTCAGGCGATAGGCAACGGCTTTGCAAGCATTATGCTTTCGCTTACAAGACAGATATTCGTTCTTGTGCCGGTGTTCTGGGCGTTTTCAAAAATCGGACTCGATTATACATGGATAGCGTTCCCGACGGCAGAAATAGTTGCGGGCGCGGTAGGACTTATACTTTATCGGCGACAGGTGAAAAAATGGGAGCGTGAAAGCACTGCGCTTCAGAAAACAAACGAATAAAGAGAAAATCCCTTCACCGATATATCGCGGCGAAGGGATTTTTGATGCTTATGAAAAGCTTTCGGGAACTATGGTCTGAGCCGTTCCGACATTTTCAAAGGTGAGAGTGTAAACGAGATTAAGCTGAATTCCGGCAGAATTTATTTTCATTTCGTAGCGGTACGAGCCTATTTTTTCTCCGTCGAAAACGACGTACATTCCCGTATCGACAGCCGTTTCGGGAAGCTTTGCAATAGCCTTTTCCACCATCGGATTATTGAGATTGTTGCCGAGGAGAGCTATGGCGCTCGAAGCGTTGAATGTTGTCTGAAGCCTGTATTCGTTTTTGTTTGCCGTCGGTGAAACGGAAACAAGCTGTCCGTCGGAATAAGTGAAAAGCGCCTTTGCAAAAGATGAGGAATCGAATTTGTAGGAAGCATCAACCTGCTCGGTTTCGTTTGATTTTACATTGCCTTTTTTGTCTGTCGAAACCTTTTGCAATGTGTTTCCTTTGCGTATCTGATATACCGTTCCGTCAGCAAAAAGAGCTCCTGAATTTTGGTGCTTATCGTAAAACGAAACATCTCCCACGGTGCTGTATATCGATTCGCCGGCAGTTGCGCCTTTGAGCGCAAGCACACCGTAGGAAACGGTCAGGTCTGTTTTATAGTTGTATTCATATCCGGCAACGGAAGCGCCGACGGTGTTTTCGCGCGCCGACTGAAAGGCTTCCGCATATGTATAAAATTTTGCGTAAAGGGTTGTGTTGCCGTTTATTTCAAGCGGGAACGATGCCTTTTTTCCGAAAGCGGAATCAAGATACCACCCGACGAAAATATGCTCGGCTTTTTCGGGAGAAGTCGGAGCGGAGATGAAATCGCCTCCGATTACCGTTACCGGCGGCTTATCCGCGCCCGAAAAGCTGACGGTATATGTTGTAGGTTTGGCGGCGGTTGTTGTCGTTGTTGCGGAAGGCAATGTTATTTCCGGATTTGACGATGTGTTTCCGCACGAGGCAAGGAGCATAATAAAAAGTACGGATGCTGTAACAATACTGATAATACGGATGAAATTTTTCATTCTGTGATGTTCCTTTCATTATAAAATTGAATTCAGTTGCTGAGTTCAGGATGCGACAGATTCTTTTTGAGGGCGGAGGGATATACAAATATGCCGACGAGCATTCCGAGTGCAACGGCAAATATAAAAAACAGAGCCGCTATTGTAAAGCCGAGTACGAAAAACAGCAGCTTTACGGTGAGAAACCACACGATGCCGTCAAGATCAAGCGAAATAATCAGACCGGGGAAACGGACAAAACCGAAGGTCGCTATGTCAAAGAACATTTCTCCGACGAAGTTGTTTTGGAGAAAGATACAGGATATAAACGGAAAGAGAAGCAGCGACGCCACTACGGCGCCTATGATCTGTCCCGTGGTGCAGTTGTTTTTTATAGTTGCGGAAAGTGCGATTATAAGCACGACAGCCGTTATCAGTCCGCTCCATATGAATGAACGCTTTCTCTGAAGAATTCCGTGATTTACCGCTTGGTCGTGTTCGGCTTTCTTCTGCTTTTCGTGGCAACTTTTGCATACTACAGACGTAACCGAGCCGAGCCTGCCGCGCGAATGTGTTTTTCTTACAAGGTCGTCGGAAGAGTAGATAGGCTTGTTGCATATCTCGCACACGCCGAGAACAACGGGAGGTTCTTTATATACGGTTTCCGTTTTTACTATTACTTCGGGCTTCGGAGCCGCACGTCCGAACAGTTCATCTACCGATACGTTGAATATTTTTGCCATTGCATCTATCGTTGTCGCCGAAGGCTCGGCATCGCCGTTTTCCCAACGCGATACAGCCTGTGGTGTAACAAAAAGTTTATCTGCAAGGTCTTTCTGAGTAAGGTTGTTTTTAAGTCGAAGTTCTTTGATTTTTTTTGATAGCATATTAAAAATTCCTTTCTGCCGTCGTGGTTTGCAAAGAAAGTATAAACGAACAGTTGAGCCTTGTAAAGCAACGTTTTGTTGAATTGTATAAACAAACGGTTGATAAAACCGAATTCGACATTTATGTCAGGCTTATATAAAATATTATATCATATCGTTTGGAAAAGTCAACAATAAAATGCTTGCATTTACACAAAACGACATAATAAGTCCAAATTTGCATCGGCATGTAATTGCATATTTTGAAAATAAAAAATAAACCTTAAAAGCTGTTGCGTTTTGCGTGCTTTTGTGATATACTTGACAAAATATATAAATCAAAGGATTCAAAATGAAGAAAAG
>CAVEFC010000045.1:0-8908 GCA_963614875.1 uncultured Eubacteriales bacterium | reverse complement strand
GGTGAAGGCAAAGGGCGAGGTGCGGTTTCGGTCGGTGGTGTCGCGCGTGAACTTGGGAAGAACGTGAACGCCGAGCCTCATAACCGTTTTTTCTGCCGCGCTGTACGGAGTTTCGCTTTCTATCGCGTCGAGGACGGCTGTAAGCTCGTCGCCCAGAAACATCGAAACAACGGCGGGAGGCGCTTCGTTTGCGCCGAGCCTGTGGTCGTTGCCCGCTGTCGCAACGGAAAGACGGAGCAAATCCTGATAATCGTCCACCGCTTTTATCACGGCGCACAGGAAAAGCAGGAACTGAGCGTTTTCATAAGGCGTTTCGCCCGGAGTGAGAAGGTTTACGCCGGTATCCGTTGCCATCGACCAGTTGTTGTGCTTGCCGGAGCCGTTAACGCCCGCAAAGGGCTTTTCGTGCAGCAGGCATACAAGTCCGTGACGGGACGCTACCTTCTGCATAATTTCCATTGTCAGCTGGTTGTGGTCGGTTGCGATATTTGTCGTTGTGTATATGGGGGCAAGCTCGTGCTGAGCGGGAGCAACCTCGTTATGCTCGGTTTTCGCAAGCACGCCGAGCTTCCACAGCTCCTCGTTGAGATCAGCCATATATGCGGCGACGCGCGGCTTTATGACGCCGAAATAATGGTCGTCAAGCTCCTGTCCCTTCGGAGGCTTTGCGCCGAAAAGCGTTCTTCCGCAGAAAACAAGGTCGTGACGTTTTTCATACATTTCCTTGTCAACAAGGAAGTATTCCTGCTCGGGACCGACGGAGGTGCGGACGCACTTTACATCGGTGTTTCCGAAAAGGCGGAGAATTCTCAGCGCCTGCTTGTTCAATGCCTGCATCGAGCGGAGCAGGGGAGTTTTCTTGTCGAGCGCTTCGCCCCCATAGGAGCAGAACGCCGTGGGAATACAAAGCGTTTTGTCCTTTATAAAGGCGTATGAGGTCGGATCCCAAGCGGTATATCCGCGCGCTTCAAACGTTGCGCGAAGTCCGCCTGAGGGAAACGACGATGCGTCGGGCTCGCCTTTGATAAGCTCCTTGCCGGAGAATTCCATAATGACGCCGCCGTCGGGCGAGGGTGTGATAAAGCTGTCGTGCTTTTCAGCCGTTATTCCGGTGAGCGGCTGAAACCAATGCGTAAAGTGAGTGGCTCCGTGCTCCACTGCCCAATCCTTCATTGCGTCGGCTACGGCGCTTGCAACCTCGCTGTCGAGGCGAGCGCCCTCGTCTATCGTCTTTTTGAGAGAGCGGTAAACGGGAAGCGGAAGTCTGGCTTTCATTACTCTGTCGTCAAAAACAAGACTGCCGAAATAATCTGACACGGTGTTCATAATAAAAATCCTCCGAAAAAATTAAAACAGCGAGGGAAAGGCATCCGCTTTATATCGGGACGCCGTTGCCTCGCTGTGTGATTTCTTAAAACAAAAAATGCGCCGATGAGAGCATATCTCAAAGACGCCATTGCCTTTATGGGCGATATTATATACGAAGCTTTTGCGTTTGTCAAGACCTTTTGTCAAAAAAATTCATTTTTTGACCGAAAAAGCGATTGACAACAAAACCCCGTATGTGATATTATATATCATCAAAAAAGCAAAGGAATTCATTTGCGTAAGGAAAAATCGGTTCCTTGTTTTGAATGAATCCCCTTGCTTTTTTGCATTTCTGAGAAAGGCGGTAGAACGTTTATGAAATATTCAAGGGAAGAAGTTATTCAGTTTGTTGCGGAGGAGGACGTCAAATTCATAAGAATGGCTTTCTGCGACATTTACGGCAGGCAGAAAAACATATCCGTAATGCCGAGCGAGCTTGACAGGGCGTTTGAATACGGCATAGCCATAGACGCTTCGGCAATAGACGGCTTCGGAGGAGAGGTTCATTCCGATCTTTTTCTTCATCCCGATACATCGACGCTCTGCGTTCTGCCGTGGCGGCCGGAGCACGGAAAGGTCGTGCGGATGTTCTGCTCGGTGACATATCCCGACGGGGCGCCCTTTGAAGCCGATACGAGAGCGCTTCTCAGAAAAGCGTCGGAGGATGCGGAAAAGGAAGGCATAAGCTTTGCGTTCGGCTCGGAGATGGAATTTTATCTTTTCCGGTGCGACGAAAACGGAGAGCCGACCGATATTCCTTACGACAATGCCGGCTATATGGACGTTGCCCCCGAGGACAAGGGAGAAAACGTCCGCCGCGAAATATGTCTTACGCTTGAACGTATGGGTATAAATCCCGAAAGCTCGCATCACGAGGAGGGCCCCGGGCAGAACGAGATAGATTTCTGCTATTCGCACGCGATAACGGCGGCTGACGACGCGCTTACGTTCCGTTCGGTAGTGCTTGCGGTCGCGGCAAGGGGCGGTCTTTATGCGGATTTTTCTCCGAAGCCGATTGAAAACAAAGCCGGAAACGGTATGCATATAAACTTTTCCGCGAAAAGAGATGACGGCGCAGACATTATGCCTCAGGTCATCGCCGGAATACTTGCCCATACGGGCGAAATCACGGCGTTTCTCAACATTGCGGAAAGCTCATACAGACGCTTCGGTTCAAACAAAGCGCCGAAATATATTTCGTGGTCGGGAGAAAACCGTTCGCAGCTTATCCGTATTCCCGCGGCACGCGGAGAATACCGTCGCGCAGAGCTTCGCTCTCCGGATCCGCTGTGCAATCCTTATCTTGCGTTCACACTGCTTATACGGGCGGGACTTGACGGAGTGAAAAACAATATGACATTGCCTCCGGCGGCGGATATAAATCTTTATACCGCGCCGAGCGAAATAACATCACATTACGAAAAACTGCCGGAAACGCTTGAAAAAGCGAAAGCCATGGCGAAGGCGAGCGCGTTCGTTGCGGAAAATCTGCCGGCTTCGATAATAGCCGGTTACACAAAATAAAAAAGTACAAAACAGACGGGAGGGATGATATATGGAGCTTGCGGAGCATTGCTACGGCGTGCTTGTTGTTTCTTCGTCCGTAAAATTCAATACATCCCTTTTTGAAATTCTGCCGGAAAGCAGATACTGCCCGATAACCGTCACCTCCGACGTTTCGGGCGCAAGGCAATGCCTTTCCGAAAATACTTTCGATATAGTGATAATAAACGCTCCGCTGCCCGACGAATTCGGAACGGAGCTTGCGCTTGACATTTGCGAAAGAAGCGGCACGGGAGTTCTTTTGCTTGTCAAAGCCGAGCATTATGCCGATATTCATTCCCGCGTTTCACAGTACGGAGTGCTTGTTATGTCAAAGCCGACAAACGCGCAGGCGGTATCTCAATCGCTTACGCTTTTATGCGGAACAAGAGAAAGACTTCGCCGTATGGAACAGAAAACCGCCTCGATTGAAGAAAAAATGGAGGAAATACGAATAGTAAACAGGGCAAAATGTCTGCTTATAGAACAGCTTAAAATGACGGAAAAGGAAGCTCACCGATATATTGAAAAGCAGGCTATGGACAGATGCGTCACACGCAGAACGGTGGCGGAAAATATAATTTCAACGTATAAATGATGAAATCGGGGGCGGAAGAGAAAAAATTTCATTATGATATGACAATTTATTGCCGCAGCACTTGAAAAGCGTTGCCGTTTGAGATATAATATGCTTGTAATTTTATCAATTGGGATAAAAATCACGATTACAGAGAAAGGAATAAACATGAAGAAAAAATCAGTGGCGCGCCTTGCATTGATAGTGGCTGTAGGGATTTGTTTTCTCCTGCTGACGTCGTGCGAAAGCGTATCAAAAAACGACAGGAATTATTGGTTTTCCTCATATGAAAACAAATTCGTTGCCTACGACGGCACAAACCTTAACGATGCGGGAACATATTGGAATATGACCGTAAAATCCGATTGCACCGTTACGATTTCCGTTCGTTGCGATGTGAATTTTGCCACCAGCACCGTTTGGCTTCATGTGAACGGTCAGCAGATTCTCAGTGAAGAAAGCACGGGCGTTTATTCGGTTGTTTACAAGGATCTGCAGCTGCACAAGGGAGATGCTTTGCAGCTTCACGCATTCTGGACTTACGGCGCAAGCGCAAATGATACCGGATTTGAAATTTACATGTTGTCAATCAACGACGGCACCGGCGAATATCCGATAAACGATATAAAATAAACAGAAAATAAAAATCACCGCAAAAAGTTCTGAAATGACTTTTTGCGGTGATTTTTTGCGCCCCCATCGCTGAAATTACAGTCGCCGCGGAAATTATCGTTATCGTAAAGAAGAAAAAGGGCAAGCAATAAAGCAAGAACATAAATTTGACGGCTGACCTCGGTCAGCCGTTTTGCTTTCAGAATATCTGTTTTGTTATATCGTCGCGCCGTGCCGCAAGAGAGCCGGCAAAGCAGACTGCCGCCGATACGGCGGATATGACCGTAATAAGGATCAATACCGCGCTCCAGCCGTTTTTGTCGGCGATTGCGCCGAAAACCGTTGTTGCGGCGGTAGAACCCACATAGCAGAACGCGTCAAGCAATGCCGAAAGTCCGCCGACGTTGCCGAATTTTCTTATGCCGAAAGGAATTACGCTTGTAATAAAGTTGCCGTTGCAGTAAATGGCGCAGATAATAACGACAAAGCACAATATAAACGGTACAACAGCCGTCTTTTTATATGCGAGAATTCCTCCGCCGAGGAATACGGCAAGCACGGTAAAGACTATGGACAGAGCGGCAAGTCTGCTTTGGATAACACGGGAAAGGATCCGCGCCGCAAAAATACCGGCGCACGAAAGAAGTGAAAGTCCCATGGTTATCAGCACTGCCGACGAATCGCCGAAGCCGAAATCCGTTTTGAGAATTGTGGGAAGCCATGTGATAACACCGTCGCGGATAAATGAATTTCCGACGGCGGAAAATGCCACAAATCCGATGATAACAAGCACCGTCCCACGATAAAAACCTTTCATCGTCTGTGTTTTTTCGGTTTTTTGTTCGGGCTCGCAGACCTTCGGTGCTTTTTCAAAAAATCCGAGAAAAACAAACCAAAGTATCCCTGCAAGAACGGAAAGTGCGGCAATGATATAAAATGTTATTCTGTAATTTACGGAAACAAACAAAGCGGAAAGTCCGTACACGCCGAACGTACCGAAGCAAAATGAAAATCCGCCGAACATTATCCATGTTCTCAGCTGTGACGAAGCCAGATATTTTGCAATCACATTACAGATATTACACCAGAAAAAGCTTTGTATCAAGCCGTTTGCAAGCCATATAATACGCATTGACGTAATATCGGCTGAAAGCGCAAGAAGAATATTACATGCCGCCGTCATAAACATTCCCAAAGCAACGGTAATACGCGGCGGATAATATTTTGCAAGGAAAAAGTGAAGTATCTGCCCGCCGCCGTATGCAAAAAACAGCATTGAGCTGACTGTCCCGAGCGTTTCCTTGCTTACGGAATATGCCTCCGCTATGGCGGTCAGATTTGCGGCATATGACAGCCGTCCGAGATAAGCGATCGAATATGTAAAACAGCTCACAAATATCAGCAGTGAGCCATGCTTTTTGGATAATACCATAACACCTTTCTCCGAAAGTATAATCTGTTGACGTTTCCTTTGCTTTTTTTATGAAAGCGTCCGGAAACGAAATTTTTTGCCCTTTTGATGCGGACGGAAAAATCAACGGCTGTATTATATCACAATGCGTTTGCTTTGTCTATGAAAATTTCATATTTTTATCGGATTTGACAGAGCTGTGCCCGACTTTTCGTTGATACAAAGGAAACATTTTTGCCGCTTTCGGATTTTTTGCACATAAAATGCCCCTCGCGATGCGAGGGGCATTTTGCTTGCTTTTTCTGCTGAATATAAGCCTTTGAAAAATACTTGACAGTGTCGGGACCGTTATCGCCCCGGGCAATGACAAGTCGTATGTACTATAACCACACCTAAATACTCTGACTTGGAAAGTATTTTGTCTACAATAGCCGCGGTGAGAAGCACTTTCGGTGCGGGGGACACCGCGCGCTTCTTTTCCGGACTGCTGCCAAGTATTTTTCACAAGCTTATATTTTTTTGTAAAAGGGTTACGGCGGGCGAAGCTTTTCGGATGTAAGCTCCCGCGTGATTTCCTCTGCTGTATATATTTTATTAACTTTTTCACGATTTTTCAAGTATATTAGCGCAATTGTCAAATTTGTTCACACAATTGTCAATTCAGTTCACAACGGCACGGTCAGCAGAAAATCCTTACAGCGTCTGACTTTTTCGCTGTCAATGCCGATTTTCAACGTGTAAACGAATCATAAATCTTGTAAACGCCATTGACTTTATGTAAACGCAGATGTATAATGAAGTCATAAAAACGAAAGGAAGTTTTTGCAATGTTAACCGAATTCGGTAAGTTACTTCGCATTATCAGAATAAACTCCGGCGATACGTCAAGGGATATGGCAAGGAAACTGAATTTATCTCCATCATATCTTTCGGCAATAGAAAGCGGAAAGCGCAATATTCCGCTCGACATAGAAAAATTGCTTGCGGAAGCATATCCTCTGTCACAGATGGATATGAACAAGCTGCGCAGAGCAATGTTCACTTCCGGAAGCACCGTTAAAATAAATCTTACGGATTTTGCGGAAAAAAAGCAAAGGCTTATCTTTGCGCTCGCACAGGATGATATTCCGAGCGAAACGCTTGATAAGATAGATGATCTGATATCCAAACATGAAAAGGAACCCGAAAATGACTGAAAAACAGAAATCATTCTCCGACACGCAGAAGCTTGCGTTTGGTTTTGGCAACGTTTATGTTTCGATGCGGGACGGAGAAGGACTTCCGAAAGAAGATTTTTTTGTCGGGCTTAACGGCATATGCTCCGTTGAAGTAAAAGACAATAATATTTTTTCTCACAGATTTTCGGGACACGATACCGCAAAAAAGCTTCGCTCGGCAATAATGCCGATAATCGAAAAAACCGGCACGCAGATCATATGCGGATATGCCGAAACGGACAAAATATATTTTTCGGATATAAAATCGCACGCAGGCGATATAGGAAAAGCTGTTTTTTCGGAACTTTGCAAAAGTGCGGAAATTGCGTCGCTCGGAATAATCGTTACAAATATAAGCGTGGACGGAATAATTGCAAGACGCGCCTCCGATCCCGCTCCGTATACGCTTTGCAGGCCGACGCGGCTTTCTCCTGCCGTAAGGCTCGTAATGACGGCGCTGCTGTACACGGCATTGGGCGTTTGCATTGTCTTTCTGGCAGGCAGACTTTCTTCTCACGGTTCACAGACCGAAAGCTCCTTTGAAACCGTCGGAACGGATCCGACCGTCACAACGCCGCCTGCCGAAACGACGACAACACAAGCAGGCACCGCGACCGCAGCGACGTCTGCGGCGGAAACCACGACAACGCAGAGAGCGACAACGCAAACGACATCGGCAGAAACGACGACAATTCCCGACAAAGAGCATTACGACGGCGAAAAATTTGAATATGACGATATGACAATCCGCATTGAAAACGGCGGATGCGTTATAGAAAAATACAACGGCAGCGCTTCCGAGGTTTATATTCCGGACGAAATAGACGGGTATGCCGTATATCGTCTTGAAGACAATTCGTTTTACGGCTGTACTTCGCTTGAGAAAATCCGTTTGCCCGAACCACTTACGGAAATAGGACAAAGTGCGTTTCACAATTGCATTTTTCTTAAGGAAATAACCATTCCGAAAGGCGTAAAATCAATTATGCATTCCGCATTTGCTTATTGCTCTTCACTGAAAGAGGTGGAAGTGCCGGATTCGATTGAAGAAATGGGAAATTGCGTATTTATGAACTGTATAGCGCTTGAACGCGCCGTGCTCGGCGGAAATTACGACAATTTCGACAACATATTTTTATACTGTTATAAGCTGAACTATGTGGAGCTTCCGGACGGAATAAAGCTTATGGGCGGCTTCCGCGATTGCGAATCGCTTGAAGAAATACATATTCCGTCTTCCGTCAGACTTATCCGCGGCGGAGCGTTTTCCGGTTGTACAAAGCTGAAAAGGGTTTATCTTACCGATAAAATGATTATTGAAAAAGACGCTTTCGGCGGATGCGATTCGATTACGTTTTATCTTTATGCGGATAAAATTCCCGACGGCTACGGCGACGGCTGGATGCCCGAGAATTCTTCCGTACAGCTTGTAAAGGAGGCGAAATGATTATGGATCATTCCGTATGTCCCGTATGTGCCGGAAAAAATCTTTCAAAATTATCAAAAAAGATATACAAGTGCGCCTCGTGCAATACGGTTTTTTCGTGGAATGAAAGCGTATCGCAGATAAAATCCACGGCGGATATATATAAATCGACAATTGAAAGCGTGCTTGAAATAAGCGGTATCACGGACGGAGAAGAGCTGTGCGGCACGGGACTTATTATTTCGTCCGACGGGTATGTGCTTACAAATTCTCATATAATAAGCGGAGCCGGAAGCGAAATAAACGGCGTAAAGAATTTCTGCGATATAATCGTGGCGGGACGTCGTCCGCACGAGGATCTCTTCAAAGCCGAGCTTGTTTACAATGACAGCAAGACGGATCTTGCCTTGCTTTACTGTCCCGACGCTGTCGGTTCAAAGCCTTTGAAAATATCATGGAGCCCGATAAAAGCGGGAGAGAAGATTTGTGTTATAGGGAACGGAAAAGGCGAAGGACTGAGCATTGTGGACGGCATAATAAGCGATACCAGACGTGAAATAAGCGGTCGCAGTCTTATAATGATTTCGGCGCCCGTAACCATGGGATATTCCGGCGGCCCCGTACTGAACTCCGCAGGAGAATTTATCGGTATGGTCACCGGCGGAAGAGAAGACGCCACGGCTATGAACTACGCCATTCCTTTTCTGACAATACAAAAATTTCTTTCTCAGGCGAAAAGTAAAATCAAACCCGAA
>CAVEFC010000044.1:0-9107 GCA_963614875.1 uncultured Eubacteriales bacterium | reverse complement strand
AGTATTGCCGAACCGCCGAACACTCCGAAAAGTCCTTCGAATATAAATTTTCCTATAACGCCGACGTCATCGCGCCAGATAAAGCATATTCCAACGAAAAGCGCGACAGCAAACAGAATTATTGTGATTATCTGATTTCCGACCGACGACGGATCCGAAGGCGTTTTCTCCTTTTGCTGTCTGCTTTTTTTGTCTGTTTCTTCCTCAACGAAATCGGCGCTCCCGCGCTTATCGTTTTTCGACGATGTGTTTTTCTTTTCAGCCAATTTATTTTCCTCCGTTTCCTTCTTCCCTGTTTTTATCCGAATACAACCGCCGCGCCTCCGACGGCAAAGCAGTAGACCGAAAATATTCCGAGCTTCTTTTTCCGTGCGATAAAATTCAGCAGCTTCAGCGCAAAAAATCCCGTCACCGCCGCAAACAGCATTCCGACGGCATACACTCCGAGCTGCGATGTTTCCACGGGCGAATTTATCATCCGCACCGCGCTTACAAGGTTCGCACCGATTATCGCCGGCACCGACATTATAAACGAAAATCTCACCGCCTGACCGCGATCGAGTCCGCATATAAGTCCGCCCGTCATCGTTGTGCCCGAGCGCGAAAGCCCGGGGATTGTCGCCGCAAGCTGAAACATTCCCACGGCAAGCGCTCTCGGCGCGCCCAGCTCCTCGGCGGATCGGTTTCCTTTTCCCGCTCTGTCGCCGAGCAGAAGCATAAAACCGTTGATTATCAGCGCAATGCCGATAAGCCTCGGGCTTGCCGCAATGCCCGTCACCGCGTCCTCGATGAAAAACGCAAGTCCCAGCGGAACGGTCGCAACGATTATATAAAGCGCAAAGCGCTCCGCCCCCGAAAGCTCCTTCGCTCTTCCCGTGAAAAGCTTTGCGGGCATTGTGAATATCGCCTTTATAAGCGAAAAAATATCGTTTGAATAGACGCATATCACCGCCGCAAGTGTGGCAAGGTGAAGCATAACGTCAAATGTTACACAGCTTTCGGGATCGGTAAGCCCGAACATCGCGTGAAGAAGAGCAAGATGTCCCGAGCTTGATATCGGCAGAAATTCCGCCGCGCCCTGAATTATTCCGCAAACGACAGCCTCCGTTAAGGTCAAAATATCCTCCTGACCGCTACATCACTTTGCGGTGCGAAATACTATTCCGCCAGTATAACAAAGTAATTATAGCATAAAATAAAATAAAATACAACCGAAAATAAGGAAAATAAAAATAAAATGAACGAAAAAATCACGCTCCGCACCGGCGCGGAAAAAAGAATCGCGCTTTTTGCCCTTGCGGGCATACTTTCCGGCGTTGTAAACGGCCTTCTCGGCACCGGGGGCGGAATACTCACCGTACTGTTCCTTTCCAAAATATATGCAAAGGACGGCGCATACAGTACAAAGGATATCTTTGCCATAACGCTCTGCTCCTCCGTTATAATGTCCTTGGCTTCGCTTGGGTTTTATCTTTCGGGCGGATGCTTTTCCTCGTCCGACAGCGCAGTTTATATGCTTTTTGCGGTTCCGGGCGGCGCTATCGGAGCGATGCTTCTCGATAAGCTCAGCTCAAAAACAACAAAGCTCATCTTTGCTCTGCTCGTTGTATGGGCAGGCATAAGTATGATGATAAAGCTATGAAAATACTCGATGCCATCGTGGCTTTCGTCGCTTCCGCGCTCGCCGGCACGGGCGTCGGCGGCGGCGGACTTCTCGTTATTTATCTCACGCTTGTGCGCGATACGGCGCAGCTTGCCGCGCAGGGAATAAATCTTTCGTTTTTCGTTGCGGGAGCGGCGTCCGCCGTGCCGATACACATAAAGAAAAGAAATATAGATCCTCTTGCCGTTATTTTCATAGGAGCGTTCGGAACAGTCGGGGCGTACCTCGGACTTACGGCAGCAAAAAGCATAAGTCCGCTTCTTCTGCGGAAATTGTTCGGAGCGTTTCTTGTCCTCTGCGGAATGAAAAGCCTTAAAAAGCCGTGAATTCAAAAATACTTTACAAAACAAAGTCCGATTATTATTGCAAATATATTTTTATTATGATATACTATTGTAAGATTTAACCTCTTTTTTTGTAAATCAAACGGCAATAAAAAAGAAAGGCACCGAAAATGAAGCGAAAAACCATAATTTCCATCATACTTGCAGCGTGCTTGATGATCTGCGCCGCCGCGCTGTGCGTATCAGCCGCCGACGAAAAGATAATGACAAGCAAAAACGGACTTTACAAGTACACGCTGGACGAAAACAACAAGGCAACGATAGTCGCCTACTCCGGCACGGACGAAACCGTTATAACAATCAGCCGTATAGACGGCAAGTACGCCGTCGGCGCGATAGGCGATTCGGTATTCGCCTCAAGCACCACGCTTAAAGAAGTGACCATATATTCTTCCGTCACGAAAATAGACGCCGGCGCTTTTATGGGCTGTACCGCGCTTGAAAAAATAAGCTTTCACGGAGATTGCAACATCACCGAAATCGGAGATGACGCATTCTACGGCTGCACGGCTCTTAAAGAATTCAAAATATCTAAAAGCATAAAGACAATCGGCGCAAGCGCATTTCAGAACTGCACCTCCGTATCGCTCGACTTTTCCGACGCAGGCTCGCTTACCTCGATAGGAAGCTATGCCTTTGCCGGATGCGCAACCGCAAGCGGAAACAAATTCGCCGTTGAAATTCCCGCCTCGCTTACCGATATAGGCTACGGCGCATTTTACGGTTGCTCGGGAATAACTTCATTCTGGGTTGAAAACGGAAACACCAAGTTTTCCTCGGACGACGGCGTGCTTTACAGCGACGGCGGCGAAATTCTTGAAATATTCCCCGTTTCCTCATCCGCGATAAGCGACGGAACGTTCACCGTTCCCTCTCATGTAAAAAAGATAAAGGGCGGCGCGTTCGCCGGAATAACCGATCTTAAAAAGCTTGTGATAAGCGAAGGCGTAACGGAAATAGGCGGAAGCGCATTTTACGCCTGCAAATCGCTTGAAGAAATCGTTCTTCCCGAATCGCTCAAATCGCTCGGATCATATGTTTTCCTCGACTGCTCTTCGCTTAAATCGGCAACAATACCGGAGAGTGCAACCAATATCGGCGCGTTCCTTTTCAGAGGCTGCTATGCGCTCGAAAGCGTAAAGCTTCCCTCGGCTCTTACCGAAATACCGACAGGTATGTTCGATTCCTGCATTGCCCTGAAAAAAATAGAGATTCCGTCCGGCGTGAAAAAAATATCGCAGTACGCGTTCAACTACTGCTCGAAGCTCACCGATATAACCGTTCCGTCGGCTGTGACGGAAATAGAAGCATACGCTTTCAGATACTGCTCCTCGCTTGAAAATATAAGACTTGAAAACGTAAGAACAATAGGCGCGTTCGTTTTCCAGAACTGCATCTCGCTCGAAAGCGTTTATGCTCCGCATATAACCGCAATTCCGTCGTTTGCGTTCACAAACTGCACCGTGCTTTCCAAAACCGAATTTTCGGATGACGTAACATCGGTCGGCGCATATGCGTTCTTTGCCTGCGACCTTCTCGAAAGCTTTGAAATAACTCCCTCCATGGAATCAATCGGTGATTTTGCGTTCGGAAAATGCATAAAGCTCAAAAAGGCAGTCATTCCCTCGACGCTCAAATCGCTCGGAATAGGCGTGTTTTCCGCCTCGGGAATAGAGAGCGCGGTGATAGAAAACGGCTTTACCGTCGTTCCCGAACGTACCTTTGAATCCTGCAAAAAGCTTTCGTCCGTAACGCTTCCGTCGGATATCGAAGAAATTTCGTCCTCGGCATTTGCCGACTGCGTTCTTATGACCGATATCGGCAATCTTCCCTCGCTCAAAAGAGTCGGCGCCGGCGCATTTTACGGATGCCGCAGTCTTACGAAAATATATATAGGCTCGGAAGACACCTCGATAACCGCAGGAACCTTTTACGGCTGCGACGCTCTTACGGACGTCACAATTCCCGCAAGAATAAAAACCGTTGAAGCTATGGCTTTTGCTTACTGCACGATGCTTGAAACCGTAACCTTTGAAGAAGGCACGGAATATATTTCGTCAAGCGCGTTCTCCGGATGTACAAAGCTTACAAAGCTTTCGCTTCCCTCCACGCTCAATATTATTTCGTCAAGCGCGTTTGCCGGATGCACAAAGCTTTATGATCTTTCCGTCCCCAAGGGCGTTGTATATATAGGCGAAAACGCATTCCAATCGACAAAATGGCTTGCAAACCAGAAGGGCGATTTTGTTGTTGCCGGCGACGGCGTTCTGATAAAATATCAGGGCAGCTCCGCAGTGCAGACAATGACAATTCCCTCCACGGTAAAGCGTTTGCCCGCATACTGCATAGTTGACGCAGGCTCGTCACTTTCGCTTATAATAGTTCCTTCAAGCGTTGAATATATCGCAAAATATGCCTTTGCAAAAATCGTTCAGTCGCAAAGCTCGACGGGCGAAACCGTTAACACCTACAGAATAAGATATCTTACCCTGTGCGCAAAGAAAGGCACCTACGCCGAAGCCTTTGCAAATCACGAATATTACACCTTTGAAGAGCTGGATTGACAATAAACATAAAAAAATCGCCCGTGCGACCACGGGCGATTTTTTTGTATTCATATGATTTACTGTGCGAAATATCTTGAAAGAAATTCCTTTGTGCGCTGCTTCTGAGGATTTCCGAAGATGTCGGCGGGTGCGCCTTCCTCTTCTATATAGCCTCTGTCCATAAAGATAACGCGGCTTGAAATATCGCGGGCAAACGCCATTTCGTGCGTTACGATTATCATCGTAAGTCCTTCCGCGGCAAGCGATTTCATTACGGAAAGCACCTCGCCCACCATTTCGGGATCGAGCGCCGAGGTAGGCTCGTCAAAGAGAATGACCTCCGGCTCCATACAAAGCGCGCGGGCAATGGCAACGCGCTGCTTCTGTCCGCCCGAAAGCTGACGCGGCTTTGCGTTTTTATATGCCGCCATACCCACCTTTGAAAGATATTTTTCCGCTCTTTCTTCGGCTTCCTCCTTTGAAATTCCGAGCACCTTTTCCGCGCCTATCGTGCAGTTGCGGAAAGCCGTCATATTGTTGAAAAGGTTGAAATTCTGAAAAACCATCGTCACCTTGGAGCGATATTTCGTAAGGGATATGTCCCTGCCCTGAATATCCTCGCCGTGAAAAAATATATTTCCTTCGGTGGGGGTTTCAAGCAGATTTATACAGCGGAGCATTGTGCTTTTTCCCGAGCCGGACGAGCCGATAACGCTTATGACATCGCCCTGATTTACCGAAAAAGAAATGTCGTGAAGAACATTATTTTCACCGAAAGATTTTTTAAGATGAGAAACTTCAATTATGCTGTCCATTGTGTTCTTCCTCCTTTATATGAATTTCGGCGTCGGGATCGGATTGCGAACCGCATATCGTATACGACGATGAGCCTTCAAGCTTCTTTTCGGCAATTCTGAGAAGACGCGTTACGGCAAAAGTCATAATGAAATAAATAACGCATATTACGGTATATGTGGCGAAGTTTTTCAGCGTCATTCTCGTAATCACGCCCGCCATATAATAAAGCTCCATAACGCCTATTACGTTCAGAACCGAAGTGTCCTTTATATTTATAACGAATTCATTGCTTACGGACGGAAGAATATTGCGCATAACCTGCGGAGTAATGACATAAAGCATAGTCTGCGCGTGCGTCATTCCGACGGCATAAGCGCCCTCCGTCTGTCCTTTTTCGATGGAAATTATACCGCCGCGGACTATTTCCGACATATATGCGCCCGTATTTATTGAAACAATAAATATACCGGCAGGAACAAGCGGAAGGGTTTTTCCGCCGTTCATAAACGCATATCCCCAGAAAATAACCATTGACTGAACCATCATAGGCGTTCCGCGGAATACTTCGATATAAACGGCAAGTATGCCGTTTATTATTTTGTGAAGCACGCGCAGCACGCCGTTTCGCGATTTCGGCGCCGTTCTTATAACGCCTGTCAGCAAGCCGATGATCAGACCTATGACCGTTCCCACAAGTGCAATAAGCATCGTGTAGCCGAGTCCGCTGAGCAGCTGCTTATGATATCTGACAACTATATCCCAAACCTCATTGAAAAATTCCACAGCTCTTTATCCTTTTGAAAATTATTTATTATAGATTATTACAAGGTTGCTTCTGTAATAGCAGTTTGTAAAGTCAACCTCCTGCTTTCTTTCCTCTGTGGGACTCATACCCGCGATTATGCCGTCAACGGCGCCGCTCTGTACCGCGGGAATAAGAGAATCCCATTCGTTTGCAACGATTTCAAGACTCATTCCCAGCTCTGCGGCAATATATTTTGCCATCTGAACGTCATAGCCGTTTGCATATGTGTTTGAAGAACCCTTTATCGGAACGGCACCGTTTGCCGCCGTTGTCTGAGTCCAGTTGAAAGGCTCATATGCACATTCCATTGAAATTTTCAGTGTGCCGTTTGACGTATCGGTATTGTCGGAAGTAAGCGCATAAGTCAGGTTCAACTCTTTTTCAGTATCCTTGCAGACCTCGAATATCTGATTCATAAGCTCAAGCTTTGTATCCTCGGAAACAGCGTCAAGAATGGTGTTTACTTTTTCGACAAGCGGTGAACCCTTCTTGAAAGCAACCGCTATACCCGTATCGTCGCCGGTGACGGAAAATCCCGTTTTGTTGTTTACAAGAGGCAGATAAGCTATCGTATCGTCCTTAAGCGTTACCACAAAAGCCGTAGGCTCTTCGGCGATATAACCGTCTATCGAGTCGCTTTTAAGCGCCATAAGAAGTGCCGAAAAATCTTTATATTCCTTTTTGGTAACACCGTTCATCTGTTCGTTCATCGCCTGAAGATGAAACGTACCGCTCTGTGCGGCTATTATTGCACCCGTGCCGTTTATCTCCGAAAGGCTTTTTGCGCCGGAGATATCAACCTTTTTTCTGCTGCCGCCGCAGGAAGCAAGCGTCATGATAAGCATGGCAAGCGTCAATATTACCGATAAAAATCTTCTCATAATTTTTTCTCCTTTTAAGAAAACCGAAATTATAAATTCAAAAAAGAAAAAGTCGCGGTGATAACCATCACTGCGACAAACAATAAAATTTCAAGTCCCATGATAGCTCTCCACCTAAGTGACAGTACGGCAGATATTATCTGCAATACCGGTTTATACGGCAAAATCCGTACCGTATACCCTCGGCAGTGTTTCCTTTCGCACGGAAGCGGATACTTCTCGTTCGCGTTACTTATAAACACCGCGCCTCTACCTAAAAAACGATATTCAATTTTGAAATTATATGGGGAGTATATCACGGCAAGCTGCGCTTGTCAATACTTTTCACAAAATTCCGTCAATTTTTTTGTGAAAATTGCGGTTTGAAACAAGCGCGGCGGGATATTGCCGATATTTCACAAGAAAAAGCAAAAAAACAACGGTCTGTGCCTTCATAGCATTACGCATTATCCGAATAAATACGTTTAAGATATGCGAAAATGATTTGACCTAAATAATCCGAATTTGCCTCGTATATATCATAGCCTCCGGTTGTCCACATTCCTTCATTTACAACAACCGAAGTCCTATTGGCAACATGTCTCACTCCAAAACCACATGAATCTGGTTGTAGTTCGTTTTGATAAAAGCCTCGGGCTAAGAAGTCTTCCAAATATCTTGTGCCAAAATAGTAAAAATGATATTCGCCATCTACTACATATCTGTATAAGATATCAATGTCCTCACCGCTCAAAGTAGCATTACCAAAAAGATCATTAATGATTATTACCTTGTGTAAATACGAATCCGAACTATCAAGTGTCTCATCGGAAATGACAGATACTTGTCGAAACACAGCTTTTTTTCTTAAATTACAATCATCGCCATAAACAATGAGATCTGTAGGAAATGAAGTAATCGACATCTCAATCTGCTTATCGTAAGAATCCATAACATCATCCGGCGATTTAACACTAAGTGCTATACTTAACATCACAACTCCGAAAATTGTTAATATCACGGCAATTGTAATGCCAATCTCAAACAATAGTTTATTTCTTTTTAACATACAATAATCTCCATATGCTTCAATACAGTACAGTGTGTGTAATATCACATGTTACAGCAGATGAGTAGTCATCCTCTGTTGAAACAAACTTAGAAGTGATATATAACTTCTGATCATATACATCATCCGTTCCATATAGCCTCTCTATCACAATATAATAATCTGTTCCTTCTAGTATATGCTGCTTATATGACTCCGACATGCTGGCTTTATATTCTTGAAAATTATACACCATATCCAATCCATAAGCTCTACTCGAATTGTCAACCACATTACATACACAATCATCATAAGTGATAGAATTGCTTTGACCAACATTAAACCCGGCAATTTTAAATCCTACATCTGTACCGACAGTGACCTGACGCCTTGCGTCATCAGCTGTAGTAGAATATGCCCTAGAGTTCAACTTCATTCCCGATACGTTAGGAATATCAACGCTTACAGATGACACACCAAAATCATATACTTTAGTTGTTGTCCAAAATAGTATCTTCTTGGGCAGTTCAATAGTATTCCCTTCGGTTCTCATTTTCAAGCCAAGCAAATCCATTCTTTGACCGGCACTATAAATGTGATTTGTTTTTGCGTATTTAAACTGTGAGATAATGAAATTACGTAAAGGCATAAAATCCTCCTAAATAAAAATACCCAATTTATAATATAGCACAAAAGCATCTGAGTGTCAACTATAATGTTATTTATTCAAATTCTGCATCCCCTACAAATTCTAATTTGTCTTTATTTTTTTATATTAATATACGGAGTTGCAAAAAAAATAACGGTCTGTAAGGAAAACTTACAGACCGTTTGGCTCCCCTTGTAAGACTCGAACTTACGACACCGCGGTTAACAGCCGCGTGCTCTACCGGCTGAGCTAAAGAGGAATATGTGGAACTTGTACAATTTCAAGCTCCATTTTTTGTCGGCTTTTATTGGGATTGCTCCCGTGTAATTCGTTCCATCAGCTCTACCGACTGAGCTAAAGAGGAATAAATAAAGTCGGCCTCGACTTATTTTCC
>CAVEFC010000043.1:0-9518 GCA_963614875.1 uncultured Eubacteriales bacterium | reverse complement strand
CGTCACTCAAGGGCGCGGACGGCAATGACGGCAAAGACGGCGCAGACGGGAAATCGGCATACGAATCAGCCGTCGAAAACGGTTTTGAAGGCGATGAAGCGGCATGGCTTGCGTCGCTTAAGGGTGCTGACGGAAAAGACGGTGCGGACGGCGCGGCAGGCAGCGCCGGTGCGGACGGGTATTCTCCCACCGTGACGCTTTCGCGCGGAGAAAACTCCGTAACCGTCAGCATAACGGATAAAAACGGCACGAAAACCGCTACGATTCTCGACGGCGCGGACGCGGATATCACGGTTGACGCGCTCGTTACGTCGGGCAGTATAAATCCCGTGCGGAGCAGTGCGATATACGCCGAGCTTGCGGAAAAGCAAAGCAAGGCGAAATTCTACTCAAACGTTTCGGCGTCGTCGTGGACGGCGGATTCGACATACGGCGATTACGGCTATAAATGCGAGCTTTCGTTTTCCGGCGTCGGAGCAAGCGATTTTGCTTTTGTCACGTTCGGCGTTACGGAAGCCGACAGCGGAAACTATGCTCCTGTTGCGGAAACGGCGGCGGGAAAGGTTATAATTTATTCCAAGGTCAATACCGCCGTGACGATAAAGTCCGTGGCGGTATTTCCCGCGGCGTAACGGAGGATATCCCGATGATCGTAAAAACGAACGCAAGACGGGCGACGGATTCTCCGTTGCCGTCTGGAGAGGGATACTATATTACGCTCGCACACGTCGCATATGATTACAACTGTATAGAAAATCTGTATATAAGCATCGACGGCGGCGAATGGACGGAGGTCACAAACGACGGCGCGCTGCTTGAATTCGATGACGTGCATACGCTTTCCTTCTATTACGTTTCCGACTACGATATTCTGATGGCACTCTACAATACGGACGGAGGATATCCCGATATGGAGGATCCGTCGCTCAGTCAGGGCGATTTCACATCGGCGACATCTCCCGAAACGGCAAAGAAAATCGTGATAACGGAGCAGAGCGATCTGATCTTCACCATATTTGAAAACACTTGACGATTATTTATTGACAAAGCGCCGCGCAAGTGATATCATATCTGCGTAAAATAAATAACCGGAGGACTGTTATGGCAAAATGGATGTGGTATCCCGATGATTTCGAGCTTTATCATGCGATGCTCGTGCACAACAGAAGGGAACGACGCGGCAATTATTATTCGCCTATGTGGAGAGTTGACGCTCCGCACAGAAACGTAAGGCTTTACAAAACCGCGGAGCTTGAAGAAAGCGAGGAGCTTTTCGTAAAGGCAAACGAGGGAACGCTGCTTGAAATAAATATAAACGGAAAGCGGTGGCAGGCTCCCGCAAAAATAACCCTTCAGCCCGGGAAAAACTTTATAAAGCTTTCCGCGTTCAAGGACGGCGGACTTCCTGCGATATGGTGCGAGAGCGCGCATTTCGATTCGGGAGAGAGCTGGCATCTCGCTTCGTTCGGTATGGACGATGATCCGGCGGGAACAAACGATATGTATGACAGTCCGGACGACAATCCCGAGGTGTTCAAGTTTTCGTATGAAAGACTTTATCCCGTTTCAAGAGAAGAGATAAACGGCGGAGTGCTTTTTGACTTCGGCCGCGAGATAATGGGAAAGCTTGTTTTTTCGGATATAAAATCCGAGGGGAAAAAGGTTCCCGTGTTCTACGGCGAATCGCGCGAGGAGGCGCTTGACACGGAAAACACCGAGATAACGGATGTTGCCGTGCTTTCGGGAAAGGAAATGTCGCTTCGCAGCCGCGCGTGCAGATATATTTTTCTTGAAGACGATTGCGCGGATTTTTCGGTGGCTTACGATTTTGAGTATCTGCCGGTTTCTCCCAAGGGAAAATTCGAGTGCGACGACGAGCTTGTGAACAAAATATGGAATATAAGCGCATACACGCTTGAGCTCAATTCGAGAGAGGCTTTCTTTGACGGAATCAAGCGTGACCGCTGGATATGGTCGGGCGACGCTTATCAGAGCTATTTTGTGAATTATTATTATGCCTGCGATCCCGATATCGTCCGCAGAACGACGATAATGCTCAGGGGCGAGGGCAAAATGGCTCAGCACATAAACACGATAGTTGACTATACTTTCTATTGGATAACAGCGATATGGGAGTATTACTATCATACCGGCGACAAGGCTTTTGTCGGGCGCGTGTATAAGAAAATGCCTGAAATGTGGGAGCTTATCGAAAGCAGACTTTCGGAGCACGGATTTATAGGCGGATACGGGAAAAAGGGCGACTGGACGTTTATCGACTGGTCAAAGCATCTTGACAAAACGGAGATAATCTCCGCCGAGCAGATGCTGCTTTACCGTTCCTACGTTGCGTATGCCGAAATACTTGAGCTTCTCGGAAAAGACGGCGCAGAGTACAGAAGAAAAGCAGTCGAGCTTAAAGACAATATAGACAAGTATTTCTGGGATGATGAGAAAAAAGCGTATATCGACAGCTATCAGAGCGGAAACCGCACGGTCAACCGTCACGCCAATATATTTGCGCTTCTTTTCGGTATAGCGGACGGGGAAAAACGCTCGCTTATAATCGAAAACGTTATAAGAAACGACGCCGTTCCGCCGATAACAACGCCGTATTTTGAATTTTTCGAGCTTGACGCAATGTGCGAAATAGGCGAGTTCGGATATGTTACCGATATGCTTCACAGCTATTGGGGCGGAATGGTGAAGCTCGGCGCAACGACCTTCTGGGAGGAATATTTCCCGAATATGAAGGGCGCAGAGCATTATGCGATGTACGGAAAGCCCTACTGCAAGAGTCTTTGTCACGCGTGGAGCGCGTCGCCCATATATCTTATGGGCAAGTATGCGCTCGGAGTGCGTCCGACGTCGGCGGCTTACAAAACGTATGAGGTTGTGCCGAATCTGATGTGCTTCGGAAAAATAGAAGGCACCGTTCCCGTTCCGGACGGAGTGGTAAAGGTCATGGCGGACAGACACTGCGTTGAGGTTACCTCGGATATTGAAGGCGGTACGCTTGTGCTCGGTGACAGGCGCTACGACATAAAGAAGGGCGAAACCCTGAAAGTGCAAATATAATTTACCTTAAAAAAATAAGTGGCGGAGGGCAAAAATGCTCTCCGCTTCTTGACAATAGGGGAAAAACGTTATAAAATAGAGTAAATAAATTTTACCAAAGGAAACTCTTATATGACCACAGGCGAAAAAATAAAGGCATTGAGAGCCGAAAGAAAGCTTACTCAGGCGGAGCTTACTGACGGAATAATCACAAGAAATATGCTAAGTCAGATAGAAAACGGACTTGCCAATCCTTCGATAGCGACGCTTCGCGCGCTTGCCGAAAGGCTCGGCGTGCCGCTTGAATATTTGCTTTCAGAGG
The DNA here is from genome assembly GCA_963614875.1 of uncultured Eubacteriales bacterium. Taxonomy (GTDB): domain Bacteria; phylum Bacillota; class Clostridia; order Oscillospirales; family CAG-272; genus CAG-841. The sequence continues at coordinate 6,139 of CAVEFC010000043.1, read as the reverse complement.
AAGCCGGACTTTCGGATATAGAAAAGCTGCGTCAGCGCGACGTTATAAAAAAGCTGTTTTCTTCGGGAGATACGGAAAAATGTCTTTCTCTGCTTGAAAAATATGACGATGACGAATCGCGGCTTCTGGCGACACTCTGCTGTATAAGGCTCGGCAGGGAGCTTATGAAAAAAGGCAGGCTGTTTTCCGCAAGGGAACGCTTTTCGGACGCCGTATCATATGCCGGAGGATCGGTTTTTGCAGAGGGACAGAGGCGCTGCGCGGAAAAAAACATATCGCTTATAGATTATATTATGGGCAGAGGAGAAGCGCCTGCCCCCGAGTGCGATGAGTACGGATACGTTTCGTTTCTCGAAAACCGGAATTCTGTTGTATCGCGTCACGGCGCGGCTCGCAGACTTGCCGAAAACGGCGATATCGGCGGCGCGGCAAAGGCTTTGCAGGCGCTTTTGCCGGAAGCCGAGGAGGCGGGCGCAATATACAGATATTATGTTCTCTCCGATCTTGAAGGCTGTCTGAAAGATACAGGCGATATCGCCGGCGCATACGAATGTGCGCAGGCGCGTCTTGCGCTGAGAGAAGAAATGAACAGATAATTTCAGCTTCGCGTAAAATCCGTTTTTATAAGCTTGGGACAGCTTTCCGGAGAATATGTCCAGCTTTCGATAAAATCGCTTTTTATAAAATATTCGGGACGATAAGGCTCGCTTTCGCACTGATAGGTGTCGATAAGTACGAGCTTTATTTTCATTTTTTCGGGAATTATGTTTTTTATGTAAACCGTCGCGTGATCGCCTATCCTTACGTTTTCCGTGTATTCGGAAAGTCCGGCAAGATTGGGCGTAAGCTCGATGAATACGCCGTAGGGCTCGATACTGCGGACGATTCCCGGCACGCTCTGCCCCGTGCGGAAAGCGGAAACGTTTTCTTCCCACGTTCCGAGAAGCTCCTTGTGCGTTACGGAAATACGCATAAGCTCCCTGTCCGTGCTTTTCACAACGGTTTTTATGAACATCCCGGGATAAAATCTGTCACGCGGATGCGATATGCGTGAAACCGAAATGCAGTCTATCGAAAGAAGCGAAATAATTCCGCAGCCGACATCGACGAACGCGCCGAAGGGTTCAAGATGCGTCACGCGCGAATCTATGATTTTTCCCGGGGTAAGAAGCATAAGATAATTTTCAAGGCAGTCGCGCTGAGCCTCCCTGCGCGAAAGCAGGGCGATGGTTTCGCCTCTGCGCTTTTCAAATCCGCAGACTTTGAAGCACACCGTTTTGCCGACTCTCGTTATCGCGGCGATATCCTTTACGGGAGAGCCGTCGGGACAGAAGGCGGCGTCTTCCTTTTTTATTACGCCGCGCATACAGCCGAGATCCACCCAGAGCGACATATCCTCGTCGCACACGGCGGCGCGCGCTTCGAGAATTCTGCCTTTTGTCATTGCCGCTTCAAGCGCCGCTTCGGTGTAGGTGGTGTCCGCTCCCGTCTGAGCTGAAAAGCCTTCGGGCTTATAGATTTTCCGTAACATTGTGGTTGTCCTCCGTTTTTGTTTTTGTTTAATCTTTATGCGGAGGACGCTTGTTTTATGTTGAGATTGCAAAATATAATGCCCGTGATTTTTTCACGGGCATTGCGATGCTCAATAGCTTTTAAGTCTGTTTGAAAATTTTACAGCGACGGGATTTGAAAGATGATTTTCAAGCTCAAGCGTGCTTACTATCAGCTTTCCTTTTCCGAGCGGAAGCTCTCCGCATACAAGCGCGGGGAAAAGTGGCTTTCCCCATGCGCTTCCCGAAAGCGTGTTGCCGGATAAAAGGATGGGAACAAAGCCTTCGCCCGTGAAGGTGCGGCGGACGAGGGGCGTCATCATATCGGCTTTTTCGTCGTACCAGAAGGAAAAATCGTTCTTTTCAAAATCCTTTACAAGCGGATGTCCCGTCTTTCTCGAAACAAAGTGCAGCGCTCTCATTCCGCAGTTTTTGACCTTGAAAAAAGCTTTGCCGACGCTGTATTCTCCTGTGGGAAGCGCTTCGACCATAACCGTTTTTCCGCTTTCCGCAAGGGAAATTATTTCGTCCTTGCGGGCTTCGAATTCGTCTTTGCCTTTGATAATCGTCGCCGTGCCTTTTACGGCTTTTTCGGGAGCGAAAAATTCAAGGCTTTCGTCGCAGTAGAAAAGTACGTCTCCGTTTTTGTCCTTCAGAATGGCGCGCAGAGTGTATTTTTCGCGGTCGGAAACGTCGGGAACGGCAAAGGTTACCTCGCCCTGCATAAAGGCGCTGTTTTCCGAAAATTCAGCGGGAGCCGAGCCTTTTGCCGCAAGCGTGCCGTCGGATGAGATAAGCTCAAAGCAGAGAAGGTGTCCGCTTGATATTTTGTGCGTATCGTTGCAGACAAAGACCTCAATGCCTGCCGTTTCGCCCGAGAAAAAGGTTTTTCTGTCCGTTCTGAGCGACACGGAAAGCGGAGTCAGCTCATCCATGTACGCGTAAAAGGCAGGCTTCGGATTGCGTTCGCAATCGACTATGGTTTTCATCCAGCCGGACGGCCACGCATCGATGAAAAGGTGAATCGCAAACGACGCCATAAGCGGATTTCTTCTGAAAGCGCCGGTCATAAGCCTTGTGGCTTTTTCCTGCCATGCGTGACTTTCGCGCACCCAGCCTTCAAGACTGTCCTGCGTGTCGTAGAAGAAATAGTGCATATTGCCGCTCTGAGCGTTGATTATCCGCGACGGCGACCAGCTTTTTTCTTCTTCGGGAGTCTGCGGAAGCCAATCCTTCGGGTAACGTCTGCGCATAAGCGATACGGGATCGAGTCCCTCCGCGCCGAATTCGCCGCAGCCGCAATACCAGCCGTCCTTTATTCCGAGCCAGTTTCCGCGATAGAGCGCGCCCATATCTATTCCGTGACCGTTGTACCATGTGCAGTAGCAGTGATTGTCGGGGAAGCCCTCGTCCGGAGGATCGTAGTCGCCGTCGATGTGCTTTATCGCCCTGTCGGGATTGAGCATATGCACCGCGTCGTCGCACGCGCGGAAAATCATATTCTGCTCGCTTCGTATAACGTGGCGGAAGGGATTGTCATTGCCGTTCTGCATAGGCTCGTTCATATATGAGATAAGCACGCAGCACGCGTGCGGACGTATCAGTCTTTCCATTTCCTCGCACTGACGGAGAACCTCCGCAAATTTCGTGCGGCGGATAACCGTAAACAGCGGAAGATCCGTCTGTATCATAAGACCTATTCTGTCGCACAGATCGTATATTTCCTCCTGAACGGGACGCTGGGTTATACGCAGAAAATTCATATTGCAGGCTTTTGCCATAAGCATATCGTAAAGCAGCATATCGGAATCGCCGCGCAAAACGTCCTGCTGTTCAAAGCCCATGGTGTTTGCTCCGCGCAGGCGGACGCTTTCGCCGTTCAAGTAAAACATTCCCTTCGGCGAGCCTTTCGTGTCAAGGACAAAGGTTCTCATTCCGAAAGCTTTTTCTGCGGAATCGGTTTTCTTACCTTTTATATACAGGGATATCTGCGCCGAATAAAGATACGGCTCGTCGGGCGTCCATCTGCGAAAATCGGGAACCTTTATTCTGAATTTAACGGTGTTTTCGCCGTGATACAGCTCCGGGAAAACCACGGGGTGATCCTCGTCCGTTTCTCTGCCGATGTCGTCCTCGGTCATAACGTCGCCGAAGTCGGCGTGGTGAAACGTCTGCGGACGATAGGCTTTGTCTTTTATAAGTACGTCTTCAAAATTTTCTCCGGAAACGGAATACGAAAGGGAAAATTCGCCCTCGCCGGCATAGTCGCAACGGAAAACGGTTGTCCAAAGCTCGACCTCGGAGCTGTCCGGCATCGGACGGACGAATATATCCGATATGAAAGTGTGGGGACGTTCTTCAAGATAAACCTTTCCGCAGATGCCCATTCCGGCAGGACAGTGATGCCAGCCTTCGAGCGAGTCGTCGTAGCCGAAGCCCGTCGCCGCATAGAGCTTATCGCCCTCGCAGTGAACAAAATCGGCGGAGCGGGGACTGTCGCCTCCGTATTTGAAATCGTTTCTGACGGTTATGAGAAGCGTGTTTTTTCCGTCGCGGACAAGCTCGGAAATATCAAATTCAAACGGAGAGAAAAATCCTTCGTGCGTTCCCGCGAGCGTGCCGTTTACATATACCTCCGTGATATAATCGGAGCATTGAAAATGCAGAAAAAGCGCTCTGTCTTCGATCAGATGAGAGGTAAATTCGGTTCTGTAATACGATACCGCATATCCCACGGGACCGTCGTAGTGAGGAACGGTTAATTTTTTCCATTCGCCGCCGCCCGAAAGCACGGATGAAAAATCGCGCCTGTCGGCGTCCGTAGCCATACGGAAATCAAAGACGGAAAGCTCCGTCTTTTTTCTGTCGTTTTCGGCGTCGGGCGAACGCTTTTCGAGAAAAGGCGAATATTTTTCTTTCAGTTTATTTATAATTGCGTCAAGCTCCTGCTTTGTGTCCGGCTTTTTATATACCTTTTCCGGCGAGCCTCCGGCTTTTGAAAGCGGAAATTTCTTTCCGTTTTTCGCTGTGGGCTTGGGGTGTATCAGCGGCGCGCGCGAGGAGCCTATTTCTCCCGCCGCAATAGATGCAAAACGGTCAGCCATTGAATATCCTCCGATATTTTCGTGATATAATGATTATGACACAAAGAACGCGGAAAATCAATGCTTTTCGGAATTTTGTCCGCATTGACAAAGCACACGGAAAATGTTATAATCAAAAAAGTCAAAGGAGGCGGCAGTGTGAAGAAGAAATTGCTTATAGTCGGAATAACGATGTCCGTGGGCGGAAGCGAAAAATCCTTTCTTTCGTTTGCGGAGCATATAGATTACAACGAGTGGGACGTTACGCTTCTTCTTGCGGAAAAGAAAGGCGCACTGCTTTCGCTTGTACCTCCGCAGATAAAAATCGAAACGATGCCAGACGGCAAAATAATGGAAATCGACGGCTCGAACGCAAAGAAAATTCTGCTTGAAAATTACGCTTTGAAAAATCCTCTGCGGATATTTCCGCTTTTTTATCACAGCGTAAAAACAGCTTTTTCATCGGGAAAACGTCGGGTATACGCAAAGCAAAGGCTCTGGCTTTCGGCTATGAAAGCAATGAAGCCGCGCGACGAAGAATATGATCTTGCGATAGCTTATTGGGGCGATCGGACGATGTTTTATGTCGTTGACAAGGTAAAAGCAAAAAGAAAAACGGCGTGGCTTCATTTTGATTACAATTTTCCGCCGCGGGAGGATGCTCTGTACGAAAAGTATTTTATGCGGTGCGAAAAGATAGTTACCGTATCAAAGGAAATAGAAAAATCGCTCGGGGAAGCTCTTCCGGCTGTTTCGGACAGAATTGTCACTATGGAAAACATAATAGATGCGGAGCAGATAAAAAATCTTGCCGCGCTCGGAAAAAGCTATGACGACGGATACGACGGGATAAGAATTCTGACCGTCGGCAGAATATGCGAGCAGAAAGGGTACGATATCGCTCTGCCCGCGCTTGCAAGGCTGAAAAATGAGGGCTTTGCGTTCCGCTGGTACGCGCTCGGCGAAAAAAGCGGTGCTTATGCCGAAAAAATTGCAGACACGGCAGGCTTGCTCGGGCTTGAAAACGATTTTGTGATGCTCGGCACGACGGAAAACCCTTATAAATATATAAAGGAATGCGACGTGTATTTTCAGCCGTCGCGGCACGAGGGCAAAAGCATAGCGGTCGAGGAGGCAAAGCTTCTGTGCCGTCCGATTGTCGTTTCAAATTATAAGACGGCGAACGAGCAGCTTTGTGGCGGTGCGCTCGGACTTATCTGCGAAATATCCGAGGAGGGAATGTATTCGGCAATGAAAAAAATGCTTTCCGATAAGGAGCTGCGGCGTGATTTTTCGGAAAAATTGGGCGGGACAGGCACAAAGCGCGACGCGGACGGAGAGGTTAAATCGCTTCTTTCGGAGGGCGGCTGTCGATAATTGAAGCAACGTGAAGATTTTTCTCAAAAAAACAGAAAAACTTTCAAAAAACCTCTTGACAATGGGGAGAAGAATGTGATAGAATAACAAAGCTGTCCGCGAGAGCGGGCGGTAAACGATCCTTGAAAA
>CAVEFC010000042.1:0-10327 GCA_963614875.1 uncultured Eubacteriales bacterium | reverse complement strand
AGACTACAAGTTTGATAGGTCGGAGGTGTAAGCACAGTAATGTGTTCAGCTGACCGATACTAATAGACCGAGGGCTTGAACTATTCAAGCATTCGCTTTTTGAATTCGCTTGTTTCTTCCTTATTCGGTTCTTTATGCACATTGTTTCAATAATTAAAGCAGATGATTTTAATTCATCTGCTTTTTTTATTTTGTAAAATAAGAAAAGCCCCGTCAAGAATGCTTTTTTTATCTTTTCAAATAAATATATGTCGACGCCTGCAAACGCTGCGCATTTGCAAATCTCTCCGACAGGAGAAGGCTTTATAAACTCTGTATATCGTCCCCGACAACCGAAGCTTCTTTTGCTTTTTCAATAAGCTCTGTCAGCGCAGATATTAAAAACTCTGTATATCATTGCCGATAACCGAAGCTTCTTTTGCCTTCTTTTCTTCACGAAGAAAAGAAGGTGCTGACTTTTCTTTTCCAAAGAAAAGTCAGTCGGTTTCAAGGACAGAGTATATTTTAATGGTTCTGTACGCGCCTTTAACATAAAGAAGATCGCGCATAGTGGCTTCAAGAGTCATGCCGCACTTTTTTGCAACGGTTTCACTCCGGGTGTTGCCATCCATAATGCGAGCATATATGCGATGAAGTCGAAGCTCGCGAAAGCCGAAGTCAATTACTTTTTTCAGCGCTTCGGGAGCGATGCCCTGCCCCCAATAGCTGCTGCTGAGGACATATCCCACTTCGGCGGAATTGTTTGCAAGATCAAATGAAGTAAAACCGCAGGTGCCTATCATTTTTTCGGTGGAGCGGAGAGTGACCGCCCAATCATAAAAATTTTTCGAGCCGTATTGACTCTGAAGAAAATGCAGATAATTTTTTGTAAAGCGCTGAGTCGTATGCGGATTCCATAAAAGATATTCTGATACCTCCGGACGTGATGCATATTCAAACATATCGGCGGCATCGCGGGGAAGCATTTTCCTCATAACAAGGCGATCCGTTTCGAGTGTGGGGATTTTTGCAAAAATGCCGAGCTTGTCTTTATCCATAAAAATATCTCCGTTGCAGGTTTGTCTTAAACCTATTATATACATTACTGCGCCGAAATTCAATAAATATAAAAAACTTATTTACGCAAGTAATAAGAAACGTTAAACACTTCGTCATATTTTTGAGTTAGAATTAAATCACAAAGAAAAAGAAAGAAAGCATTGAAAGGGGAGAGAAAATTATGCTTTATGACGACGAAAAAAGACCGGAAGAAGACGAAACCGGCAAGAATGATGAAAATCAAAACAATGAAAATTACGACAGAAAACCCGAGGATATAAATTCCGAAAGAGACAGCAGACAGAGCTTTTCCTACGGATACGGCGGATATGACAACAGACCGTCGGGCGATAAAAAACCGAAGGATTCATATATGTCCAAGAAGACAGTCGGCTGGATAGTTTCCCTTTGCCTTGTCGTTTCCATTGTCTGCGGTATATGCGCAAGCGCCGTTACCGGAATGATTCGCGGAAATAAGACCGAAACAACCACTTCTCCGAGCGGCGAAACAACGTCAACGGTAGCGCAGACGACCGACACCGGAGCAAGCTCTCAGACAACAACCTCACAGACGGGTACGGTAGTTCCCGTGTCAACGGTAAATGCAAAGGATATTCCGATCGCCGTAAAAACCACGGGTGAGCAGGAGCTTTCAAGCTACGCCGAGGTTGCGGAAAAATGCATCAACTCCGTTGTTCAGATAAATGTTACCGAGGTAACACAGACAATATTCGGCGAACAGACATCAAGCGGAAGCGGCTCGGGTGTTATTTACACAACCGACGGATATATAATCACAAACTATCACGTTGTCGGCAAGGATACAAAAACAATAACGGTTATTCTTTATGACGGCTCGAAATACGAAGCCGCATACGTTTGCGGCGATAAGAGCGCGGACGTATCTGTAATAAAAATAGACAAAAACGATTGTCAGGCTGCGAAAATAGGCGATTCTACAACGCTTAAGCTCGGCGAACAGGTACTGGCAATAGGTAACCCTCTCGGCTACGGAATTACGCTTTCCGACGGTATAATCAGCGCGCTTTCAAGAACTATAACGGTTGAAAACACCACTATGGTTCTGATGCAGACAACGGCAGCCATAAACTCCGGTAACTCCGGCGGCGGACTTTTCAATATGAAAGGCGAGCTTATAGGCATAACAAACGCCAAGATCGGCGGCACAAGCGTAGAAGCTATGGGATATGCAATCCCCTCGGAAAAGGTTATCAAGTGCATAAACGACTTTTCCAAATACGGATATCTTACGGGCGTGGCGCGTCTGGGCGTTACGGTAAACGAATATATCACAATAGGCAGATACAGCTATAACGGCGTCATCCGCGTTGTAAGCGTTCAGGATGGCGGCACTGCAGCGATCGCCGGAATAAAAGCGGGAGATATTATAACCTCCGTAGCCGGAACCGATTGCAGCGACTTCTCAACTCTTACAGAGCTGCTTACCAAATACAAAGTGGGCGATACGGTAACGATAAAGCTCCTTCGCCCGACGGAAGAATCAACCTCACGCGCAACCTATCAGGCGTATCTGCGCTCATGCGAAGAAATAACGCTTGAGGTAACGTTTGTGGAATTCGATCCTTCATAAACAAGCTAACTTCTTCATTTGTTCTCCTTAAAATAAAAGAAACGGCGGTCTGACCAAGGTCAGCCGCCGTTTCTTTTATTGCCGCGCTCCGCCGGAAAAAAATTTTTATATCTGATGAGCCTTTATCCAGTTGCCGACGCTTTCGCATATCTTTTTCATTCCGCCCTCGCCGTAGGGAAGGAAAAGTCCCGCTTCGCTTACGACCTCTTCAAAGGTTTTTGTGCCGGCTTTGTCGGTGAATTCAAGATAACGCTTCCATGCGTCCTCTTTGTTTTCCATATATGCAAGCCAGAACTGGAACGCAACCGTCTGCGCCATGCAGTAGTCGATATAATAAAGCGGATACATATAAATGTGAAGCTGTCTTTGCCAGCCTGCGCCTCTGCCGTAGAAGGGAAGTCCGTCGGTGTGAAGATACGGGCGATACTTCTTTTCAAGGCTTGCCCATATTTCGTTTCTCTGTTCGGGGGTAAGGTCGGGATTTTCGTACATTCTGTGCTGGAATTCGTCAACCATACAGCCGTAAGGAATAAAGCAAAGCGCGTCCTCTGCGTGAGAAAGCTCATATTTTGCAGTATTCTTTCCGAAGAACAGGTGATGATAATCGCTTGTAAGGAATTCCATACTCATCGAGTGACATTCGCAGGTTTCCATTGTGGGAGAGGAAAGGTCGGACATAATTCCGAGCTTTGCCGCGCGGTATGCCTGGAAAGCGTGTCCTGCTTCGTGCGTAAGAACGTCAACGTCGCCCGCAGTACCGTTGAAGTTTGAGAAAATAAAAGGCGATTTGTAATCGGGAATAAAGGTGCAGTAGCCGCCGGGCGCTTTGCCTTCCTTTGAAAGCACGTCGAGAAGCTCGTTGTCGTACATAAAGTCGATAAATTCAGCCGTTTCGGGAGAAAGACCGTGATACATTGTCTTTCCTGCAGCAAGAATGTCCTGCGCTGTGCCTTCGGGAACGGCTGTGCCGTCGCTGAAGGTGAAGCCGTTATCGTAAAGCATAAGAGTATCAACGCCGATTCTCTTTCTCTGAAGCTCTTTTACTTCGCTTACAACGGGAACGGCGTCCTTTGCGATGGCCTCTCTGAATTTTGCAACCTGCTCGGGACCGTAGCAGTTTCTGCCGAGGCGGTCATAGCCGAGCTGTATATAATTTTCATAGCCGAGCTCGCGCGCGATCTTTGTGCGGACCTTTACAAGTTTGTCAAAGAGATCGTCGAATTCTTCTCTGTGTTCGTCAAAGAATCTGCCGTCGGCTTCAAATGCGCCGCGACGGATATCTCTGTCCTTGCTTTCTTTATAGGGGGCAAGCATCGGAAGCGGCAGCTTTTTGCCGTCGAAATCGACTATAGCCGAGCCGTAAAGCTTCTGATATGCCGAAACAAGCTTGTTTTCCTCCTGCATAAGAGGAATTATTTTCGGATCAAAGCAGCGCGCCGCTATTTCATAGTTTTTGAAAAGCAGCTTTCCGTAATGCTTTTCAAGCTCCGGACGGAACCTTGATTCAAGAAGCGCGTCCGTGAACGCCTGAATTTTCTCGCTTACAAAAGGAGAATGCTCGTCTATGAATTCGTTTTCCTTATCGTAGAATTCGTCCTTTGTGTTTACGGAATTTCTTATGGAAACAAGCGTTGCTTCCGTAAAGAAATGATTGCGGAGAGCTTCCTCCTCGGACATTATTCTGATCTGCTCATCGGCACTTTCCGCATTTTTGAAGCGGGATATAAGCTCGTCATACTGCGCACGGAGCTTGTCTGTATCCGGACGGGTATACGGCATTTCTGAAAATTTCATAAATAAATACCTCCACAAAAAAATTTATTGCATAAATATTTTACCTCTTTTTTGCGTTGTTTGCAAGCATTTTCGGAGGTTTATATTGAATTTGAGTCCTTTTTATGATAAAATTTTAAGACAAAACAAAAACATTTATAAAATCGGGAGAAAAAATGAAATACAAAGCGCTTGTACTCGATCATGACGATACATCGGTAAAAAGCACACCGGAAATACATTATCCCGCGTTTGTGAAAACGCTGGAGATTTTGCGTCCGGGCGAAGAAATTTCGCTTGAAAAATTTATGAAATACAATTTTGATATAGGCTTTCTTTCCATGTGTCTTGACGTTTATCACCTGAATGAAGAGGAAATGAAAAAAGAAGTTGACATATGGAGAGATTATACAAATACTCATATTCCCGATTTTTATGACGGAATAGGCGAGATTATCCGCCGTCAGAAGCAAAACGGAGGAATTTTCTGCGTGGTTTCACATTCGTTTTCGGATATGATCCTGCGCGATTACAGATATCATAATATGCCGACGCCCGATATGACGTTCGGCTGGGAGCTTGAAGAAAAGCTCAGAAAACCATCGCCTTATCCGCTTGAACAGATAATGAAAAAATATTCGCTTTCGCCCTCGGATATCGCGGTGATAGACGATATGAAGCCGGGCTACGATATGGCAAAGGCTGCGGGCGTTGATTTTTATTATGCCGGCTGGGCGGAAACAAGAACGCCGAAAACCGAAAGCTTTATGCGTGAAAACGGAGCGGCAGTGCTTTCGTCGCCTTTTGAATTTTCGGAAATTAACAAGTGACGAAAAAAAGCATAGAATACATAAAAACGAAAGAAGAAAAAGTTTTGACGGAATTTCTCAGAACGTGGGCGGAAATAGATCTTTGCGCCCTTGAAAACAATCTGCGCGAAATAAAAAAACGCGCCGGAAACAAAAAAATAATGGCAGTCGTCAAAGCGAACGCATACGGTCACGGCGCTATGCAGCTTGCGCCCGTAATTTCGGACTTTGCGGACGCTTTTGCCGTCGCCACCTTTGAAGAAGCCATGGAGCTCCGCCGCGTCGGGACGGAAAAGGAAATACTTATTTTAAGTCCGGTTCCGCACGCGCAGTATCCGCTTATAATCGAAAACGGAATAGCCACATTGCTTTTTTCGTCGGACGGCGCAAGAGCGCTTTCCGAGGCGGCGCGCGCCTGCAAAAGAAAAGCCGGGGCATATCTTGCGGTGGATACGGGAATGGGCAGGATAGGACTTTCTTCCGACGAAAAAGGTCTTGCCGAAGCCGAAAAAATATACGCCTTTGAAAATATCGGAATTCTCGGCGTGATCACGCACTATGCCTGCGCCGACAAAGCCGACAAATCTTCGCAACGTGAGCAGCGCACACGCTTTGATTCCTTTTGTGCCGCACTTAAAGAGCGCGGATGTGATATCGGACTTCGCTCGGCAGACAATTCCGCCGCGTTTATCGACGGCTCTGACGATTACGAAATGGTTCGCGTGGGGATTGTCCTTTTCGGAATGTATCCGTCGGCAGAGGTGAAAAAAGAAAATCTGCCGCTTTCTCCCGTAATGTCGCTGAAAACAAAAATAACGCAGGTAAAAACCGTCCCTGCCGGAGCAAAAATAAGCTACGGTCATACGTTTACCGCCGAAAAGCCGATGAAAATCGCCACTCTTGCCGCGGGCTATGCGGACGGAATTCCGCTTTCGCTTTCGGGCAGTGGAAGCGTGCTTGTCGCAGGGAAAAAAGCGCGGATAGTCGGCAGGGTATGTATGGATCAGATGATGGTTGACGTAACGGATATCGAAAACGTCGGCGAGGGCGATACAGCCGTTATTTTCGGTTCGGACTGCGGCGCGACGATAACCGCGGACGAAGTTGCCGACTTCGCCTGCACGATAAATTACGATATCGTCTGTCGGCTTGACTGCCGCGTCCCGAGAGTGTTTGTAAGGGACGGCAAAGCCACGGGCACATTTTCTTACATAGGCAATTATTTCGGATAAAAAAGCCTCCCCCGACGGAAAACCGTCGGGGGAATTTTTATACCACAAAGACCGCGGAAACAAATCCGCGGTCTTTTGAATTTATTCGTTTTTTTCAGCCGCCGTAAATGTGATTGAAGCGGTCGTCGTCGTGACGTTTTGCGTTTTCTTTTTTGCGACGCTCCTCGTCTGCGCGGCGGTTTTCCTCATCGGCTTTTGCGCGGAGAGCATTTTCTTCTTCGCTCTTTTTGCGGCGTTCCTCGCCTATCTGCTCGACCTCTTCCATCGAAGCGCCGTTCATGGCTGCGGCAAACTGTTTGTCGTCCATAACCTCATATTTGAGGAGGAATTCAACGATAAAATCAAGCTTTGAGCGGTTTTCGGAAAGAATGCGCTTTGCGTTTGCATATGCGCCGTCCACGATTTTCTTTATCTGCTCGTCGATAAGCGCCGCGGTTTCTTCGGAATAATCCTTGGACGAATTGAAATCTCTGCCGAGGAATACTTCGTCGCTGTCGTGCTCGCCGCCGAAGCGTATCGTGCCGAGCTCGCTCATACCGTACACGGTAACCATTTTCTTTGCGATCTGCGTTGCGCGCATAATATCGTTTGAAGCTCCGCCGGATACATCGCCGAATACGATTTCTTCGGCTGCTCTGCCGCCGAGAAGCATTGTGATTTCTTCAATAAGCTGCTGTTTGTATTCGCTGTATTTATCTTCAACGGGTGGATTGAGCGTATAACCGAGCGCACGTCCGCTTGGAATGATAGATATTTCGCGGACAGGGTCCTGCGTGGGAAGCAGATGCGCGAGAACCGCATGACCTGCCTCGTGATAAGCGGTGTTTTTCTTTTCGCTTTCTTTGATTTTTCTTGATTTCTTCTGCGTGCCGACGGTCACTTTTATAAGCGCTTCTTCTATATCGGCTTCGCCTATGAGAGATTTATTCTTTCTTGCGGCAAGAAGTGCGGCTTCATTTAAGAGGTTTGCAAGGTCTGCGCCAGTAAAGCCGACGGTTGTCTGAGCGATACGCGAGAAATCAACCGCCTGTTCAAAGGGTTTGTTTCTTGCGTGAACGCGCAGGATTTCTTCTCTGCCGTTTATATCGGGATATCCTACCGTTACCTGACGGTCGAAACGACCGGGACGGAGAAGCGCGGGATCGAGAATATCGGGGCGGTTGGTCGCCGCCATAACGATAACGCCGTCATGCGAGCCGAAGCCGTCCATTTCGACAAGGAGCTGATTCAAGGTCTGTTCTCTTTCGTCGTGACCGCCGCCGAGACCTGCTCCTCTGTGACGTCCCACAGCATCGATTTCATCTATGAATATAATGCTTGCGGGAGCGCGCTTTGCCGTTTCAAAAAGGTCACGGACTCTTGACGCGCCGACGCCGACATACATTTCGACAAAGTCCGATGCCGATATCGAAAGGAACGGAACGCCCGCTTCGCCCGCAACGGCTTTTGCAAGAAGCGTTTTACCAGTTCCGGGAGGGCCGACAAGAAGCACGCCGTGCGGAATTTTTGCGCCGAGCTTTCTGTATTTTGAAGGATCGCGCAGGAAATCCACTATTTCGCGCAGATCCTGTTTTTCTTCCTCACAGCCCGCAACGTCGGAGAAAAGTACTTTATCTCCTCTTTCGTTGCCGAACATTATATGTGCGCGTGAGAAGGAATTCATTTTTCCGTCCATTCTGTTGACCTTTGACGTCATATATATCCAGAATGCAATGAAAATTATCGTCATTATCGCATAGGGAAGAATGGAAAGCCATATCGAAGGCTGATTGTTTTCTATGTTCCATTTTGTAAGCGTTCTTTTTTCTGCGGGAAGCGAAAGCTGTTCGTCAAGATAATCGCTTATATCCTCGCGGAACATTTCCACACTGCGAAGAACTATCTGATATTTCGTTCCGTCCGTTGTTTTTACCACAAGGACATTGTTCTTGTTCACATCGAATTCCGTAACCTTTCCGGCTGTGAAAAGATCTATTATATCCCCATATGTGGGCGCTGTGCTGCTGCTTGACGAAAGCATAAGTGATACGGCGAATATTATCACAAGGACGACGGCAGCGTAAAGCAATACCGTTTTCAAGGTGTTTTTCATTATGTCAGTTTACCTCCGTTTGCCGCACTTTTTCAAAGCAGTGACACGCTTTAATTTATGCGGCAGATAAAATATTATGCCCGTTTATGTTAAGCTATATAAATAATAACAGAGAAAGAGTTTGCGTGTGTTGACGTTTTGTAAATAATTTGTGTATTTGCGGAAAGAAAAATCCCCGCGGCGACGGAAGAAAAACAAAAAAACGCACCTGCGCTTTGCAGGTGCGTTTCCGGCGTTATATTCTTTCAAAATCCGAAAATCCGCATTTTTCGGCAAGCGCACTGGCAATGTCAAAAGCAAAGGCAATGGCTTCTTTTGTGTGCGCGTCGCTTGAAAAAATAATTTTTCCGTGCATTTCGCAAAGGGTTCTGAGCAGATATTCCGACGGATACGGAACGCTTTTTCCGACGCGGAACATCGCGCCCGTGTTTATTTCAAAAATCTTTCCCGCGGAATTGAGCTTTTCCATAGCGCGCAGGGCAGAGCGCAGATATCTTTTGTCGCGGCTGTCAAAAATCGAGCCGCCGTCGTTGAATTTTTCAACAAGGTCAAAATGCCCCACTATTTTCACGAAAGGATTTTCGGCGTGCATTTCAAGCAGCTCGAAATAACGCGCGCAGAAAGCGTAAGGATCGCCGCCGAAATAACCGTTTACGGCGTTTATAAAATCGGCTTTTGTCGCGTCCACGGCAAGAAGATTTTCTCCGGAGTCAACAAAATGCACCGAGCCTATGACATAATCGAAAGGAGAAAGCTCGATATCGGAAAAAATATCGTGCTCTATTCCGCATAAAACACGTATTTTGTCTGCAAATTCCGCCTTGAGTGAATTTATTTCCGAAATGTAATCATCGGTTTTTACGCCGCTCATCATCCAGTGCGCGACAGCTCTCATATGCGCGTGATCGGAAAAGCCGTAGGTATCAAGCCCTTTGGCTATCGCCGTGCAAAGCATTTCGCGCGGAGAAAATTTTCCGTCGCTGAAGGAAGTATGTGTGTGAATATCGGCAGTTACGTTCATGTTTACAAATCCTTTGCTTTGTGATATAATAACAATAACTAATTTATCACAAAACGGGGGAAAGGTCAAGGCGCGCAATGAAAAAGAAAATTTTCATAGGGATATGTATAGCCGTAGCCGTTATTATATTGTTGAGCCTGAGTATAAATCTTGCGGTGGTATTTTCCGCGCGCGGAAATATAATTACGGAAGAAGAGGCGTCGGGGCGCGGTGCAGATGTTATACTTGTGCTTGGCTGCGGAGTAAAACCCGACGGAAGACCAAGCGATATGCTCAGAGACAGACTTATTTGCGCGATAGACCTTTATAACGGCGGAGCGGGTAAAAAGCTGCTGCTTACGGGCGACAGCGCGCGCGAAGGCTACGACGAGGTCGGTACAATGAAAAGCTTTTGTATTGATCACGGTGTTCCCGAAGACGATATTATAACAGACACGCTCGGACTTTCAACCTTTGAAAGTATAAGCAGAGCAAAAGAACTTTATAATATTGAAAGCGCGGTTATAGTAACGCAGAAATATCACCTTTGCCGTGCTATCTATATTGCCCAAAGACATGATATCGATGTGTGCGGCGTCTCTGCCGACCTGAATATTTACGGCGGACAGCTTTTCCGCGGCATCCGTGAGATCCCCGCAAGAATAAAAGATTTTGTGCTTTCAAAAGTGCAACAAAGAAGTTAAAAAGCACTTAATTCAGAATTCCACATATCAGCAGCAGAAATGAAGTTCAGAACCTTGCGGGGTCTGG
>CAVEFC010000041.1:0-11742 GCA_963614875.1 uncultured Eubacteriales bacterium | reverse complement strand
CGATATGAGTTTTCTTTTTTTCACTGTTGCACTTGATAGTATAATTCACCCCCTGACAATAAAAAAATCCCGCGTGAGCGGGATTTTTTATTGCTGAGTTTTTTATTCTGTTCTCAGTGCTATTACGGGGTCTTTCTTTGAAGCTATTTTGGCGGGGAAAAGACCTGCTATGACGGTGAGCAGAATGCTGAGCGCGATGAGTATCGCGGCGCTTGCCGGCGGCAGAGCCGCTATCGAAGCGATACCGGTGAGGGAATCCAGAATAAGATTTACGGGGAGCAGTATAAGAAGCGTTATTCCTATTCCCATTGCGCCTGAAATAAGTCCGATTATAAACGTTTCCGCGTTGAATACTCTTGAAACGTCCTTCTTTGACGCGCCTATCGAGCGGAGAATACCTATTTCCTTTGTTCTTTCGAGGACGGAGATATAAGTGATGATTCCTATCATTATTGAGGAAACAACGAGCGATATCGCAACGAATGCTATAAGCACGTAGGTTATTGTGTTTATTATTTTCGTCACAGATGAAAGCAGTATGCCGACGTAGTCCGAATAGCTTATTACTTTTTCGTTTTCGCCCGCTGCTTTTACCTTGTCATTGTATGCGGAGATGACGTCTTTTACGTTGTCTTTGGCTTCAAAGTCAACGGGGTAAATATTTATAACTTCGGGATTCTCAATGTCTTTTACGCCGAGCTTTTCAAGGTTTCCGTCATATGTGGCGGCAGATGTTTTTGCAGAAAGCTTTTCTTCAAACAATTTAAGCACGGCTTCTTCGTCCATTGAGGCAATGTATGCTTTCATCTGAGCCTGCTCCGCTTCGGGAAGCGTAAGGATATAAGCGTTTACATCCTCCATTGTAAGCTCCTTTTTTTCGCCCGTTTCAAAGGGAAGTCCGGTGAAAACGTCGGTATTTTTGTCCGAAAGCTGAGCTTTTACTATATCGGAATTGTTTGTGCTGTCTATAATATATTTCGTAAGGCTTGAAGAATAGCCTACGGAGCCGCTTATCGAGGTGGCGGATGCGTTCTGCGTGGGGCGGACAATGCAGGCTACGGTAAGAGTTTTTCCTTTTTCAACTGCCGATTTCAGATACTCCGTATCAGTGCTTTTATCGAGCCACGCGTTTGTGTTTTCGTCGTATTCCCAAAGGTCAGTATCAAGGATAAGCTTATATTCAAGCCCGAGAATTTCGTCATAGGTGTAGGTGGTCTGCTCGGTTTCAATGGATTTATGCTCCATTATTTTTACTTTCATATCGTCTATTTCGCTCTGATCGCGCAAGCCGAGCGAATAAAGAACGAAATCGCTTACTTCATTGTTTTTATCGACAACGAAAACAAGCTTTGTAAAATCGTCGCTGTCCGGCCATTCGCCCGCAAGAACATCGTATTGTGATTTTACAAAATCGCGGTTGTCGAGGATTTCCGTCCATACTATAGACGAGCTCATTCCGGAATATTGCGAGGACTGAGAGGACATCGAGGCGTAAGCGCTGCCGTAAAGGTTTTCCATAACCGTGCCGGGACTGACGCGGATAAGCTTGCCGCTGCTGTCCTTAAAGTATATTTTCGGCGTCACGCCGTAGCCGTACTGTATGCCGTTTATATAGCTTTCGATGCCGCTTTCGCCGCTGTCAAGATATTTTTTGAAGCCAGAAAGCTCGCTTGTTTTTGTTCCGGACGACATTGTTTTCATCATTTCGGCAAGAACGTCGCGGGAATATACTTTATCGAGTGGATGCTCGCCCGACGAGGCACTGCCCGACGCCATAGAAGCAAGCATTGAGGAAAGATCTACCGATTCGCGCGTTATGCTGAGCGGATATGACGAAAGAGTGTCCGCCTGAACGGTGTTTATATAATTTTTGAAACCGCTCGACACAGCCATTATAAGCGCTATGCCGATTATTCCTATGCTTCCGGCAAACGAGGTGAGAACCGTTCTGCCTTTTTTGGTTTTCAGGTTATTGAAGGAAAGCGCCGTCGCCGTTGCAAACGACATCTGCCGCTTGCCTTTTTTCTTTTCGGCGGCACTGCGCTCGGCAGCTATGGCTCTGTCCTTTTCGGTCGGGACAAAGGGCTGAGAATCCGATATTATTTTTCCGTCGAGCAGGCGGACGGTACGCGTCGCATACTTTTCGGCAAGGTCGGGATTGTGGGTGACCATTATAACGAGCTTGTCCTTTGCGACTTCCTTGAGGATTTCCATAACGGCTACGCTTGTTTCCGTATCGAGCGCACCGGTCGGCTCGTCGGCAAGGAGAATATCGGGATCGTTTACGAGCGCACGCGCGATGGCGACTCTCTGCACCTGACCGCCCGACATCTGATTCGGCTTCTTTTTTATCTGATCTCCGAGCCCGACTCTTTTCAGCGCTTCGGTTGCCCTGCGGCGTCTTTCGGCTTTTGAAACGCCCGATATTGTGAGTGCAAGCTCAACGTTTGCAAGTACCGTCTGATGCGGAATAAGATTATACGACTGAAACACAAAGCCTATCGAATGGTTGCGGTATCTGTCCCAATCCTTGTCCTTGTATTTTTTTGTGGAAACGCCGTTTATTTCAAGGTCGCCGCTGGTGTATCTGTCAAGTCCTCCGATTATGTTGAGAAGCGTGGTCTTTCCGCAGCCGGACTGACCGAGCACGGCGACAAATTCGCTTTCGCGGAAATTTATGTCTATTCCGCGCAGAGCTTCGACCACCGTATCTCCGACGTAGTATTTTTTAGTTATTTCTTTCAGAGAAAGCAAAAAATATCACCTCAATATCATTTGATAAAAATACTTTACCACTCAATTATTAACAGATTGTAGATAAAATTAAAAATATAATTTTTTCCGTTCACAAACGGATACTTTTATGATATAGTATATGTGTATTGTTTTTCGGAGGTAATGTTTTTGAAGCCGAAAATAATGATAAGGATATTCGCCGCCGTTGCGTCGGTTATAATGATGATAACCATATTTTTTATGTCGGCGCAAAACGGGGAAAAATCGGCTGAGCTGAGCGGCGGAGTGACGGAATCCGTTCTTGAAAAAACGGATGGAAGTTTTTACGGACTTGACAGCGACAAAAAAGCCGAAAAAATCGAATATATAGGAAAATTTGTGCGGAAGGCGGCTCACGTGGCGGAATATTTCGTGCTTTGCGGACTGTTTTCGGTATTTGCCCTGACGTTTGACATAAATCGCTTGGTCGGCTTCGGAGCCGCGACTGCCGGCGCCGTGCTGTATGCGATAAGCGACGAAATTCATCAGCTGTTTGTGCCGGGCAGATGCGGACTTGTAAAGGACGTTTTTATAGATTCGGCGGGAGCGCTTGTCGGGGCGGGATTTGTCTGCCTTATATATTTTATTGCTGAAAAAGCGAGGAAAAAGAAATGTGGAACGGAATGAAAAAAGCGGTGACCTTCAGCTATGACGACGGGGTTACGCAGGACAGAAGACTGATAAAAATATTCGATAAATACGGACTGAAATGTACGTTCAATCTCAACTCCGGACTTTTGGGAACGGCAAATCTGCTGATAAGAGAGGACGTTACGGTTTCGCACTGCAAGCCGCGCGCCTGCGAAGTGAGGGAAATATACAAAAATCACGAAATTGCGGCGCACACTCTGACGCATCCCTCGCTTCCGAGGCTTTCGGACGAGGAGATAATCGGGCAGGTTGAAAAGGACAGGCTTGCGCTTTCCGAGCTTGCCGGCTATGAGGTGCTCGGAATGGCTTATCCCGGCGGAGGACCCAACTGCGACGAAAGAGTTGCAAGCGTAGTAAAAAACCGCACCGGAATAAAATATGCAAGAACGACCGATTCAAGCCACGGCTTTGACATCCCCGAAAATCCTGTTATGCTGAAGCCTACGGTTTATCATCACGGCGAATGGAATGAAATGCTTCGCCTTGCAAAAGAGTTTGTTTCGCTTGAAACGGACGAGCCGAAGCTTTTTTACATATGGGGACATTCCTACGAATTCGACATTCACGACGACTGGGACGCTTTTGAGGAATTCTGCCGTTTTATATCGGGCAGAAGCGACATTTATTATTGCACAAACAGGGAAGCGCTGCTGTAAAAACATCATCTTTCGGTTATGTGCAATTTGTCGGAGTGAAAACAGGGAATTTTGTATATTATATACATTGCTAAAAGGCTTGTTTTGTAGTAAAATTACAATAGGTTATTATGAGCGAAAATGCTTTGAAAAATGTCGCACGGCGGCGGATACCGGCATTTTTTCGCGTCGGTGACCGAAAAAATTCGCGGATGGGGAGGGTTTTTGTATGTCGGAAAACAAAAGCAAAAGAGGCTTTACGCTTGCGGAAATTTGCGTTACGCTTGCCGTTACGATGATATTGCTTGTTGATATCGTTGCTTTTGTAAGCTTTATCCGCGTTCAGATAATGAACGAAAAAAGCGCCGGCGACGGACTCGGACAGGCTACCGTCCTTGCGGAAATGATACGTGCGGATTTTTATGACGACGACGATTCCGAAAACGAATCCATTACGATGGGCAAAGATGACGACTATTGGACAGCGTCTGTTGAAAATAATTCTTGGAGCGGATATTGGAACGACAGAGCGCAGGCGCGCGGTTATGAAAACATAAAAAACGTTGAATTCAGCTTTTCCGTAGCAGAAGACTCGGTGAAAGAAATCAGTAACGGCGGGATAAAGCTCGACAGCGGCGATATGGTTATATGCACGATAACGTATTACACAAGGTCAAAGGACAGCGACGGTTACGAAAACAGCACGGATACGCTTAAAATCGTGCTTATCCGAAAAACAAAATATATAGATACGACAAATCCTTAAAGGAGAAAATATAAATGGCAGAAATAAGCGGAACAAGAAACGTGGTAATCAGTCTTGACGTGGAAAACGCAAGAGTGAAAATAATGAAAATTCTCGGTCAGTCGCCGGCGAATTCCATAATAGAATATCTTCCGTTCGACAGGGAGCTTGCGCTTCGCTCGGAGTACGGGAAAATGTATCGCGCGGGACTCGAGCCCTATGTGAAACGCGCAAATCTGAAGCAGGTTGTGTATTATCTTGTCCTGCCGGATGAGGTTGTAAGCTCGTGGAAGATAACGCTTCCTTCCTTTTCGCGTTCAAAAACCGAGGAAGCGCTTCGCGCGGAGCTTGCCGCGGATCTCGGCGACGTAAAGGAATATTCGGTAAATACCACGCAGATAGGCTCTGGAAAGAAGACGAATATTTTTATCGCAAGCTGCGTGAGAAAAGATATACTGAAAGAAATAAAAACAGAGCTCGACGCGCTCGGAATCGATCCGAGAACGATAACCTTTACCTCCTGCGGAGTGAGCAACGCCGTTCTGTTTTTGCGCCAGAGAGCGCGCACCGGAACGTATATGCTTGTCGATATGAGGGACAAAGAAACGACAATGGCGCTTGTTTCTAAAGAAAAAATGATAGAATCCACATCGCTTCCGTTTGGATACGAAATGCTGAGAACCGATAAATATACGGAAGAAGACGAGCTTTATCCTCACGACAGCGCGACGGTTGTCGTGGCAAGAGCAATGGAAACGACGATGAACGCGCTCAAAAACGAAGAGGGCGAATTTGACGACGACGTGCTTTATTACGATATAGACGAAGCCGAAAAAACGCTCACTCCCGACGAGCTCGACGCTTTTTCGACGCAGGTTGACGAGGCTGTCAGGAGCGCGCTTTCCGTAAGCGACGAAATTTCCGAGGAGCAGGCAAAAGCCGACGCCGAGGCGGAAAAGAATTTTGACGCGGCAGAGAATATGCAGCAGACGGGCGAATATACAAAACCGTCGGGAGCGGCGTCGTCAAGCACCGATATGTCGGTCACGGGAAGCTTTGATACGTCCACCTCGATAGAGATAGGCTCTCCCAAGGATATGGTTGAAAGAAATTTCAAAAATATTCACAAACGCATATTGCTTTACTGCGAAGCCATAAAGGCGGACCCCGATCTTCCGGATCCCGAATGTATAATTATGAATTTCCCCAAGAGATTTGCTTTTCTTCTCGCAAGGGCAAATAAAGAAAAAAACGAAAGCTACGAGATCAAGTATTTTAATCCGTCGATAGAGGATAACCCCAAATTTACGGAAAATCTTGATATGTTCGGAGCGCTTTTCACAAAGGTGTATAACAAAACAAAAATATTTTGATTGAGGTTTGAAATTATGAGAAAGGGACGGCGCGGATTTTCGCTTGTTGAAGTTGTGTGCGCTATGACTGTGGTAACAATAATATCCGCAGTTACAATAGGGCTGATATCGTCTTCAAACAGAGTTATGAGCAATTCAAGACTTGCGGTCGGCGCCGCAAACGAGGCGCGGAACATTATGGACTGCTATACTGCGGCTGTGATACAGGCGCAGGGTGACCCGACCTCGACAAAGACGGCTTTTGTTGATGATTTTGTCAAAAAGTTATACGGAACAGCGGCGGAAGCAGAGGGTGCGTATTCGTGCGATCCTGAAAAGAAAGCTTACACATTCTACTACAACGGAGAATATGAGCTTGTTGCCAAATCCGATGCGATTGTAATAATGAAGCTGACTTTTCCGACAGACGACGAAGGAAACACGACATCGCCCAAAATTACAGTAAGTCGTTGCAACAGCAAAACAAAAGAACCCGAAAAAACGTTATTTTCAAATTGACGGAGGAAAACAATGAAAGGACGCAGAGCAAAAAAAGGCGCGGTGCTTGCCACGGCGGTTGTTTTTATGACGATAATCATTGCGCTCAGCGTGCTTGTCGTTGTGTTTGCTTCATCGAGTACAAAACGCGCTGTAAACGCCGCAAAGCGCGCAAACAGCAGCATAGAGGCGAATATTATCGGAGATGAATTTGTGGCTTCGGTGAAAGACGGATATGAAGAATATAACAACGCTTCCGACGAAAGCGGAATAAGAGAGCTTCCCGTTGCCACGATAAATGCGCATATGAATGAATTCGCTCATAAGATAAACGAAAATTACAGCTGTGAAGTGTCGGTGTCGGCAAGCAAAACATATTCGCTTAAGCTGATTGAAAAATCGGGCGAAAAGGAAACGCAGACAATGCTTGTTTCGGTGAAGGTTGATGAGGTTAAAGATGAGGAGGACGCCAATAAGATAATCGGATATACTTACAGTGTTTTAAAGTGGAACTTATCCGACAGCGATTTTGCCAAATTAAATGTTATAGAAACATTCGATTGTATGAATACATTGGCAAGTGATTATCTTGATTTTTATTTCAAGATGAAAAACAGTACTGATGTTATCTTAAGTGCCGACGTATATCAACTTCATCTTGCAGAATTATTGCAATTTGACAGAGAAAATAATTTGCCGCAGTGTTATCTGACGGTGGAAACAAAAAAAGAGTCTGACGAAGCAGACGAAATTATATACTATGTAGCCGTAGCCAAAAATGAAGATGGCGGAGAGTATATTTTGTTCAAATACAGGCTGAAGGAAACAACAGAGGGAATGCCGGAGCTGCATATTTATATCGGCGAGGATGAATATGTTCTAACTGCCGAATATAGAGAGGGCGAGGTTATCAGCACCAGCACCAGCGAGAATACAAACGAAGCTGAAGGCATTAAAACCATTACGACCACGATAACTTACACTTACACGCCAATATATACTGTTAATATCACTAAGGCATCAGACGGTGCAAGTGAATACCATACGGAAACGATGACCGGCGCACCATGGACTTCAACTTCGACTTCTGTCAAAACGGTCAAAATTGAACCCACTACCGAAACTACCACCGAAACTACCACCGATGAGGAGAATGCCTCATGACGCTTATAATTATAGTGGGCACTGTTCTCGGGCTTATCTGCGGAGAGCTTGTTGCTTCCGCCTATTACAGAATTCCCGCGGGGATAAAAGCTTTTTCCGCGCCAAAGTGCAAAAAATGCGGAAAAAAGCTCGGCGCGGCAGACTGTATCCCGCTTTTCTCGTATATCTTTTCGGGCGGGAAGATGCGCTGCTGCGGCGAAAAAATATCAAAGACAAGGCTGTATTTTCCGCTTGTCGGGGCGATTATATGGACGGCTTCGATTGCCGTTTTTTACGGAGAATATCCGGTGTATTCGTTTCTTTGCGCGATCGCGGTAACTATGCTTTTTGCGGTGGCTGCGATAGATTTTTCACATCAATGGATACCCGACAGATTTCAGATAGGACTTCTTGCGGTTTCGGTAATCGCGTGCTTTGTAAAAAGTCCGCAGACGCTTGCGGAAAGACTTATAGGCGCGGGTGCGTGCGGAGGCTTTTTCCTTGCCACATATTTTATATCGCTTTGGGTGCTTAAACGCGAAGGGCTCGGAATGGGCGATGTAAAGCTTGCTTTTGTCTGCGGAGCGTTTCTCGGCTGGAAGGCAATACTTATCGGACTTATTCTGGCGTCGGTGTCGGCGTCGGCAATTCTCATAGCGCTGAGGCGCAGAAACGGCGACGGGAAAGAAACCGAATATCCTTTCGCACCGTTTCTTTCGGTCGGATTTTCTCTTGCGATATTTCTTACCGAACCGATACTTTCGCTTTATTCAAGCATCATAAACCATTAACGGAGGCTTAAAGTGCAGAAATTCAAATATACTGCCGTAAACGTGAACAAAAAGAAATTCAGCGGTATTTATCTTGCCGAAAACGTTACGGAACTCAGAAACACGCTTGCAAGACAGGGACTTTATCTTACGTCGGCAAAGGTAATGAAAAATCAGCGTCCGTCGGCAGCACTTTCGCTGTCCGGCAAAATACCGATAAAAGAGCTGACAACGTTTTGCAGACAGTTTGCAATAATGATAAACGCCGGAATTTCCGTTTCCGAAAGCATAGGAAGCCTGAAAAATCAGGATTATTCCGCATTTTTCAAGCAGTCGCTTTCAATCGTTCACGAGGATCTCAATTCCGGAATGATGCTTTCGGAGGCGCTCAAAAAGCAGAAACGCGCTTATCCGGAATTTTTCACGAGTATGGTATATATCGGCGAGGGAAGCGGTTCGCTCGATGTGGTGCTCAACAATCTTGCCGATTATTACGAAACAGACGCGCAGATAAGGTCAAAGACAAAGTCCGCGCTTGTATATCCCATAGTGCTTCTTGTGATAATGGTAAGCATACTTGCCGTAATGACGTTTTTCGTTATTCCGACGTTTGAAGAGGCGCTGTCCGAGCTTGACGTACAGATGCCCGCGCTCACTACGACGATATTCAATATGAGCCATAAAATAGCGGACAATATAGTCACAATACTCATAGTGATTGCATCCGTTGTGGCGGCGCTTGTCATATTCGGCAGATTCAGAATAGGCAGATACACCTACGATACGCTGAAATACAAGCTTCCCGTTATAAAAAAAGTTCAGAGAAGTATGGTTACGTCAAGGTTTGCGCGCGCGTTCGGACTTCTTCTGTCGGGCGGTACGGATCTTATGGAAGCTATGTATATGATAGCGAATGTCCTCGGCAACAAATATGTCGAAAAGCGTTTCCGTCTTGCCGTAAACGAAGTCGAACGCGGTATGAATCTTACAATGGCGCTTGATTCGTATAACATTTTTCAGCAGATGCTGATACAGATGATATCCGTAGGCGAAAGAACGGGCGAGCTTGACACCGTGCTTATGAGCTCGTGCGAGTTCTTCGATCAGGAGGTTGAAAACTCACTGAAAGCGATGACGGCGCTTATTCAGCCCGTGCTTCTGGTTATTATGGGCGGCGCGATAGCGATAATGTTCCTTGCCGTATATTCGCCCATACTTTCGATAATGAATACGCTTGTGTGACAAAAAATAATTTACGGGGATGTTTGTAAAAGATGAATATAAATATTGAACTTGCAAAGCTTTATATGGACAGAGGCATAATCGACGAGCAGGAAATGAACACAATGCTTGCCGAATCCTCGGAGCTCGGAATAACGATAGACGCTTATATGCTCAAAACAAAGGCGCGTTCGGAACGGGAAGTGTATTCCGTGCTTTCGGAATTTTACTGTATGCCGTATGTTCAGATGGAAATGCTTGATCCGGACGATCAGCTTGTGAGGAGCTTCAGCGTTACGTTTCTGCGTAAGAACTGTATAGTTCCCATAACCGTTGACGCAAGCGGAACTATGGTTATAGCCATAGGCAGACCGTTCGATTTCAATGCGAGATCTGCGGCGAGGGTGCTTCACAGAGGTCCGGTGGAATTCATTATGGTTTTGCCGGAATATGTTGAAAAATACCTCAATTCCACGGCGGCTGTAAAATCAACGGCGGACGCTCTTGTAAGTCTTCAGAAGGAGAGAGAGAAGAAAGCCGTAGCTTCATCGCCGTCGGTGGCGACGATAGCCGCGCCCACTCCGAAGGAAGAGGAGGAGATATCCAACGCTCCCGCCGTAAGACTTGTCGATTCGATAATAAAAGAGGCAATTCCTTTCCGCGCGAGCGATATTCACATAGAACCGTTTGAAAATGTAGTAAAGGTTCGTTACCGTATAGACGGCGATCTTGCCGACAGAGCGGAATTCCCGATAGAATCGTTCCCCGCGATATGCGCAAGACTCAAAATACTTTCCGGAATAGATATAGCTGAAAGACGTATTCCTCAGGACGGCCGTATAAATCTTTCGATAGAGGGAAAGGAATACGACTTCCGTGTATCGACGCTTCCGACCATTTTCGGAGAAAAATTCGTTATCCGTATTCTTGATAAAACCTCGTTCAGCTTTACGAGAAAGGATCTCGGCTTCAACGAGGACGAAAACAAAATCGTTGACAAGATACTTGCTCATCCGCACGGAATAGTGCTTCTTACCGGACCTACGGGATGCGGTAAGTCAACAACGCTTTATTCTTTCCTTAAAGAGATAAACAAGCCCGAAGTAAACATTGTCACGGTTGAGGATCCGGTAGAATATACATTGATGGGAATAAATCAGACGCAGGTGAACACAAAAGCCAATATGACCTTTGCGGCGGCGCTGAGAAGTATTCTCCGTCAGGACCCCGATATAATAATGATAGGCGAAATGCGCGACGAAGAAACCGCGCAGATAGCTATCCGTGCCGCCATTACGGGACATCTTGTTTTCAGTACGCTTCACACAAACGACGCTCCCGGCGTTATAAACCGTCTTGTCGATATGGGCGTAAAGGGCTATCTTGTTGAGGATTCGCTCATAGGAGTAATATCGCAAAGACTTGTAAAGCAGCTTTGTCCGATGTGCAAGATAAAGACAAGAACGAACCGCAGGGAAATGGAAATTCTGCATATAGACGAGCCCACGACGATATATCGTCCGCAGGGATGTCAGTACTGCAATAACTCCGGTTACAGAGGTCGTATTGCGGTACACGAAATAATGTATATGACGGATAAGCTCAGAGATACGGTGGGACGTCATCTTACGGCTGAAGACGTCCGCGAAATAGCCAAATCCGAGGGAATGAAAACTCTTTGGGAAGCGTGCAGGGAGCGCGTCTATTCGGGAGATACAAGCATATCCGAGCTTATGACGCTTTCGCTTGACTGACATAAAAAAACAAGGCATACCGGTTTTCGATACCGATATGCCTTATTTTATGCCGCGAAGCTTTTGAAAAGCTCGTCTATGCTTTTTGAAAAAAGCCGCGCAAGCTGTGGAAGCAGATATACGTCGGGACAGCACAGTCCACGTTCCCCGAGAAAAGGATACAAAATGGGGTTTAGTCGATTTTACCCACAAAGCGGT
>CAVEFC010000040.1:1388-12401 GCA_963614875.1 uncultured Eubacteriales bacterium | reverse complement strand
GCAATATGCTTGTCGATAAGTCCGCAAAGGATCAGTTCGGTCTTCTCGTTTATTCAAAACTCCGTTCCGTTACGGAATCCGACTCAGTTTCAAAGAACAACGTTAAGGTTGCCGCTTACGAAGACGGTTACACGGGGCTCGGCGGTTACGGCTACTGCCATTATCTCTTTGTCACGGACAACAGCCCGCTTCCGTGGACAGCCTGCGCGTTTATCGCTTATATGACATGCACACAGAAAGGCTTTGAGGCTTGGGGCAAGGACATCGGCGGTTATTCATCCAACCCCGTGGTTGCAAAAGAAAACGAAGCGGCTCATCCCGATCACGTTACGGGCGAAAAAGACGGTGCAACATACGACGTACTTAAAGATCGCGGCTTTGAATGGTGGGAAAGCAGACTTGCTATTGAGGATCCCGAATACTGTGCAAAGGTTGCATACACCGTAGGATCGTGGATAGACACTCTCAAGAAATACGGTAAATAATCGAAAAAATCAAACTCCGACAAAAAACAAATCTGATTATCTGCACGGAGCCGAGAGGTATCTTGGCTCCGTGCCGGAGGTTTTATGACAAATGATAACGGATACAAAAGATCGAACGCAAGACGGATTCGGTCAAACAAGCTGAAAACATTTTTTATGCAGCCGCACAACATAATTCTTGTTGTGATGGGCGTTTTATGTACCATAACGACGGTTACGCCGATTATAGCGATAATCGAAGATACGCTGAAAGTTCACAGAGGTACAATCGAAACGTGGTGGGCGAGGAAGTCCTCCGGTTATTCCTTTGTAAACTACATCCAGCTTTTTACTGGTGAGCTTTCGAAAACAAACCTTTGGACGCCGCTTCTGAATACTGTCATCGTTGCGTTTTTCTCGTGTCTTGCGGCGATACTTTTCGGCGGACTTTTTGCCTTCCTTGTTACAAGGACAAATCTCAGATGCAAAAAGTATCTGAGTTCGATATTCATCTTTCCGTATATTATGCCGCAATGGACGCTGGCAATGGTATGGAGAAACCTCTTCAACAGTAACGTTGTGACGCATACGAGCGACGGACTTTTTGCCGCGCTCTTCAATATTCATATGCCGTCTTGGTGGTGTCAGGGAATTTTCCCCTGCATTATAGTGCTCGGACTTCATTATTCTGCGTTTGCGTATATTCTTATCGGCGGTATTTTTCGCAATATGGACGCAAACCTTGAGGAAGCGGCGACGATACTCGATACGCCGAAGCACAAAATAATGTTCCGCATAACCCTCCCTATGATAAAGCCCGCAATTCTTTCGACGGTGCTTCTTGTGTTCGGAAGTTCGATGGGAAGCTATCCCGTTCCGCATTACCTCGGTCTTTCGACTCTTTCGACAAAATATATCAGTATGAAAGGAACATACACGGGCGAAGCGAGCATTCTTGCCGTTATAATGATGCTGATGGGCGTTGTAATTCTTATTCTCAATCAGCGGAGCCTGAAGAGTAGAAAGAATTATACAACGGTTACGGGAAAGTCCGGTCAGATATCAAAAATCAACCTCGGCAAAGCGGGGAAACATATAATCGCGGCAGTTCTTATAATATTCACGTTCTTTACAAGTATTTACCCGATAATTTCGTTTGCATTTGAAACGTTCCTTCCGAACCCGGGAGATTACAGTTTCCTCAAAACGTGGGATCCTTCAAACCTTACGACAAAATGGTGGCTCAACAACGATCCGAAGGGCGAATACGGAATGTACGGTCAGCTCGGTATGCTGTATAACAAGACGATATGGTCGTCATACAAGGGAACGATGATTGTTTCCGTTCTTTGCGCACTCGTTGCAGGCACGCTCGGAACGCTTATCGGCTATGCCGTATCGAAAAAGCGCAGAAACAAGTTTGCAAACTATGTAAACAATATAGCCTTTATCCCATATCTGCTTCCGTCGATTGCCGTCGGCATTGCTTTCTTCAAGCTGCTGTGCAACGAATATTTCAGCCTGTATAATACTTATGCATTGCTTATAATCGTCGGAACGGTAAAATATATTCCGTTCGCAAGCCGTTCTTCGCTCAACTCAATGCTTCAGCTCAGCGGCGAGATAGAAGAATCGGCGATTATTCAGGATATACCTTGGATAAAGAGAATGTTCCGCATTATTATTCCGATACAGAAAACGTCAATTCTTTCGGGATATCTTCTTCCGTTTACAACATGTATCAGAGAGCTGTCTCTGTTCATGATGCTCAGCGGTATCGGAACGATACTTTCAACAACCATGGACTATTTCGATGAAATGGGACTTGCCGCGTTTTCGAGCGGTATGAACCTTATCTTGATAGTTACCGTGCTTATATGCAACGCCGTCATAAACAAGCTGACAGGCGCAAGTCTTGACAAAGGAATCGGAGGTTAATTATGCCGGAGATCATTCTTACAGATATTACGAAAAGATGGGGCAATTTCTATGCCGTTGAACATCTTGACCTGAAAATAGAGGATAACGCTTTTGTTACGCTCCTCGGCCCTTCGGGCTGCGGTAAAACGACGACTCTCCGTATGATAGCGGGACTCGAAACGCCGACAAGCGGCAGAATAACCATCGGCGACAAGGTCGTTTTTGACAGCGAAGAGGGAATAAACGTCCCCGCCAACAAGAGAAAAGTGGGATTTCTTTTCCAGAATTATGCGCTCTGGCCGAATATGACGGTATATCAGAATATCTCGTTCGGACTTTCCAATATAAAAGAAGCACTTCCGAAGGTATCGTTTGAGGCAAGAGAGGCAAATAAGCTTGTGACTATCCTTTCTCAGCCGGAAAAGCTCGTTTCGCTTCTCGGCGAATGTATCGGCAAGGACGGCGCGGTCGATACGGAAAAAGCACAGCTTAAGCTTATAGACACATATACGATTTCGGTATTCACGGCAAAGAAAATACTTTCTTATGGGTTTGACGATAAAAGCGATGCGAAAGCAAAAGCAGACGGTATTATCGGCTCGCTGAACGCTGAAATTGCAGATGAAAAAGCAATCGCGGCAAAGCACGGCTGTACGCTGAATTCCGATTTTGAATATGTAAAGGACGGGGAAATCGTTACTTCCGTGAGAAAGCTTACAAAAGAGGAGATAGATCTTTCCGTCCGCAGAGTTTCGAGAATAGTCAAGATAGGTATGTTTATGGATCGCTATCCGGCAGAGCTTTCCGGCGGTCAGCAGCAGAGAGTTGCGATTGCAAGAACGCTCGCTCCGGAACCTACGGTGCTGTTTATGGACGAACCGCTTTCAAACCTTGACGCAAAGCTCCGTCTTGAAATGAGAAGCGAACTTCAGAGACTTCATCTTGACACGGGCAGTACGTTTGTATATGTCACGCACGATCAGATGGAGGCAATGACGCTTGCGACAAAGATATGCCTTATCGACAACGGCGTGCTCCAGCAGTATGATGCTCCGCTCACGGTTTACGGCAAGCCCGCGAATACATTTGTTGCGGATTTTGTCGGAAATCCGCAGATCAATTTCATAGAAGCGGAAGGCGGACAGACGGATGACGGAATTGAGATTTCCATGCTTGAAAATGCGGTTCACGCGACGTTCCGTTCCGTCGGACTTGATCTTGCCGAATGGCAGAAAAACGACAAGGCGATCGACAAAGCCAAAGAAGAGCTGAGAATTGAAAGATCGCGCGACAAAAAGAATGTTGAAAAAGGCAATAAGGATGTCAGATTCAGATGTCGTATAGCCAAGGTTGCGGAAACGGAAATCGAAGATGAAAAGCCCGCGACCGACAGAGATTTTGTTATAGGTGTCCGTCCGGAAGCGATAAAGATATCCGAGACCGGCAGGCTGGAAGGCGAAATATACAGCGCTATGCCGACAGGTATGGAAACGACCGTCAGAATAAGAGTCGGAAATCTGCTTCTTACGGGTGTTATCTTCGGCGGAATAACTTACGGCATAGGTCAGAGCGTCCGCTTTGATATAACCGGCGACGGCATAATGCTGTTCGGCGCCGAATCCGGCAGACTCATTGCGACAGGCTCGCTTGATGTCAGATAAGATTTTATACTGTTGCACTTGATAGTATAATTCACCATTAAAAAGCCCCGCCGAAGCGGAGCTTTTTAATTATTTGAAGCAGACGCTGTATTTTTCTGATTTTTTGATTTCGTCTGTTACGTCCCGACGGTAATGGCGCAAATTCTTTTTCCAGAAGTCATCATCCAACGGCGCGAGTTCGTTTCCTCTCAGGGAGGGCAGTCCGGACACGAGCGGCGCGGAATACCGATATTCGCCCTCCTTGCAGATGCGTGCATATGCGGCAATATGCTCAAAGCCTTTGTCAAAGTAGGAAATGACGTTTTTACAGCTTTCGCCGCGATTATCTTCGTATGTTGCTATCGTCAGATATAATTGACCGATGTCGGCGTGATATTTTCCGCATCTGCCGTCCGCAAAAATTGTTTCATACATGTTGATGACAGACATCAGCAACTTTTTGCCGTATTCCGAAGACGATATTGCAGGTCTTATAGCGATCGGCTCTGAAACGGCAAAACTGAGGCTTGATAAAAGCGTTGTTAATCTTTCGCCTTGATATTTTATCCTTTCTTTGCCTGTGGTTGCTTGGGGCAAAAGCACTTCGCGCGAAATTATAAGAGGGTTTTGCGCATTTGCAAGCGATTTTGCTTTTTCGTGTTCTCCCATTTTGCAATAAAGTGGGATCAGCTGACAAATTGCAATTGTTCGTTCTTCGGAAGAGGGATTTGTCTTCAGGAGCTTCTCGTAAACCGCAACCGCTTCCTGCCAGTAAATATTTTGCGAGCTGTAATCTGTGTCATATTCAATTATGCCGGTGCTGTCCGACAAGGTGCCTTTAGCCCCGTATTTGTTATATCCCCACATCTGAAGCGCCTGTGCAAGCTTCAAAAGTATCTTTGGCTCATTCGGAAATTCTTCCGCAGCGTTGCGAAGCATATTTATGCATTTTTCAACATCGTCGGATAAGCTTCCTTGTGACATCGTAAATCCTTCTTTTGTAAGAATTTCGGTTGCGGAATCGAGAATTGCATTGATTTTTTCTTCTCTGTCGTCGTGATAGCCGAATAATTCATCAATTGATATATGAAAATAGTTTGCAATCGCAGGTATCAGCTCCATATCCGGATATCCGCCGTTTGCTTCCCAACGGGAAATCGCCTGCGGACTTACACCGAGCGCACCTGCCAAGTCTTCTTGCTTTCTTCCGTCACGCTGACGGAGTTGCCTGATTTTTTCGCCAATTTTAATGTTCATATGTTTTTCTCCTGTCATTGTTATCACCGGTGTGATTACATTTTATCACAGAAGCAATATGCGGTCAATTATCAATTCGTTGTTTATAAAACAAGCGATGCTTGATTAAACGTCGGAATTGTGTGATATAATAGTCGCGCAGGACGTCAGAGCCGTGACAAAGCCTACAAAAATTCAAAAGGACTTGATGCAATATGGAAAAATGCAATATCTGTCCGCGCGGATGCGGGATCGACAGAAATACGGGCAAAGGCTTTTGCGGCGAGAAAAATACCGTCCGCCTTGCGCGAGCCGCGCTTCACTTCTGGGAGGAGCCGTGCATATCGGGCGAAAAAGGCTCGGGAACGGTGTTTTTTTCGGGGTGCAATCTGCGGTGCGTGTACTGTCAGAATTACGGAATTTCGCGCGGCGAGGTCGGAAAAGAAGTAAGCGAGGAGCGTCTTTGCGAAATATTTTTCGAGCTGAAAGCGCAGGGAGCAAACAATATAAATCTTGTCACGCCGACGCATTTTTCGCCGCAGATAAAGCGCGTCGTTGCCGAGGCGAAGGCGAAAGGACTCGGCTTGCCTGTTGTGTGGAACACCGGCGGATACGAAAAAGCCGGAATGATAGCTTCGCTTGACAAAACCGTCGACATTTATCTTACTGATTTCAAATATATGTCGGGAGAGCTTGCCGGAAAATATTCGGCGGCGGCAGATTATCCCGAAAGAGCAAAGGAAGCGCTTTCCGAAATGGTACGCACAAAGGGCGCGCCCGTAATTTGCGACGGTCTTATGAAAAAAGGCGTTATAGTGCGGCATCTTGTTCTGCCCGGGTGCGTTTCCGATTCGCTGCGCGTAATCGATTATCTTCATTCCGAATACGGAAACGACATTATTCTCAGCATTATGAGTCAGTTCACGCCGGATAAAAAGCGCCTTGAAAATTATCCCGAGCTTTGCCGCAGGCTGACAAAATACGAATATTCAAAGGTTATAGCCTACGCGGAAAAGGCAGGCGTTTCGACAGCCTACATTCAGGAGGGAAGTGCCGCCGCGGAAAGCTTTATTCCCGATTTCGATTATACGGGAGTTTAATTTTCCGTTCCGAAAAACACCGAAGGGACTTCGCCTATTATCACGGTTTCCGCTATGCAGATATCCGTATCGGTTTCGACGTCGACGGTGGAGATAAGCAGCATAGCTGTTATTTTCACCTTTACGGAAAGAATTATTTTGTGCAGACTCTGATTTATTCCGGCAGAGGTAAGTGAGCTTTTTACGGTGGTTTCGGCACTGCCGCTCGGTTCTACGCTTGCGGGAATACGCCACGAAGGAAATCTGCCGAAAACGATTTCGTCATCCATAATGTTTGAAACGGAAATTGTGACGGTGTATTCGCCGTATTCCTTTATTTTTTCGTTTATCTTATCCGTGACGAGCGCGCGGAGAAGATTAATTTTTACGCTGTCCGTTTCGACAGAAAGTATTTTTCCGTTTGCTCCGTAGGTTATGTTTACAAGCTTTTCGTCGTAGCCGGACATAGCCTCGGTCACCGCTTCGTTTATCACGCGCGTCATTTCGGCTCTCAGGCGCGGAGTTGCCGCATCGCACACGAGCGGATCGAGCTTTCTGTTCAGATACAGAACGGCAAAAAGCACCGACAGAAAAACGCAAAGGACGGATATAAACAGCTTTTTGCCTTTTTTGCGTTTCCGGAAAGAACATTCGGTAATAATAAAAATCACCCCGCTTTGCTAAAATTCTATGCAAAACGGGGCGATTTCGTTATTTATTTCTGTAAAGAAGATATTCGGCAAGCGCAACAAGCTCCTCAGAGCCGTCGTAGCGGCGGATCGCCTCCGCTGCGGAATCGGTAAGCTCTTTTGCGTATTTTCTTGCGTCGGCGACGCTCATAAACGATATGAACGTTGTTTTTCCTTCGGCGGCGTCCGCGTGAGTGGCTTTGCCGAGCAGAGCGGGATCGCCTTCGACGTCGAGAATATCGTCGATTATCTGGAACGCCGTGCCGATACCGCCTGCATATTCTGCGGCGGCTTTACAGCGCGGATCGTTTTCGTCCGTTATTTCGGCGGCGTGACAGCCGAGAAGCGCCGAAGCGCGCATAAGCGCTCCGGTTTTTTTATCGTGCATTTTCAGCAGCAGCGGAAAATCGGGCTTTGTTTTTTCGGCGAGCAGATCTATCTGCTGACCGCCCATCATTCCGACGCCGCCGGCAAGACGAGTGAGCATAGCGGCTGCGCTTCTTGCGGCTTCCGAAGACACAAGGCGGTTTCCTGCCGCGAGCTCAAAGCCCTTTGTTATAAGCGCGTCTCCGCAGAGAAGGGCGATATCCTCGCCGTAGACGATGTGATTTGTCGGCTTTCCTCTGCGCAGGGCGTCGTTGTCCATACAGGGCATATCGTCGTGAACAAGGGACGAGGCGTGAACCATTTCGATGGCGCAGGAAAACGGCATCGCCGCTTCTTCCTTTCCTCCGAAAAGGCGGCAGAATCTGTCGCAAAGGAAGGGTCTTATTCTTTTTCCGCCCGAAAGCGCGCTGTAACGCATGGAGGAATAAAGGGTTTCAAGGTCGGGATCGGGCGTTGCGAGATATTTTTCAAGCTCTGCCGTCACCCTTCCGGCGTAATCTTCCATAGCTTTGCGTATATCCATAATTATTTTTCAGCGTGGAAAGCAATTTCCCCGTCCTCCGTTACAAGCTTTATTTTTCTTTCCGCCAGATCAAGCTCTTTTCTGCACTGTCTGACAAGCGCCGTGCCTTCCTCGAAAAGACTCAGAAGTCTGTCCAGCTCCGCTTTGCCGCTGTCCATTTCGGAAACTATTTCGTCAAGACGCGCAAGCGCCTCTTCAAAGCTCGTTTTTTTCTTTTCCACTGTTTTTCCCTCCTTTTCGGGTTTTCGTTTTTGATATTGCTCCGGCTTTTATTTCGCCGTCCGATATTTTTATCGTAAGCTCGTCGCCGACGCTTACATCGCCCACGCTTTTTATCAGCCTTCCGCCGTTGTCGAATACCGCTCCGTAGCCTCTTGAAAGCACGGCAAGCGGGCTCAGAGCGTTCAGCGCCGCCGCAAGACTTTTCAGCGCCGAAGCCTTTTCGGTTATGCCGGCGGAGGCTTTAAGGCAAAGCCTTTCGGATACGGAATCGAGCGCGAGGCGTCTGTCGTCTATGAAATTCATCGGGCTTTTCAGCATGCGCGAGGACGAAAGCTTTCCGAGCCTTTCGCGCAGAATATCAAGCCTGCGGTTTATAAGCGAGGTCATATGCGCGGATTTTGCCGCAAGCGCCGATATTATTTCGGCTTTGTCGGGCGTTGCGCGCTCCGCCGCCGCCGACGGCGTCGGAGCGCGCATATCGGCGACGAAATCGCATATCGTAAAATCGGTTTCGTGACCGACAGCCGATATCACGGGGACGGGCGAGGAGCGGATTTTTCGGGCAAGGGCTTCGTCGTTGAACGCCCACAGATCTTCTATCGAGCCGCCGCCTCTGCCTATGATTATGACGTCGGAGGGAGCCGCTTTTCCGAAATATTCAAGCCCCGCAAGCAGCGTCGGGACGGCTTCGTCGCCCTGAACCACGGCGGGATAAACGCATATTTCGGCAAGGGGAAAGCGTCTGCCGGCGATGTTTATTATATCTCTTACCGCCGCGCCCGTGGGAGAGGTTATAACGCCGATGCGGCGCGGATATTTCGGTATTTCTTTTTTCAGCGCGTCGTCGAAAAGTCCTTCCTCGGAAAGCCGTGCCTTGAGCTGCTCGTAGGCGAGATGAAGCGTTCCGAGTCCATCCGGCTCAAGCGAGGCGACGTACAGCTGATACTGACCGTCGCGCTCGTAGAGCGAAGCTCTGCCCGAGGCGATGACCTTCATTCCGTCCGTCGGGGCGAATTTCAGCTTTTGCGCGGACGAGCTGAACATCACGGCTCTGACCGCGCCGCCCGTATCTTTAAGGGTAAAATAGCAATGACCGCTTGAATACCGCTTGAAATTCGATATTTCGCCGCGGACGAGCAGGTCTGAAAGCAGGGGATCGCCTTCCAGCCTGCTTTTTATATATAGGTTAAGCTCCGTTACGGAGATCACCCGACGTTCCATCTGTCGCTCCTTTCAGGCGTTTTCTGCCGAGCCATGCCGTTCCCACGGCGTTGTCCGAGGAAAGCTCGACCGAGCCGAAGAATATGTTTTCAAGTTCGTTTTCAAGCTCGCGGCGGATTATCATATCGCGCATCACTCCGCCGGCGAAAAGCACGGGAAGATTTTTGCAATTTTTTCTTGCGGCGCGGACAGACGATATAAGCGAAGCCGAGCAGAAATCGAGCGCGTAGCGCGCCGTTTCCTCCGTGCTTTTTCCGTTGCGGAGCATTTTTACCGTATTGTTTTCGGCACCGGAATAATTGCAGAAAGCGTCCTTTGCCGATATTTTTACCTTTTGCTTTGCGGCTTTTCCGGCAAGCTTTTCAAGCTCGCTTCCGCAGGGGAATTTAAGCCCGAGAAGCACGCCCGTGCGGTCGATAAGCTGTCCGGCGCTTATGTCTGCCGTTCCGCCGACTATCTTCACGTCAAAGCCGTTTTCCTCCGAATGCTCGGCAAAAACAAGCTCCGTCGTTCCGCCCGAAACGTGAAAGCACAGAAACGGAGAGCGGGCAATTTCGGGATTTTTACAGGTGGTCGCCGCCGCCATTATATGTCCCGCCTGATGCGAAAAGCGCAGCGCCGGCACGCCCAAGGACGCGGCAACCGACCTTGCGACAGCCTCGCCAGCAAGAAAGCACGGCATATACGAGCCCTCCTCGTCGCGCGGTCTGTCGCTGTACGCAACGGCGTCGATTCTGCCGGTCGGAGCGAGCTTTTCCATAAGAACGGGAAGATTTTTCGTATGCAAAAAGAGCGCACTGCTCTGACGCAGTCCGCGCTCTCCGCTTGCCACCTCAAGTATCAGCCTTTCGTGGCGGAAGCCTTCGTCCGTCACAAGCGCAACGGAGGTGGTGTAGTTGCTTGTGTCTATTCCCAAAACGTTCATGATGCTTTTGCAACGGCGTTTATTATGCCGTTTATAAATGCGGGAGCGTCGTCGCCGTCGTATATTTTGGCAAGCTCGACGGCTTCGTTCATCGATACGGCAGACGGAATATCGTCAAAATATTTCATTTCGCACACGCAAAGACGTAGTATTGAAAGAGTCATTTTCGATATTCTTTCAAGCTTCCAGCCCTTTGCGTTCTGCTCGATCGTTTCGTCTATCGCCGCGAGATTTTCTGCGGCTGTAAGGAAAAGCTTTCTTGAAAAATCGTCCGACGCGGTTTCCGATTCGGAGCAGGAAAGCTCGAAAAAATCGGCGGGATCGGCTTCTCTTGAAAATTCATAGCCGTAAAGCATTTTGAGCGCACATTCTCTTGACGCTCTTCTGGAAAGATTCTGCATTGTCGTTACCTTCCGAAAATAATATATTTACGCTATAGATTATAACCCACGCAGGAGCGGTTGTCAATTCACTATGAAATTTATTTTGATGTTCACGGGCGGATTTTGACGAAAAATATCACGCTGTAAGCGAAATTCACAAAAAAACTTAAATTTTTTGTGCAGAGTGCGCTTCTCAAATCCGTTGACGGAGCGTTTTATATGTGATATAATAATTAAATCTGAAATCAAGCAGCCTTTATTTCACGGAGGAAATATGAACATCGTTACCGTAACTCTGAATCCCGCATTCGATATGCATTGCTT
>CAVEFC010000040.1:0-1378 GCA_963614875.1 uncultured Eubacteriales bacterium | reverse complement strand
GGATTTCTGCGCGTATCGCGAAAATTTTGCCGTTGTCACGGAGCTTGACGCCGGCGGCAAGGGAGTGAACATTTCACGCGCGCTTTCGGCGGCGGATGTAAAAAACAGAGCCGTGATTGCGGTCGGCAGGAAAAACGGAAGCGAATATCTTAAAGCGCTCGACGCAGGAAACGTGAATTATACAGCCGTTATGACAGACGGCAGGATAAGAGAAAATATAACCGTGCATACGGAAAACGCCCCCGAAACGAGAATAAGCTTCGGCGGATTTACGGCGGACATATCGCTTCTTCCGGAAATCGAAAAGGCGATAGGAAAAACCGACTCCGATACAACGGTGACGTTTTCCGGCAAAAATCCGCAGGGAACAGCCATACAGGATATAAAAGCGCTGATAAAGCGCGTAAAATCGACGGGGGCAAAAATCGTTCTCGATTCAAGCTCGTTTGAAGTATCCGACGTGCTTGATATCGGCGCGTGGCTGATAAAGCCGAACGAGGAAGAAATCGCGCGCTACATCGGAATATCCGAACCGAGCACAGCTCAGATAATTGATTTTGCGCTTCGCGCAGAAAAAGGCGGAACGGAAAACGTTATGATAAGCCTCGGGAAAAGAGGGGCGATACTCGTCTGCGATGAGGGCGTTTTCTCCGCACAGCCTCCGGAAATCGACGCCGTATCGACGATAGGCGCGGGCGACAGCTCCATTGCCGGCTTTGTGAAAGCCGCGTCGGAGGGGAAAAATCCGGAAGAATGTCTGCGCACGGCGGTGGCGTTCGGAAGCGCCGCGTGTCTTACCGCGGGGACAAAGCCTCCGAAAAAAAAGAATATTGAAAAGCTTTTTTCCGAAATAAAAACGGAAAAGCTGAGCCAAAGATTTTGACGCGTTCCGCGCGTTGAGATAAATTATCAAAAAATATTACAGGAAGGGAAACTTCATAATGAAAAAAATACTCGCACTTGTATTTGCCGTTACAATGCTGGCGCTTGCTCTCTGCGCGTGCGGAAAGGTCGAGCCCTCCGTTACTACGGAAAGTACAACGACGGAAACAACGACCGGCAGTACCGAAACAACGACAACGGGTTCTGCGTCGTCGGAAACAACGACAAAGACGGAAGAAACAACCACCACCGTAACTCCCATAGTCGAGCTCGGAAAGTTCGATTCGAGCAAAATAGTGCTTTCTTTCGGCGCGCTTTCCGACGTACATCTTCAGAACGGCTACGCGATGCCTACGGAAAAATTCTATAAAGCGCTCAATCTTCTCAAGGATTACGCGATAGAATCCGGCGACAAGGACGGTATCGACGCCGTTGTCATTGCGGCGACCTTACACAGTCGGGTCAGGTAAGCGAGGCTCAGGGCGTAAAGGACACA
>CAVEFC010000039.1:506-12702 GCA_963614875.1 uncultured Eubacteriales bacterium | reverse complement strand
TAAGCATTTTTTTGCTTTTAAGCAACTGCTTTCCCGTATCTTTCGGTTAGGGGGGGCGGGGGTATAATGGCGCGCTTCGCGCGGAAAAATAAAAAAACCGCACCTTTTTCAAGGTGCGGTTTTGCACATATAGGGCTTATTTAATTTCGCGTCTGCCGTCAATCGCACGCATAAGCGTAACTGCGTCGGCGTATTCAATGTCGGCTCCCACCGGCACGCCGTACGCCAACCGCGTGGTTTTAATGCCCTTTCCGGCGGCAAGCTTGGCAATATAAAGCGCGGTCGTTTCGCCGTCAACGTTGGGGTTCGTCGCGATAATGAGTTCTTTCACCGTGCCGCTTTCAAGGCGGTTCATCAGCTCCGCAATACGCAGCTTATCGGGTCCGACGTTGCTCGTCGGCGAAATAACTCCGCCCAAAACGTGATAAAGTCCGTTATATTCGCGCGTATTTTCAAAAGCGAGTACGGCTCTTGCGTCTTCAACCACGCAAATGACGGTTTTGTCACGGCGGTCATCTGCGCAGATATCGCAAACGGGCTTGTCGCTCAGGTTTCCGCAGATACTGCAGGTCATAACGTCGTTTTTCGCGGCAATAATTGCGTTTGCGAAGTCCGCTGCGTCTTCTTCGGTCATATCGAGCACGGCAAAAGCATATCTGGCGGCGGTTTTTCTTCCCACACCCTTCAGCGACGCAAATTTTTCAATCAATCTCTGAATCGGAACGATATATTCCATTTATTTAATTCCGCCTTATCAGAACAGCCCGGGAATACCCATTCCCATAGCTCCGGTTATTTTCTCCAATTCCTTCGAGCTTGTTTCCTCAACCGTGCGAATAGCTTCGTTTACTCCGGCGGTTATAATATCGGAAAGAGTTTCGATATCATCCGGATCGACGATTGCCGGATCAATTTCAAGAGAAAGTATTTCTTTTTTACCGTTTATTTTGATTTTAACAACGCCGCCGCCTGCGGAAATATCATACTCGCGCGCTTCAAGCTCGGCTTGCTTTGCTGCCATATCCTCCTGCATTTTCTGCGCCTGACGCAGCATATCGTTCATTGAAGGTCCCTGCGGTATTCTTGCTTTCATTTTAATTATCCTCCGTATCTATCAGATCATTTATGGGCATTCTTTTTTCATTTGTTTCCGCTTTGGAAAAAATAATATTTTCGGGCATTACCGCCCTGCCGAGCACACTGCCCGCAACCGAAGCTATCAGTGCCCGACGTTCGTCTGCCGAAAGCATATCCTTTGCAAATTCGTTCGGACATTTTATATAAAGCTTTTCGCTTTCGTCGGTAAAGGCAAAGGTTTCCTTCAGAAACGATCCTACCGATATATCCTTTTGCTCCGCTTTTCGAATTATTTCAACCCAATTGCGAACGCTTTTCTGCGCGTTTTTGTTATTTTCGCAGGGCGCCGCCTCCGCTTTTTTCAAAAGCGTTACATTCTCCGTCGCAGATGATGCTTTATCGCTTTTTACGGATTTTTCGGGCGACGGAGAACGCCGCTCCGGCTCTGCCGGAGCCGGCGGCGCCTTGACCGCACCTTCTTCAAGCGCAGAAATGCGCGCAATAAGCGAAGACATACTTTCGTCAAGCGACGGATCGCAAACCTTTACAAGCGCCATTTCGGCATAAAGCTTTGCGCCGGAAGGCAGCTTTGACATATCGCCTTCGGCGTTTGTGAAAACTTCAAGTATGTGAAGTATTCCGGCGACGGTAAAACGCTCTGCCGAGCGCGCCGTAAGTATATCGCAGGAATAATTTCCGCGGGTGGCTATGTAAAGCATCATATCGCGGCAGAAAGAAATAAGCTCACGCCAGAAAACCGCTATATCTCTTGACGAAGCATACACCTCATCAAGCTTTTCAAGCGCGCCGGATATATCTTTTTCCGCAATTCTGTCACAGATTCCCGAAAGCAGCTCGAGCGGACTTGCTCCGAGCAGCGCTATCGAATTTTTAAGCGTTATTTCATTTCCTCCGCCCGCGCAGTATTCAAGCATATTGAGCGCATCGCGGAAGCCGCCCTGAGAAAGCCTTGCTATAAGCTCAAGCGAGCCTTCGTCCGCCTTTATTCCCTCTCCGGCACAGACGGTTTTCATCCTTGAAATTATCGCGCTCGGAGCGACTCTTCTGAAATCGAAGCGCTGACAGCGCGAAAGCACCGTTGCGGGAATTTTCTGAAGCTCGGTTGTAGCAAGTATGAAAATAACGTGAGACGGCGGCTCTTCAAGAGTTTTCAGAAGCGCGTTGAAGGCGCTCGGCGAAAGCATATGAACCTCGTCTATAATATAAACTCTGTATTTCAGGTCGGCGGGCGTATACACAACGCTGTCGCGCAGATCGCGGATATTATCGACTCCGTTGTTGCTTGCCGCGTCCATTTCAATTACATCCGTCGCCGTGCCTTCGGCAATCGAAATACACGAATGACACTTTCCGCACGGATTCCCTCCGACGGGATGCTCACAGTTTGCGGCTCTCGATATTATCTTTGCGCAGGTGGTTTTTCCCGTTCCTCTCGGACCGCAGAAAAGATATGCGTGCGAAAGCTTTCCGTTTTCAACCTCGTTTTTAAGTATAGAGGTAATATGCTCCTGACCGTAAACATCGTCAAAGGTTGACGGTCGCCATTTTCTGTAAAGCGCCTGATACATAATTTTACCTCCGATATAAAAATAACGGGATACAAAATCAGACCATGCACCGCAGTTCGACTTGCGCTCACATACGCCACCGCAGTCCTTGCTCGGGACAGGCTTCCTCGCGGCACATCCGAAAATCTCCTTAATGCTGCTTGGTTCCCCATCTGACATGGTTCAAAGCATCGGATTGCGCAAGACCCATCCTTCAACGCACGGGTGCTGCGGCGCAGACCACACAAACACAAGCCTCATATACGGGATCGCCCCTGCTGTAGCGGATTGCAGGTACAAGGCACCGCTGACTCCCCGGCCGGCATAGTCTGATTTTATATCTCGTTCCCCATTATTATATCACATTATCTTCATTTATGCAATATGATTTTTGCCAAAACTTTATACTTTTTTGTTTTCTGTTTTTCACAAAAAGAGAAAATACGTCGTTATACGCAAAAACGGTTCGGGCGGTAAAAGCTTTTTCGGGCTTTTACCGCCGCACGCTCTGTCTTGCTCGGATAACCTTTCAGTCAAGCTCGCCTATCGTTTCGACTTTTATAAGGTTCGTATTTCCCGATTTTCCGTTTGTCATTCCGCCCGTAAGAACTATTCTGTCGCCAGGCTTCAGATTCATCTGC
The DNA here is from genome assembly GCA_963614875.1 of uncultured Eubacteriales bacterium. Taxonomy (GTDB): domain Bacteria; phylum Bacillota; class Clostridia; order Oscillospirales; family CAG-272; genus CAG-841. Next base: position 9,416 of record CAVEFC010000039.1, on the reverse strand, counting down.
TTCTGTGCCGTCTGCATGGCGTGATAGAAAAGCACGTCGGTTGAATCGAAATGACGGCTCATAACGGGCATAACGCCCCACGAAAGCGCAAGCTTGTACCAGACCGCCTTCGTCGTAGCCATACCTATTATATCGGTGGGAGCGCGGAAGCGCGACACCATACGCACCGTCATTCCCGACATTGACGAAACGACTATTGCCTTTGCGCCTATATCTATCGCCATTCCGCAGGTTGCGTGCGATATTGCGTCAACAAGATTTTTTATTTTGAATTCGCTGTCGCGGAAGCGTTTTGTATAGTCTATGTGTTTTTCCGTTTCCTCCGCAATTTCGGACATCGTTCTGACAGCCTGAACGGGATATTTTCCGGCAGCCGATTCGCCCGAAAGCATCACCGCGCTCGAACCGTCATAAACGGCATTTGCAACGTCGGAAATTTCCGCTCTCGTCGGGCGCGGATTGTGTATCATCGATTCAAGCATTTCCGTAGCCGTGATAACTCTTTTTCCGAGCAGACGGCACTTTGTTATTATAAATTTCTGCACCGCGGGAAGCTCCGTAAACGGTATTTCGACGCCGAGATCTCCTCTGCCTATCATAATGCCGTCGCATTCGCTGCATATTTCTTCGATATTATCTATTCCGGTACGGTTTTCTATCTTTGCTATTATATCAATGCCCTCGCCGCCGTTTTCGCGCAGAAACGTTTTGAGATCTATAAGATCCTGCTTTCTCGATACAAACGACGCCGCTACAAAGCTCACCCCGTTTTTTATTCCGAAAAGGAGGTCGTCCTTGTCCTGCTCGCTGAGATACACCTGATTTTTAAGCACCTTGTTCGGAAAGCTCATACTCTTTCTGTCAGAAAGCTCGCCCCCGACTATCGTTTTGCAGATAACGTCGTCTCCGTCTATTTTCGTAACCTCGAAAATTACAAGTCCGTTGTTTACAAGCACTCTGTCGCCGACGGAAAGATCCCTCGCAAGATCGCCGTAATTTACCGAAACAATATGCTCGTCGCCCTCGACGTCGCGCGAAGTGAACGTGAATTCGTCTCCGTCGGAGAGAGTCACCTTTGAATTTCTGAACGTTTTTATTCTGTATTCGGGGCCTTTTGTGTCAAGCATTATGGCTATAGGAAGTCCGAGCTTTTCCCTTACCTTTTTTATCATATTTATTTTTTCCTGATGGTCGGCGTGCGTGCCGTGCGAGAAATTGAGTCTTGCGACGTTGAGTCCGGCAAGACACATTTCGGTAAATATTTTCTCGTCACTGCTGGCGGGACCTATTGTGCATACTATTTTGGTTTTTCTCATTTTTTCTTCTCCGCTGAAAATTTAATTTTTTTATATTCTTCTTCCGAGTATCTCGCGGTACTTACGGTAAAAGGCTTCGTATTCGCCCGCGTCGATGGCGTCGCGTATTTTCTGCATAAGCTCGTTGTAAAAATAAAGATTGTGCATCACGGCAAGACGCATACCGAGCATCTCGTCTGCTTTGAGCAGATGACGTATATAGCTTCTGCTGTGAAGTCTGCACGCGGGACATCCGCAGCCCTCGTCTATCGGGAGCGGATCGCACTGATATTTGTTGTTATTTAAGTTCATCGTGCCGTTCCATGTGAAAATAAAGCCGTGACGGGCATTTCTCGAAGGCATAACGCAGTCGAAAAAGTCAACTCCGCGATAAACCGCTTCAAGAATATTGAGCGGCGTGCCGACTCCCATAAGATAGCGCGGCTTATCCTGCGGCATTTCCGGCTCAACCCGCTCGATTATATCATACATAACCGAAGCTTCCTCTCCCACGGCAAGACCGCCTATCGCATAGCCGTCAAGATCAAGCTCTCGGATCGCCTTCATATGCTCCGTGCGCAGATCGGGATATGTTCCGCCCTGATTTATTCCGAAAAGCATCTGATGCGGATTTATCGTTTCTTCAAGAGAATTGAGTCTGTCCATTTCGGCTTTGCAGCGATAAAGCCAGCGCGTCGTTCTCTCTATGGAATTTTTCACATAATCGTAAGGCGAGGGGTTTTCAATGCATTCGTCAAACGCCATGGCGACCGTCGATGCCAGATGCGACTGAATACGCATCGACTCCTCCGGCCCCATAAAAATTCGTCTTCCGTCTATGTGCGAAGCAAAGCTGACGCCCTCCTCCGTTATTTTGCGGAGCTGTGAAAGCGAGAAAACCTGAAAACCGCCGCTGTCAGTAAGAACAGGTCTGTCCCAATTGAAAAATTTGCGTATTCCGCCCATTTTGTATATAACGTCGTCGCCCGGGCGCAGATGAAGATGATATGTGTTTGAAAGCTCTATCTGGCAGCCGAGCTCATAAAGATCCTCCGTCGCAACTCCGCCCTTTATAGCCGCGGCTGTTCCGACATTCATAAACACAGGCGTCTGCGCCGTGCCGTGCACCGATTCGAACACGCCTCTGCGCGCCGCGCCGTCTTTTTTTATTACCTTAAACATTTGTCCTTCCCCGATCCTTTATTTTATTCTGCCGAATTTTGCGTCAAGCTCGCGCTTGGTCATTTCATACGCCACCGGTCTGCCGTGCGGACAGCGCCGTATGCAGTCGTAGCGGAAAAAGTTGTCGCATATCCATCTGACGTGCGCCTCGTCGTACTTTCTTCCGGCTTTTACCGAAGCCTTGCACGCGCTCTGATACAGCGCCCGCTCGAAATAATTTCTGCTGTCGGCATAAAGACTTCCGTCGCTTTCGGTAAGCGATGTTATAAGCGAAAAGAAAAGCGTTCTTCCTTCCGACACATCGAAATCGCACGGAACGCCGTAAAGCACCGCGCCCTTGTCCTCAACCGAAAATTCAAAGCCTATGTCCGATATTTCCTTTTTGTATTTTTCGCACGCTTCTCTTTCCTGCGGAGAAAGCGCAAACCTTTCTTCTATCATAAGAAGCTGCGTTTCCGGTCTGAGTCCGGATATCGCCGCCTTCATTTTCTCAAAGTTTATTCTTTCGTGCGCGGCGTGCTTGTCAAGCAGAAAAAGCCTTTCGCCTTCCTCGATTATCACATAGCAGTCGAACGCCTCGCCGAGCATTCTGTATTCAGGAACAGGCTTCGGCTCAAAGCCTGAAAGACCTGCGTCCGTGCTTGCCGAAGGCTTTGGAAGCTCCTCCTCGCGCTGAATTTTTTCGGGCTCGGCAGGCGAGGAAACCTTTTTCGGAAGCTCAACCGGAGCATATTCCTCGCTTTCGGACTTCTTTTCTTCGGATCCGGGCGCGACGTAAGGTCGGTATTTCGCCGCGAAAGCGTCGCATATTCTTGTCTGCTCGTGCTTTGGCGCGTCGGGAGATACGAACGCCGATATTATTTTCAGTTTTTCCTCGGTCATCGGCTGTACGTTCTTTTTCGTCAGCACGGGATTTTCAAGATTTCTTTCCAGCGCTCCGCGAACCGAATAATACACCGCGTCAAAAATGCTCTTCTCGTCCGAAAACTTTACTTCAAGCTTTGCCGGATGAATGTTTACGTCAACGTATGCGGAATTCAGCCCTATATTAAGCACGCATACGGGATATTTTCCTATCGGCGCAAACGAACGGAACGCCGCTTCGAGAGCCGAAGTAAGACTTATGTTTCTTACGCATCTGTTGTTTATGAAAAATATCTGGAGCGCGCGGTTTCCTCTGACGTTATCGGGAGTTCCGACATAGCCTGACACGCTTATGCTGCCGCTTTTTGAATTTATTTCGCAAAGCTTTGAGGCAAATTCCCTTCCGCAGACGGAATATATTGCGTTTTTAAGCTTGCCGTCGCCCATTGTGGCAAATCTCTGCTGTCCGTCCGCAATGAAGCGGAACGCAATCTCCGGATGCGAAAGCGCAAGCTTTTCCATAACCGAGGCGCACGCCGCGCCCTCGGCGGAATCCGATTTCAGAAATTTCAGCCTTGCCGGAGTCGTGCGGAAAAGTCCCTCGCATATGATCGTCGTCCCGTCGGGAAAGCCGCCCTCCTCCGCGCCCTCGAGCCTGCCGTAATCGACCGTGACCACCGTTCCCGAGGAATCCTCTCTGCGCTTTGTCATTATGCGCGTGTGGGTAACCGCGGTTATCGCCGCAAGTGCCTCGCCGCGAAAGCCGAGCGTCATAACCGAGGAAAGATCCTTTGCCGTCTTTATTTTGCTCGTTGCGTGACGGCGCACGCAGATCACCGCGTCCTCTCCCGACATACCTTTTCCGTCGTCGGTCACGCGCATAAGAGCTATTCCGCCGTTTTTTATTTCGGCGGTTATGGTCTTTGCTCCGGCGTCTATTGAATTTTCGCAAAGCTCCTTAAGCGCGGACGAAGGCTTGTCCACCACCTCGCCCGCCGCTATAAGATTGGCTACGCTTATATCAAGAACATTTATTTCGGACATTTTTTATCCTTTCAGGAAAGCATTTTTTTCAGCTCGTAAATGAGGTTTATCGCTTCGAGCGGAGTAAGCGTGTTTATATCCACCGCGCGAAGCTTTTCGGCGACTTCATTTTCGCTCATACTGTCAAAGCTCAGCGCAAAATCGTCCTCTGTCGGCTCGGGCTTTTTTTCTTTTACCTGAATTCCGCCCGCTTCAAGCGACGAAAGTATTTCCTTTGCTCTTTTTGTAACCTCCTTCGGAACGCCGGCAAGCTTTGCCACCTCTATTCCGTAGCTGTCGTCCGCTGCGCCGCGGACGATCTTGCGCAGGAAAACGATATCGTCGCCCTTTTTCTTTGCCGCGATGTTGTAATTTACTATTCCGTCGAACTCGTCCTCCATTGCGGTAAGCTCGTGATAGTGCGTTGCGAAAAGTGTTTTCGCGCCTATCTTTTTTCCGAGAGTATATTCTGCGACGGCGCGGGCAATGCTCATTCCGTCGAAGGTGCTTGTGCCTCTGCCTATCTCGTCGTAGATTATAAGACTGCGCTTTGTCGCGTGCGAAAGTATGTATGCGACCTCGCTCATTTCAAGCATAAAGGTCGATTGCCCCATTGCAAGATCGTCCGACGCGCCGACTCTTGTAAACAGCTTGTCTATAACGCCTATGCGCGCTTCCCTTGCCGGAACAAACGAGCCTATCTGCGCCATAAGGCATATAAGCGCCGTCTGACGCATATATGTCGATTTTCCAGCCATATTGGGGCCGGTTATAAGCATAAAACGGTTTTTGCCGCAGTCAAGATTTGTGTCGTTTGGGACAAAGTATGCGCTTTTTGAAAACTGCTCCACAACGGGATGTCTGCCGTCCTTTATGATTATTTCATCGCTGTATGTAACTTCGGGACGGCAATAACCGTTGCGGCACGCAACCTCGGCAAGCGAACGGTAAACGTCCAGCTTTGCAAGCAAAAACGCCGTTTTCTGAATTCTGTGAACGTTTTCCGCAACCTTAAGTCTTATTTCGGTAAACAGCTGATATTCAAGCGCTTCTATCTTGTCGGAAGCTCCGAGCATCTGCGCTTCCATATCCTTCAGCTCTTCCGTTATGTATCTTTCGCCGTTTGCAAGCGTCTGCTTGCGGATAAACCTGTCGGGAACGCTTCCCGTAAACGATTTGGAAACCTCTATATAATATCCGAAAACGCGGTTGTATCCGACTTTGAGCGTCTTTATTCCGGTGGCTTTTTTCTCCGTTTCCTCAATGCGCTCTATCCAGCCCTTGCTGTCCGATATTATCGAGCGCAGATAATCTATATCCTTGTTGTAGCCGTCGCGTATGATGCCGCCCTCGCGCACCGAAAACGGCGGATCGTCCACTATCGCCTCGGAAATAAGCGAACGGATATCTTCAAGTGTATCAAGCTCGGAATATATCGACGAAAGCTCCTCGCACCTGCTTTCTTCAAGACAGGCTTTTATTTCGGGAAGCTTTTCCGCCGTCTGCGCGAGCGCGCGAAGATCCTTTCCTCCCGCCGAGCCGTACACGATTTTTGTCATTATTCTTTCAAGGTCAAGCACTCCGCGCAGAGAATTTTCAAGCTCGCCGCGCATAACAACGTTTTCGCAAAGCTCGGCGACCGCGCTCTGACGGCGGTTTATCCCGTAAGGATTCGCAAGCGGAAAATCTATATAGTTTTTCAGCAGCCTTGCTCCCGCCGCGGTTTTTGTTTTGTCAAGCACCCACAAAAGCGTGCCGTGCTTTTCGCCTCTGCGCTGCGATTCGCACGTTTCAAGATTTCTGCGCGTGTTTATATCCATTTCAAGATACTGTCCCTCGCGGTAATAATTCAGCGAGCGAAGATTTGAAAGATCGTTTTTCTGCGTTTCGAGCGCATACGAAATAAGCGCTCCGACAGCTTTCAGCGCGGGATCGTCTGTGCTGTCGAATTCCGACGGTATCGCTTCGCCCGCAAAACGTGTGCGCGCCTCCGCCTGCGCCGCCTCGCCCGAAAAGCGCTCCTGCTGATTTTCGTTTATCGTGCAGTAAAGTCTTTCACGCAGAAACGTTTCCATTTCTCCGAGCGCGGAAGCCGAGGTATTTATAACAAGCTCTCTCGGAGCGTAAACGCCTATTTCGCCGAAAAGTCTGTTCATTCTGTCCTCGCCGGAAAATTCGGTGGCGGCAAGACTTCCCGTAGATATATCCGCAAAGCTGACGCCGACGGCATCGTCGCCGAAGTACACGGCGCAAATATAATTGTTCTTCTTCTCGTCAAGAAGCGAAGATTCCGTAAGCGTTCCGGGCGTTATCATACGCACGACGTCGCGCTTTACTATTCCCTTTGCAAGCGAAGGATCTTCCAGCTGCTCGCATATGGCGACCTTATAGCCGTGCGCAACAAGCTTTCCTATATAGCCCTCCACCGCGTGATAAGGAACTCCGCACATGGGCGCGCGTTCTTCTTCTCCGCAGTCGCGCCCCGTAAGAACAAGATCGAGCTCGCTCGAAGCGACCTTTGCGTCGTCGAAGAACATCTCGTAAAAATCTCCGAGGCGGTACATAAGTATGTACTCTTTATATTTGTTTTTTATTTCAAAATATTGCTGCATCATCGGTGTCATAATGATTTTTTACCTCACTTTATTTTATTGCCTCGCCGTAAAGAGCAAAGGCGTGAGCTTCGCTTATTTTTATATCGACAAATTTGCCTGTCATCGAATCGTCGCCGTCGAAAAGAACTATTTTAAGTCCCGTGTCGCGCCCCGTGAACTTTTCGGGATTGTTTTTGCTTCTTCCCTCGCAAAGCACGCGGACGGTTTTCCCGACGTAGCGCTGTGCGCGCCGCTCGGCGATAGGCTCCTGAACCTTCAGCATACGGAGGAAGCGCTCCGTTTTCACTTCGTCCGGAACCTGACGGTCGGATCTTGCCGCGGGAGTGCCCTCCCGCTTTGAATAAATGAACGAGAACATCATATCGAAGCCCACGCGACGTATCACGTCGAGCGTGCAGTCGAAATCCTCCTCTGTTTCGCCCGGGAAGCCCACTATTATATCAGTGGAAAGCGATATATCCGGCACCTCGCTACGCAGCTTTTCCGCAAGCGCAACATACGTTTCGGAGGTGTACTTTCTGTTCATTTCCTTGAGAATTCTGTCGCTTCCCGACTGCATCGGCAAATGAAAATGACGCTCTATTTTCGGATTTTCTTTTATTGTTTTTATAAGCTTGTCGGGAACGTCCTTCGGGTGACTTGTCATAAATCTTACGATAAAGTCGCCGTTTATTTTGCATATTTCGCCGAGCAGGTCGGAAAAATCAACTCCGTATTCCTTGCCGTAGGAATTTACGTTCTGACCAAGAAGCGTTATTTCCTTGTAGCCGTCGCGCACAAGCCCTCCTACCTCTTTTATTATTTCTTCGGGACGGCGGCTTCTCTCTCTGCCGCGGACATACGGCACTATGCAGTAGGTGCAGAAATTGTTACAGCCGTACATTATGCTTACCCATGCGGCAAAATCGCTCTTTCGGCTGACGGGGATTTCCTCGCTTATCACGGCGTCGCCCGTGTTTTCTGTAAAGCTTCTTTTTCCGGAAAATACGCATCCGCAAAGAATTTCGGGAAATTTCCACAGCGCCTCCGTACCGAACGTGAAATCAACGTAAGGATAGCTGTTTTTTATCTTCTCAGCCATTTTCGGCTGTGATACCATACATCCGCAAACGCCTATTTTCAGCGCCGGATTTTTAGCCTTCAGATGCTTGTAGCCTCCCGTCACCGAGAGAGCCTTTTTTTCCGCATGATCTCTTATGGCGCAGGTATTTACGATTATAAGATCCGCCTCCGCGGGATCGTCCGTAAGCGTGTAGCCCATTTCCTGCGCCATTCCGGCAATTCTTTCGCCGTCGGCTTCGTTCTGCTGACAGCCGTATGTAACGACGCAGCACGCGCGGCGTTCGCCGCCGTCGCGCTCCGAGGTTATCTTTTCATATACTCTGCGCGTACATTCCCTTTGCTTTTCGGCTTCCTCCGAGGTTATTTCTCTTGCGCCGTATTTGTTTTTTGCTTCCATATTTTTTTGCATACTTCCCAAAATAATATTTTGTTAATTATACAATATTTTTTACACTAAGTCAACACCGCGCGAAATCATTTTGAAATAAGGTCACAATTTTTTTCTTGACAAACGGATTTTATTGTGCTATACTTTACAAAATTTTTGAAAAGGAGCGAAATAATTATGTCCTCAGGAACGTCTGCTTATATGAAAAACACCGCTTTCAGATACATAAACGCTCCCGCTGCGCAGAAGCTTGCTTTGCGCCTGCGCCGCCATACCCTTTTCCGCGCGGAAGAATAAATCTTCCGTACAAAACGGGCAAAGCGCGGCGCGACAGGTAATTGTCACGCCGCTTTTTTATCGGAATTTATAAACATTCATACTTCAGGAAAGGAGCAAATCAGAATGGAAATAACAGTTGACACAAGCAAAATAAGAATAGAAACGAAACGCCTTGTTCTCAGAGGCTTCCGCACCGACGATC
>CAVEFC010000039.1:0-496 GCA_963614875.1 uncultured Eubacteriales bacterium | reverse complement strand
TGGTCGCACCATAAATCAATAGAAGAAAGCCGCGGAATACTTTCAAAATTCATCGAGGATAAGAACGTTTTCGCCGTGGTTGACAAAAACAGCGGAAAGGTCATCGGAAGCGTCGGCATTATGGATCCCGATGAAGTGACGACAGAGCATTTTCCCGACGCGAAAATAAAGGAAATCGGTTATGTTCTCGCAAAAGATTATTGGGGCAAAGGTCTTATGACGGAAGCGGCGCAGGCAGTCATCTGCTACTGCTTTGACGAGCTTAACCTCGACGCCGTTTCGGCTGGATATTTTGTCGGAAACGACCGTTCGCGTCGGGTGATAGAAAAATGCGGCTTTGAATATTTTGCCGACACGGAATTTCATTCGGCGTCGCTGAACACGGATTACAGGTGCAGAGATTATATTCTTTGGAACAAAAGAAAAAATATAAAATAATACCCTTGACAAAATGCTTTACCGGTGATATACTGTGTAAAGCATTTTGCTTTACACA
>CAVEFC010000038.1:0-13781 GCA_963614875.1 uncultured Eubacteriales bacterium | reverse complement strand
GCGTCGAGCCGTGAGAACCGATTCCCGTCATCTGCTCCAAAAAAATCAAAGTCGCTTCTGCGGCTTTTATTTTTTCTGACGGGAAAGATAAATCATTATTTGCCTCGATATTTATACAAAGAGTTATTACAGATTTGTATTATACCACCGCAAAAACGATTCGTCAATGAAAATCTTCCGTTTTCGGCGTTTATCTATCTTGCCGTGCCGGCAAGCTCGCCGAAAAGCTTTATGTGATGCTCTTCATCCAGAATTATGCGTCTGAGAATCTCGCGTATACAGCTGTCGTCTATCCTGCGGATAAGATCCCTGTACATAGCTATCGCCGCCTTTTCCCCCGATATCGCCGCGCGCAGAATCCTGTCGGGTGAGGTCTGATAATTCACCCTGCCGGCGTCAAAACAGCTTCTTCTCTGCATATCGCAGAATTTCGGATCGCCGCCGAGCTTTACTATAAGCTCGCCGAGTATTTCAAGATGTCGCATTTCGGTTGCGGAAACGCACGAAAGCACCGCCGAAAGCTGCGAAGGCTCGGCATTTTCCGTTATAAGATGCCCGTATGTGTACTGCAAAACAGCCGAAAGCTCTCCTCCGTCGCCGGCGTAAGCCGATGAAAGCAATTTTGCGTAATTTATATTCGGCGCGGTGACGCATACCTCCGGATACGGAAGCGGCAGATTGCACGCCGTTCTGAGTTTTCCGTTCAAAAAAACCACTCCTTTTATCTTTGATCGTTAATATTTTACGTCGGATACACAATTTTGACACCGCAAGGTTGACATGCCGCCCCGAACTGATGTATAATATTAAATAAATTTTACTCTAAGGTTTTGAAAATGGTACTTTTAAGCGTTAGCGGCGTCACCGTCGAATACGGAACGGACGTCGTACTGAACAATATAAATTTTTCGATAAACGAAGGCGACAGGCTCGGTATAGTGGGCGTAAACGGCGCAGGAAAAAGCACTCTTGCAAAAATCATCGCTGGGACGTTTACTCCGTCCGCCGGAAGCGTTTATATAGCGAAGGACAAAACCGTTTCGATGCTCGCGCAGAACGCGATGCTCGAAAGCGAAAACACCGTTCTTGCCGAAATGCTTGACGCTTTTCCCGAAATCGTTGCGGCGGAAAAGCGCCTCGGCGAGCTTTCCGCAAGCATTGAAAATCATACGGGCGGCGAGCAGGCGATCGAAAAATACGCCACCCTGACGGAAGATTTCAGAAAAATGGGCGGATACGAATACCGTTCGAGAACGAAATCCACGCTTGCGCGCTTCGGCTTCGGCGAGGATTCGCTCGGCAAAACCATAAACAAGCTGTCGGGCGGCGAGCGGACGCGTCTTGCGCTTGTGAAGCTTCTTCTCCGCGAGCCCGATCTTCTCATTCTTGACGAGCCGACAAACCATCTCGATATGGAAACGCTCGCGTGGCTCGAAGAGCATCTGCGCTCATACAGAAAAACTCTTATTCTCATCTCGCACGACAGGTATTTTCTCGATCGCGCCGCAAATAAAATTCTCGATATAGAACACACGGAAGCGACCGTATATAACGGAAATTACAGCGCTTATGCGGCTCAGAAAGCCGAACAGCGCAAGGCTCTTGCAAAAAAGCACGAGCTTCAGCAAAAGGAAATATCGCGCATAGAGGCGATAATAGATCAGCAGCGCCGCTGGGGACAGGCGCATAACTTCGTAACGATAAAAAGCAAGCAAAAGCAGATAGAACACCTTGAAAAAGAAAGCGTTTCCGCGCCGAAAAATCTGCCGAAGAACATTTCTCTGCATTTTTCGGAGGCAAGAGAAAGCGGAAGCGACGTTCTCTTTGCCGAAAACATTTCAAAATCCTACGGCGAAAGAAAAATATTGAGCGACATAAGCTTTGAAGTCAAAAAGCGCGACCGTATAATGATAATCGGGCCGAACGGCTGCGGAAAAAGCACGCTTGTCCGCATACTCGGCGGACTTGACGAGGACTATTCCGGCGTTCTTCGCTACGGCTACAACGTAATCACCGGCTACTACGATCAGGAGCAGCAGACACTTGACAACGACAGCACCGTGCTCGAAGAGGTCTGCCGCGCGCACGACAAGCTTACAATGCCCGTCGTGCGTTCGGCGCTTGCTTCGTTTCTGTTCTTTGCCGAGGATATGGACAAAAAGGTTTCCGTGCTTTCCGGCGGCGAAAGAGCAAGGCTTATGCTCTGCAAAATGATACTTTCGCAGATAAATCTTCTCATCCTCGACGAGCCGACAAACCATCTCGACATAGGCTCGCGCGAAGCGCTCGAAGACGCGCTTATGCAGTTTTCCGGCACGATAATCGCCGTTTCGCACGACAGATATTTTGTCCGCAAGCTTTCTTTGAAAATATTCGATATGACAGACGGTCTGCGGATATTTGCCGGCAATTACGACGAATACTGCGAAAAAAAGGAGCGGGAAACGGTAAAATCGGTGACAGCCGCTCCCGAAAAAACGGTTGCGGAAAGCAGGCAAAGCTACCTCGACGCAAAGAAAAACGCGTCCGACATAAGAAAAAACAAATCGAAAATAGAACGCTGCGAAGCCGAAATAGAAAAGCTTGAGGACGAAAAATCGCGTCTTTCAAAGGAAGCGGAGGGCGACTCCTCCGGCGACTATGTGCGTCTTTCGGAAATATACGCGAGAACTGACGAAATAGACAAGCTCCTCGAATCGCTTTACGACGATATCGACCGTGCGGAAAAGGCTCTGGCAGAGCTCGGAGGCGAAAAATGAATCGCAGAAGAATAGCCGTTATAGGCGGCGGCGCGGCAGGACTTATGGCTTGCTGCAAGGCGTCGGAGCTCGGCGCGTCCGTCACGCTTTTTGAAAAAAACAGGCTTCTCGGAATGAAGCTCGGCATAACGGGAAAAGGCAGATGCAATCTGACAAACGCCTGCTCTCCCGACGAATTTATAAGGAACGTTACACAAAACGGAAAATTTCTCTTTTCCGCAATCCACCGCTTCACCCCGCAGGACACCTTCGATTACTTTGAAAATCTCGGCGTGCCGCTCAAAATCGAACGCGGAAAGCGCGTTTTTCCCGTTTCGGACAAAGCAACCGACGTCGTTCTCGCCCTAAAAAAGCGGATAAGCGAAAGCGGTTGCAAAATTATCGGCGAGAGAGTAGTTTCCCTTGAAAGCTCCGACGGCGCGGTAACCGCAATCATAACCGAAAAGCGTCGCTACACGGATTTTGACAGCGTTATCCTCTGCACCGGAGGCGTTTCGTACCCCGTGACGGGCTCTACCGGCGACGGCTTTGAAATGGCGCGCTCGCTCGGTCATACGGTAACGGAGCTTATTCCGTCGCTTGTCGGACTTTCGTGCGCGGGAGATCTGTGTATGCGTATGCAGGGACTTACGCTAAAAAACGTCGCCGTAAAAATCGTTGACACAACCAAAAGCTCCGTGATATACGAGGATTTCGGCGAGCTTCTTTTTACGCACTTCGGCGTGAGCGGTCCCGTCATTCTTTCGGCTTCGGCACATATGCGTCCGATGGAAAGCGGCAGATACGAGGTGTATATCGACGAAAAGCCCGCCCTCGACGAAGAAACGCTTGACAGGCGTCTGATTTCGGAATTCGACAAAAACAAAAACAAGCATTTTTCGTCCGTGCTTGCCGCTCTGCTTCCGTCGAAAATGATACTTCCCTTCTGCGATATCTGCGGTATCCGTGCGGACAGAGAGGCAAATTCGATAACCAGAGCCGAGCGCAAAAGCATAATATCCGCAATGAAAGCGATAAAGCTTACGGTCACGGGCTTCCGCCCGATAAGTGAGGCAATAGTCACGGGAGGAGGAGTTTCCGTTTCGGAGATATCGCCCTCGACGATGAAATCAAAGCTTGTATCGAATCTTTATTTTGCCGGCGAAATAATAGACGTGGACGCCTACACCGGAGGCTTCAATCTGCAATCGGCATTTTCGACGGCGGTAGCCGCCGCAACGGATGCCGCAAAAATATAAAAATACGGGAGATATGAAAATGATAAACATAGCGATAGACGGCCCTTCGGGAGCCGGAAAAAGCACTCTTGCAAAGGCACTTGCCAAAAAACTCGGATATATTCACGTCGATACGGGCGCAATGTACCGCGTGATAGGTCTTTACATTCTTCGCACCGGCACCGATCCGAAAAACGAAGAAGCCGTTACCGCGCGTCTGCCGGAAATAAAAATGAACATCGAATTCATCGACGGCACACAGCATATGATACTTAACGGCGAGGACGTCACCGGACTTATCCGCACAAGCGAGGTTTCGGCTTTTGCTTCGGCGGTTTCGGCAATAGGCTCGGTCAGGACGTTTCTTCTCGACGTTCAGCGCGATATGGCAAAGAAAAACAACGTGATTATGGACGGCCGCGACATCGGAACGGTGATTCTTCCGGACGCAGACGTAAAATTCTTTATGACGGCGTCGGACGACGCCCGCGCGGAAAGACGCAGAGCCGAGCTTGCCGAAAAGGGCGAAAACGTTTCGGTTGAGGAAGTGAAAAAAGCCCTTTCCGCAAGGGACAGACAGGACAGCACGAGAAAAATCGCGCCCGCAATTCCCGCAGACGACGCGATAATGCTCGACAATTCCGGCAGCTTTGAAGAAACCGTCGATCACGCGCTTAAAATAATAGAAAGCAGAATAAAATAAATCCGTGACGGAACGCTCCGGAGGAGGAAAAGCAGTTGAGCGTAACACTCGCAAAGCACGCCGGCTTTTGCTTCGGCGTCAGACGCGCCACCGAGCAAGCCGAAAAGCTTGCCTCCGGCGGCGGAAAAATATATACTCTCGGTCATCTTATTCACAACGGAAAATACACAAAGCGGCTTGAAGCCGAAGGCGTTTATTCAATCGACGAGGGCGCGCTCGAAGCGCTTTTGTCGGATGCTCCGGCAAACGCGACCGTCATAATACGCGCGCACGGAATAACAAAGCAGCTCGCGCAGTCGCTGAAAAAAGCGGAGGAGCGCGATCCTACCTTTCACACCTGCGACTGCACCTGCCCGTTCGTTTCAAAAATACATAAAATAATGGACGAAAACACCTCCGAAAAGACTTTCACCGTAATTTTCGGCGACGAAACGCATCCGGAGGTAAAAGGTATAGTAAGTTATATTCACGGCGAGTACGCCGTTATAGCTTCAAGCGACAGACTTTCAGAGCTTCTTTGCGGAGATTTCAGAAATAAATTGTCAGAAAAAGCAGTAATTGTGGCTTGTCAGACCACACTTAATCATTTTGATTACGAAAAAAGCAAAAAAATTCTTCAAAAACTATATACAAACGCTTTATTTTTTGATACAATATGTTGTGTTACGGAGGAAAGGCAGCTTGAAACCGAAAAGCTTGCCCGTGATTGCAACGTTATGCTCGTCGTAGGCGATGGGGAAAGTGCAAATTCCCGAAAGCTTTACGAAATAGCAAAGGCGCATTGCGAAAACACGTTTTTCATCGAAAGCGCAGCCGATATTCCCGATAACATAAAAAAGATGCACTGCAAAGCAGGCATCGCAGCCGGAGCTTCAACTCCCGGCTATATAATCGAGGAGGTACAAACAACTATGAGCGAACATGAAAATTTCGCGGAGCTTCTTGACGAATCGTTCAAAAATATCAGTACAGGAGATACCGTCGTGGGATATGTCATGTCCGTTTCCGGCACCGAAGTCCGTGTTGACATCGGCTCGAAATGCACAGGCATACTCACGCTTGACAACGTCACAGACGATCCTCAGGCAAAGCTCGAAAATCTTTTTAAGGTAGGAGATCAGATAGAGGCTGTTGCATACAGAGTCAGCGACGTCGACGGCATTGCCTTCCTCTCCACCAAGAAAATCACCGCCGCAAACGACTGGAAGCTCGTGCAGGAAGCATTTGAGAACGGAACGGTACTCGAAGGCAAGGTTACGGAAGCGGTCAAGGGCGGCGTAGTCATCCGCGCGCTTTCTCAGCGCATATTCGTTCCCGCATCGCAGACGACAGTTCCGCGCGACGGCGACCTTTCCACGCTTGTCGGAACGACACAGAAATTCAAAATAATCGACCTCGACGCTTCACGTCGCAGAGTTCTCGGTTCTATCCGCGTTGTAGCGCGCGAAGAACGCAAAGCCCGCGAGGAAGCCTTCTGGAACGAAATCGAAGTAGGCAAGCACTACACGGGCACCGTAAAGAGTATGACCTCTTACGGAGTATTTGTCGATCTCGGCGGAGTTGACGGCATGGTACATAGCTCCGAGCTTACATGGCTTCACATCTCCAATCCGAAGGATATCGTTTCAATCGGCGAAAAGCTCGACGTATTCGTGAAGAGCTTCGATCGTGAAAAAGGCAGAATTTCTCTCGGTCACAAGACAGAGGAAACAAACCCCTGGACGCTTTTCAGAGCGGCTCACAACGTAGGCGACGTGGTACCCGTTACCATCGCTTCGATGATGCCCTTCGGCGCGTTCGCACAGATAATCCCCGGAGTTGACGGTCTTATCCACATTTCGCAGATAGCGGACAAAAAGCTTGCTCATCCTTCCGACGTTCTTGAAAAAGGACAGGTTGTTGACGCAAAGATCACCGATATCGACGACGAAAAGCACAAGGTAAGCCTTTCCATCCGCGCTCTTCTCGCAAAGGAGGAGCCCGCAGAGGAAGAAGCTCCCGCGCAGGACGCCGAATAATCAAAACATTTTGAACGGAAAATCCCGAACCGGAGCGGTTCGGGATTTTTTTACGCCGTGTTTTTTAACATAATATTAAGAAATCATTGACAAACCGCATACCTTTTGATATAATATCTGCTGTACAAGCGTACAAAAACCGGCTGAGGTGAATAATGAATACCCAAAGAGAAAATTCCCGCGATAAAATACTTGATGCGGCGTTCAGACTGCTTTCGAAAAAGGGATATGCAAACGTTTCCATGCGCGATATAGCGGCGGAAGCTCACGTCGCGCTCGGACTTCTCACATATCATTTCAGAACAAAGGAAAATCTTTTCACGGCAGTCGCCTCAAGGCTTGTTTCAGCCTGCTTTGACGAGGTGACCGTGGCAATGAAAAAAGGCAAAGACGAAACCGAAAGAATGTATCTGCTTTCGGAATATTTTGAAAAAATACTGAGGGAACGTCCCGACGTGATGAAAATATTCCTCGACTTTTCGATTCAGGCGATGTGGAACAGGTCGTTTAAGTTTCAGGTGACATATCTTTTCAACAGGCTTGCGGAGCTTGTCCGCGACGACGTGCTTTCAAAGGAGCCGTCAAAGGACAGTCCCGTGCTGGGGAAATACGGTGCGCAGGCGGTGTCGAAGGTTATACTCGGTTCCCTTTACGGAACGGCTTTTCAGGTGCTTCTTGCGGGAAATGACCGGAAAGAATTTGATGAAATTTTCAGTCTCGGAAACACGCTCATTGAGATATGCAGCAAATGAGAGGTAATAAAAATGTCAAAAGATAAAACAAAAAAGAAGAAAAAACGCGGTGACCGCCGCGACGGAAGACTTGTGCGCGAAGCGGATTCAATGCACAAATTCGCCGGATTCCTGCTTCCGAACAGGTGCGACAACGAAGCCGTTATGAGCGAGCTTGTCGATATGTCCGCGGTTGAAGAATTCATAAAAAAGAAAAATGCGGACTCGCCGGATTTCAAATATACGATGTTTCACGTTATCTGCGCAGCCGTGGCAAAGGTGCTTTACGAGCGCCCGAAAATGAACTATTTCTATGCCGGCAATCGCCTTTACGAAAGAAACGAAATATCGTTTTCGTTTGTGGTAAAGCGTCAGTTCAACGATACGTCAAGCGAAGCGCTCGCAATAATCAAGCTCGATAAGGACAGCGACGTTTCCCCGCTCGAACAGATTTACGGCAAGGTGAAAAAGTTTGTAACTCACGTCCGCAGTGAAAACAAAACCGACGGCACGACCGATATAATTTCGGTGCTTGTCAAATCTCCCCGCCCCATAATGAAATTCATAATAAAAATACTCAACTTCCTCGAAGCGCGCGACTGGCTTCCGAATGACCTTGTGGAGTTCGATCCGTATCATTCAAGCGTGTTTATATCGAACACGGGAAGCATAAAGCTTTCGGCGCAGTATCATCACCTTACTAATTGGGGAACAAACTCGTTTTTCATTCTCGTCGGAGAGAAGCATCTTCATCCGTTCTATGATGAAAACGGCAATGTAACGATGAAAAATGCCCTTGAGCTCGGACTTACGATAGACGAACGCATTGCGGACGGAACGTATTTTGCAAAAAGCATAAGACTTCTCCGCAAGTTCCTGCAGAATCCCGAGCTTCTTGAGCTTCCCCTGCAAACCGAAACAGAAATCGATTGACACGATAATCGGAGGTATATAAAATGCAACCCAAAACGCCTTGGCTCTCTCATTACGGCGATGTGCCGTTCAACCTCGAATATCCGACGGACTCGATGAGCGGAGTTGTGCTTGCAACGGCTGAAAAATATCCGTCGCTTCCCGCGCTTTCCTATATGGGAAGAATAATTCCCTATTCTCTGCTCGAAAAAAATATTAAAATCACGGCAAAAGCCTTTGCTTCGATAGGAATAAAGGAGGGCGACAAGGTAACCGTTTGCCTGCCGAACGTTCCGCAGGCGATATACTGTCTTTACGCTCTCAATTATATCGGCGCGGTTGCCAGCATGATACATCCCCTTTCAGCCGAAAACGAAATTGAATTCTTTCTTCGCACGGCCGGCTCGAAATGCGCGATAACCCTTGATCAGTTCTATTCCAAATTTGAATCGGTAATGAAAAATTACCCGCTCGAAAAGCTGATAATAGCAAGCGCGGGAGATGAGCTCGGTGCGGCTAAAAAGCTTGCGTTTTCGCTTATGAATCTCGGAAAAACGCCGAAGCTTCCGAAAAACGATACCGTTATAAAATGGCACGATTTCTTTGCGCTCGGCAAAAAATACAAGGGAGAAGATCCGAGAGTCGAAAAGCACGATAAGGACGTTGCCGTTATCCTTTTCTCCGGCGGAACAACCGGAACGACGAAAGGCATAATGCTTTCAAACCTCAATTTCAACGCGCTCGCACTTCAGACGGCGGCAATGTCGCACTACGACATTCACGCAATGAAAATGCTCGCGGCGATGCCCGTTTTCCACGGCTTCGGACTCGGCGTATGCATCCACACGATGATGGTCGCCGGCGGGCTTTCCATTCTCGTTCCGCGCTTCAACGTGAAAGCTTATGCAAATCTTATAAAGACGGAAAAGCCGAACTTCATTGCCGGCGTGCCCACGCTTTTTGAAGCCATCACGAGAAATCCGTACCTTGACGGCGTTTCGCTCGACTTTCTGCGCGGCGTGTTCTCCGGCGGAGATTCGCTTTCCGTCGAGCTTAAAAAGAGATTCGATAAATTCCTTGACGATCACGGCTCGCCCGTTCATGTGCGCGAAGGCTACGGAACAACCGAATGTGTTACGGCAAGCTGTCTTACTCCTTACTGCGAGGAGCGCGAAGCCAGCATAGGACTTCCCTATCCGGACACATATTATCAGATCTGTACCGTAGGCACCTGCGACGAAGCTCCCTACGGAGAGGACGGAGAGATATGTCTTTGCGGCCCTTCTGTTATGGTCGGCTATATGAATAACGAAGCAGAAACTGCAAACACCCTGCGCACCCATAATGACGGAAACGTATGGCTTCATACCGGCGACCTCGGAAAAATGGACGAGGACGGCTTTATTTACTTCAAGCAGCGCATAAAGAGAATGATAATAACAAGCGGATATAACGTATATCCTTCGCAGATAGAAAACATTCTCGACGCGCACCCGAAGGTTCAGATGAGCTGCGTTATAGGCGTGAAGGACTCCTACAAAATGCAGAAGGTAAAAGCGTTTATCGTTCTGAAGGACGGCGTAAAGCCCTCCGAAGATATCCGTCAGGAGCTTCACGAATACTGCAAAAAGAACGTTGCAAAATATGCGCTTCCCTATCAGATAGAATTCAGAGACGAGCTTCCCAGAACGCTTGTCGGCAAGATAGCCTACACGGTTCTTGAAAAAGAAGCGGAAGAAGCGGCAAAAGAATAATTTTTCAAAGGCAAAGGCGAAAAAAACGTCTTTGCCTTTGATTTTTTATTTTTGTATTGCATAATCGCAATCCGTCCGCTATAATAATAGTTGATATTTTCAAAAGGGGAGCTGAGCGTATGAAAAACATTCTCAAATTCGCGCAGTACAACAGAATACTTTTTGAAAAGCTCAGCGTTTTTATAAATCGCGAAGCGGATTTTATCCGCCCCGAATTTATAGAAAGCCTCTGCCGCGACTGCGATATTTCAAAGGAGGAAGCCTATTGCTTTACGCTTGCGGCGGCGATAGATCTCGATACCGAAAATAATCCACGCGACGCCGAAATTTTCGAAGAATATTTTCCGGATATGATACATCTTCTCAAAAACGAGGATTACGAAAACGATCCGTACCTTAAAAACATAAAAATACCGCAGAAAAAGCTCGGCAAATGGGAGCTTTGCCACAGAAAATACGTTCCGTATCAGGCTTTTGTGTTCAATGATCCGAAAACCACGCGCGACGGAAAAATAATTCCGCAGATAGCCTTTTTCGAAAAGGAATTTTCCTATCCCGCGGTGCTTGAAAACGGTACGGAATGGATGCTTGTAACCCCGAACGAAATAAACACAATGCGACAGCCGATATCGCGGTCGCACGGAAAGGTTCTGACCTACGGACTCGGACTCGGCTATTTTGCCTGTATGGCGTCGGAAAAAGAAAACGTAGCCTCCGTTACGGTGGTCGAACGCGACAAAAGCGCAATCGCGCTGTTCTGCGATATTATTCTTCCGCAGATTCCGCACGGCGACAAGATAAATATTGTCTGCGACGACGCTTTTTCCTTTGCCGAAAGCAAGCTTTCCGGCTCGGATTTCGATTTTGTTTTCGCTGATATCTGGCACGATCCGTCCGACGGCGTTGCGGCATACAAGCGCCTGAAAGCAACCGAAAAATATCTTCCCGACGCGGAGTTTTCCTATTGGATAGAAAAAACGCTCAAATGCTATATATAAAAGCGGTCATCGCCTGCGATGACCGCTTTTTTATATTAAAACAATGTTTTGTTTCATATTCAAAGCCCGATTTTACTTATCCGTGCTGTAAATTCCGGATACATTTCTGTAGCCGTCGAGCGCGGACTGCAGCTTTTCAAGATATCCGCCTTCGAAAAACAGACATTTTGATATATCCGCGCCGAGCTTATCGCCCGTAAGCGCAAGACCTATTGCCCTGCAGCCTCCGCAGCAATACTTAAACCACCCGCAGGAAGCGCACTTTTCGTTATGATCGGCAAGCTCCTTTACGGTAGTGCAGACCTCGCAAAGATAATCGCCCGATTGCAGATATTTCTTTAAGCCGTCGGTTTTTACGTTGCCGAGCTTCCACCCGTGCTGACCGTAATATCCCGACATCTGATGACACGGATAAAGTTCTCCGTCCGCCGCGACGGCAACCATACCTCTGTTGCCGCGACACACGGGCAGATTGTCGCGATATTGGCCTTCGACGCATTCGATCGCGCGAGGATGGTATGCCCTTTCCCGCGGACTAAAACGAGCAAACTGCCAGACATCTATTTCCATTAAGCCTCCGGTTTTTGCATAATCGTGCAGAAAACCGAGCATGGCGTCGAAATATTCTTCAAGCGTAAGACAGGCGTCGCCCGCGTTTTTTACCCAGCGCGGCGCTTCGCTCGTGCGTATGATACGCATTTCGTAAACGCCCATTTCGCACAGCAGCTTTGCCGTCGGAAGCATTGATTCCACGTTCATCCGGTGAACGTTTGTCTGCACTTTTACACGAAAACCGTTGTCAATGCACAGCTTTATCGCGCGAAGCGCATCCTCCTCCGCGCCCTTGCGGTTTCTCAGCCAATCGTGATGACCTACCCCGTCAAATGAAATTTTGATAAGAGGCCGGCACCCTATCCGCTTCATTTTTTCAAGCGATTCCTGATTTATGTAATAACCGTTTGTGTTCAGCTCAGCAACATACATTCCGCGACTGTAAATTCCCTCGATAATATCGAAAAAATTCCTATGGCACATCGGCTCTCCGCCCGTAATAGTAAAGGCGTTGATACCGCACTCCTGCGCCTCGTCAAGCAGTTTTTCGGCTTCTTCGAGGGTAAATTCGCTCATCAGCGGAGCGTTGTCCGCCGCGTTGAAGCAATGCAGACAGTTATAATTGCATTTTCCGGTAATCATCCAGTTCATAGCCGGAAAATAGCGGTTGTCGCAGACGCGCGCCCGACTCCATTCGGACAAAGCTTCCCCGTTTTTCGCTTCGCGGATAAAGCCCTTTCCGAGAAAATCGCGCGCGAGTGCGCTTTCCTCCGCAGACGGCAGGTTTGTCCTGCCGTCGCACAGAGAAAGAAATTCAAATTCGTCTTTTTTTAAGCCTTTTGCGGTGCGCTCACCCTTTATGTAATATGCATATGGCACAAGACGCCATGAACGCAGCGCTATATTGGAATTTAAAATATAAAGCATTTGCACCTTCCCCGGTCAGTTCCGTACCGTTTTCCTTTGCAAGAGTAATAAGTTTTTCGGAGCTTTTTTTGTTTTTAGTAGTACAGATTTGTCCACTCAGCCACATTCAAAATGGCACAGACTTTGTGTCGCTTTCATCCTGCACGTTCAAACTGTTGCAGACCGTGGTGCCATCATCTTTGTAGCGGATGTGAAGGCAATTTCCACAGGTACAATCCTTCGCAGAACGGTGGCCACAGCCAGCCTTCATCTCACAGATTCCGCATGCATAGTAATTACAACCTTTGTGGCCGTGCCATACCTTTACGCGGCGGTCGGTCGGCTCATCATCGCCGCAGCCGCCGGTAACGTTGTCAAGCTCCTCGTCGGAAAGCTCGCCGCCTTTGTGCAGCTGATCAAAATATGTTTTCGCACCTTCTTCGGTCAGCTCTGTGCCGCTTTGCTTTGCAAGCGCGATAAGCTCTTCTGCCGATTTTGCAAGCTTTGCTTTTTCGATAAGTTCACTGCTGATTTTCATGTAGTTTTCTCCTTTATTATTTTTTAATTTTTTTGTGTTGAATATACCGTTTTACCTTGCAAGAGTAATAAGTTTTTCGGGACTTTTTTTGTTTTTAGTAGTACAGATTTGTCCACTTATCCACGTTCTTACTGTTGCAGACCGCGGAGCCATCACCTTTGTAGCGGATATGAAGGCATGTCCCGCAGGTAGCCTCATGCACGGCACGGCAGCCACAGTGAGTAGCACTCTGCTCACAGATTCCGCATGCATAGTACTTACAATCACAGTCGGTCGGTGATACCTTCCTGCGGCGGTCGGTCGGCTCATCATCGCCGCAGCCGCCGGTAACGTTGTCAAGCTCCTCGTCGGAAAGCTCGCCGCCTTTGTGCAGCTGATCAAAATATGTTTTCGCACCTTCTTCGGTCAGCTCTGTGCCGCTTTGCTTTGCAAGCGCGATAAGCTCTTCTGCCGATTTTGCAAGCTTTGCTTTTGCGATAAGTTCACTGCTGATTTTCATGTAGTTTTCTCCTTTATTATTTTTTTAAATTTTTTTGTGTTGAATATACCGTTTTACCTTGCAGGGTTCATACGTTTTTAAGTGACCGTCCGTGCGGCTCTCTTTCACCTAAAACGTGCGTCGGGATCAGATTTCGGCGGTCGCATCCCATGGTCATGATATATGAAGCAGTCGTCGTCCCCCCAGTCGCCGCC
>CAVEFC010000037.1:472-13862 GCA_963614875.1 uncultured Eubacteriales bacterium | reverse complement strand
GCGGAATTTATTAAAAAAGAAAAAGAAACTTTAATCATCGGGGACGATATGCAGATTTTTTAATACCTGCACAGACGGAATTTTAAAAAAGCAAAAGCTCATCCCGAAACGGATGAGCTTTTCATTTTACCGTATTGACAATCGCGTCCCCGAAAATGAGCGCGACGACCGCTCCGCCGGAAACAAACGGCGCAAGCGGAAGCCTTCTTTTCCCTGCCGCAAGCGCGGACACGGTTGCCAAAACGCAGGCTGCAGCAAGACAAATCAGATTTTTCTCCCAGCCGAGAAAAAGTCCGGTGACAAGCAAAAGCTTTATATCGCCGACGTCAATCGCAGTCCGTTTGAAAATTTTTCCGAAGACAAAAGATATCAGCAGCGCCGCCGCGGCTATCGCCAATCCGCCGAGCAGAGCGCTTTTTGCCTCCGCCGCTTTATCCTCGCGGAAAAGAAACGAAAGCGCCTCCAAAGCAATTCCCGCTATAATAAATCCGTTCGGAATTTTACAGCCGTTCAGCTCCGAATACGAGCACGCAAGCAGAATACAGACAAAAATCAGCCATGCAAGCGCGGTAAGCGTTACATTGAATTTCAGCAGAACCGCCGTAAAAATCACCGCGCCCGCAAGCTCGCCGAAAAGATGTCCCAAAGAAAGCTTTGCTCCGCAATAGCGGCACTTTCCGCCCGAAAATATATAGCTGAATATCGGAAAAAGGTCGCGCACGCCGAGCGTATGTCCGCAATAATCGCAGTGAGAGCGTCCGCGCAGCACCGATTCTCCGTGCGCGATCCGCCAGCACATACAGGCGATAAAGCTGCTCATACACGCGCCGAGAAACGCCGCAAGAACACAGCAGTAAACCGTTATAAACGGCGAAGCATAAAGCATAGCCCTTCTCCTTTCGGTCAGAGGTGACAATGCGGAGCCGTTTTCGGCTCCGCATCGGTTTTGTTTTTTGATTATTTTGTATGGGATGAAATATACTCAACTATATCGTTTACCGTAATAAACGTATGAATTTCGTCCTCTTCGATATCGATGTCATACTCTTCCATAAGTCTGCCGCCGAGCTCATAAAGCTCAAGCGAGCTTATCCCGAGATCCGCTTCGAGATTTGCTTCCGGAGTTATCTGATCCTCCGGTATCGAAAGTGTCTCCATCATAATTGATTTTATTTCGTCAAACATTGTATTGCTCTCTTTCCCGGCTCCTGCCGAATAAAAATAATTATTTTACCTTATAACGCATTATCTTTCTCGACGTTGTTTTCTCGAATTCCGTTTCTCTTATTTCAACGTTGGGGATATGCTTGAAAATAGGAAGCTTTTTGTTCACGTTATCGACTTCCTCGCGTATTCTGGCTTCGATTTCTTCCTTTGAAGCGCCCTCGAATTTATCGTAATTCGGATAGCATATTGCCCATATCGACGTTTCGCCCGCTTCGTTCTTTCTGCCGACAACGACACATTCCGATATATATTCGCTCTGACCGAGATATTCTTCAAGCTCTTCGGGGAATATATTCTTTCCGTTTGAAAGAATGATAACGTTTTTCTTTCTTCCCGTGATGAATATAAAATCATCGTCGTCGATATAGCCTATATCGCCCGTTCGGAACCATCCGTCCTCGGTGAAAGCTTCGGCTGTCGCTTCGGGATTTTTATAATAGCCTTTCATTACGGCGTCGCCGCGCGTCACGATTTCGCCCGTTTCGTCTTCCGGAGAAGCCTTGTCTATTCTCACTTCCATATGCGGAACTCTCATTCCGCAGGAGTGATGCTTGCGCCAATGCATAGGATTTGCCGCGACAAGAGGCGAGCATTCCGTAATTCCGTAGCCTTCGCATATTTTTATGCCGAAGGCGTCAAAGTCGTTTATAAGCTCTGCGCGGAGCGAAGCGCCGCCGCAAACGATATACTGAAGTCTGCCGCCGAACGCATCAAGAATATCCTTGAAAATTTTTCTGCGGCGGTCTATGCCTATTTTGCGGAGCGCATTTGAAATTTTCATCGCCGTTTTTACGGTTTTGGTCTTGCCCTTCTTTGCTATCTCCGCCCAGATTCTTTTGTGCATCGTTTCCACATAAAGCGGAACAAGCACAAGCGCCGTGGGCTGATATTTCGCAAAGTTGCGCATTGTGTTCTTTATGGAATCGTTTATAACGGTCGTTGCGCCCGTGTTGGGAAGCGCAAGCTGTGCGCAGGTAAACTCATATGCGTGATGGAAAGGAAGCACGGAAACGTATCTGTCCTCCTTGGCGCAGCCCATTATGGCACAGGAATCAAGCGTCGCCGTGACAAGATTTCTCTGCGAAAGCATAACGCCCTTGCTTGTTCCCGTCGTGCCGGAGGTAAAGAGTATCGCGCAGGTTTTGTCAAGATCCACCGCGTGATTTTCAGCCGTCCGATCGCCGTTTTCATACGCCTTTCTGCCGAGCTCATAAAAATCGGCAAAGCGCATAAATCTTTTGTCGTCGGGGAAATCGTCGCCCGCGTAATCAAAGCATATGAAATATTTTACGTCGCGGAGCTGATCCTTTACTTCCATAACCTTATGATGAATGGACGAGGTATAGAATATAACGTCGGTTTCGCAAAGCACCGCAAAGCCGGCAAACTGCTCCGCCGGAATATCCTTGTCGAGCGGAACGATAATTCCGCCGGCGGATATCGTCGCTATATATGCCGCCGCATAATCGGGATGAGATTCGCCGGATACGAGGCACGTCGGCTCGGTAAAACCGAGAGCCGTCAGTCCCGACGAAATATAATTCACATGATCGAGCATATCGCGGTAGGTTACAACCGCGTCCTCTTTTGTAATTTTGTCCTTATAAATGTATCTTTCTTTATCTCCGTATCTTTCCGCCTGCTTTACAACGCCGTCATACAGCGAATCCATACTGTAAACCGTATGCGTCGGTTGCGTTTTTTTCATTAAACTTACTCCTTCCCTTTTGCCGTGATAAAATCATTTCTTATAATGATTATATTATACTTATTTTCAACAAATACGATTATATATAAAAAGAAAGTTTTTGTCAAGTTTTTTCGCTTATGTTCCGCGGCGGAAATTTTCAGCGCCCGTAAAATTTGCTATTGATTTTTTCATTTTTTGTGTTATAATTAAAAATGTCCGTGCCGATGTGATGGAATTGGCAGACTTGACAGACTCAAAATCTGTTGCCTTCACGGGCGTGCGGGTTCGACCCCCGCCATCGGCACCACAAAAAAATCAGCGGTTTGATACAATTGTATCAGACCGTTTTTTCTTTGCGCCGTCGCAATAATTCCGAAAAAGCCGAAGCGCTTTGCAAAAAATCTCAAAGAAAAAGAGCGCCTGCGCGGGCGCGAAAATGCACATAACGTGCGCGAAAATCGGCGCCAATTTCGTACTTATTACCATTGACTTTTTCTGCACGGAACACTATAATCAAGAAAAAAACAAACAGAAGGCTTACATTATGAAGACAAAAGATATGACGGTCGGCAATTCTTTTCTGATTTTGCTGTCGTTTTCAATCCCGATGATATTATCCGTTACGCTGCAGCAGCTGTATAACTTAGCCGATAATTTCATTGCCGGACATTTTATTGAATCGGTTGACAGCTTTGACGCTGTCGGAATTGTGTATCCGATAACGGTGGTGTTTCTTGACATAGCCGTCGGGTTCGGCGTGGGATGCGGCGTTGTGAGCGCCAAATATTTCGGCGCAAAAAATTATACATCCTTAAAGAAAACCTGTAAAATAGGACTTATCGGCACGCTGGCGCTCGGACTTGTAACAACTGTCATCGGGTTTGCGGTTATTTATCCTTTGCTTAAAGGAATGATAAACAGCAGCGACGGCGAGGGATGCTTTGACGAAGCGCTGAGCTATATGCTGATTTACATCGCAGGCGTTATTTTTTTGTTCATATACAATTACGCGATGTATATGTTTCAATCGTTCGGAAACTCAAAAACTCCGCTTTATTTCCTGATTTTTTCAACCATTCTCAACGTCGGACTCGATCTGCTCTTTGTTGTTCCGATTAAAATGGGCAGCGCGGGACTTGCTCTCGGCACGATTATTTCCGAGGGAATTGCGGCTGTTCTTTCCCTGCTTGTGCTGATGAAAAGCATAAATAAGCTTGACGATGAAAAAATAAAGGGCTTTGACAGGCCTATCTTCAAAGAGATAATTTCAATAGCCGTTCCGAGTATTCTGCAGGGCTTGTTTATCTCGGTCGGAGGCGTTCTGATAACCGGAATTTTGACGTCGGTCGGAGGAAATTACGTCGCCGGAGGATATTCGGCAGCTTATAAAATCTGCTATATCGCAATAAATATATTTACGGTTCTGTGCAATGCATTGTCGAATTTCGTTTCTCAGAACGTAGGCGCAAAGAAATACGAGCGACTTGCCGAAGGTTATTTTTCAACGTTTCTGCTGTGTCTGATCTTCTGCGTATCGGCTACGGTTCTGATTCTTCCCTTCAAGGAATTCTGGGTTGAAATCTTTCTGTCAAGCAAAGACGACGCAAACGTTGATCTGATTATCAATTCCGGCAAATTATTTATTTCCTGCGTCGTTCCGTTCTTTATTTTCATCGCGGTGAAAATACCTCTTGACGGAATACTCAAAGGCTCGACCGATATGCTCGGCTTCACGCTCGGAACATCGTTTGACCTTGTTATAAGAGTTGTCGGAGCGTTCATTCTCGGCAGACTTTTCGGATACGAGGGAATATTCTTTGCGTGGCCGCTCGGCTGGGGCGTGGGTATGATAATCTCCGTCATTATGTTCTTTTCGGGCAGATGGAAAAGAAAGTGTAACTACCCCTCGGATATGAAATTCAGACTGAATTCAAAAGCGGAAACGGTTGAATTACAGGAAATATAAAACAAAAGCGGAGCCGACGGCTCCGCTTTTGTTTTTTTGTAAGCTCACTGCTTATTTACTTTTATATTTGCAAAATTCTTTACGTCGCACTGACCGTATGTGTCGTCGCCCGTTGAAAGCAGTCTGCCCGAGCGCGTAAGTCCTATCGTGTGGTTTCTGCCCGCGGCGATAGCCACAACATCCTGCCAGTCGGAAACATTGCACTGACCGTAACCGTTGTAGCCCACGGCGACAACCTTGCCGTTTGCAAGAAGTCCCACGCTGTGATAGTTTCCCGCCGCAACGGCTTTTACGTTCTGCCAGCGCGATACCTCGCACTGATCGTTTGCGTTGTTGCCCACGGCAACGCACGTGCCGTCCGATTTGAGTCCGAGCGTATGGAGTCCGCCCGACGCCACGGCGCATATGCTTCCCCAGCGGATTCCGCCCCACTGACCGTCCGTATTTGCTCCGACCGCGACTATCGTTCCGTCGGCACGCAGACCGACCGTATAGTTGTAGCCCGCGGATATCGCGATTATTCCCGCCCAGTCCGCAACGTTGCACTGACCGTATGTATTGTCACCCGCGGCAACGCACGTTCCGTTTTCGAGAAGTCCGACCGTGTGTCCGACGCCGGCTGATATCGCGCAGATATTGCGCCACGCTCCGACCTCGCACTGACCGTAGCCGGAATATCCGGTGGCGACGCACGTTCCGTTTGAGAGAAGTCCCACGGTGTGATGGTTTCCTGCGGCGACCGCCGCAACCGACGTCCACGAAGAAACATTGCACTGACCGTATGTTCCGTAGCCCGCGGCAAGCACCTTTCCGACTTCCGTTACGGCAACGGTATGAAGTCCGCCTGCGGCTATCGTCGAGGACGAAGGAGCAAGGAATCTTGTCACCGAGTTTTCACGGCGGTTAACCTTTATCATATCAATGCTTGACGTTGTATAAAAAGCCGATTCGGCTTCTTTTTTCATCGAAGGCGCAGGAGGAATATCGGTTATCAGAGTATCGGAATCTATTCTGTCCGAGGAATTGGAAAATACCGACGTCATCGTTCCGAGGGATTTGTCTGTGTCTATATCTATCGTTCCCTTCGAGGAGGAAAACTCCTGCGAAGAATACTGCGGATTTACCTTGCGTTCGGCTGTCGTTATTCCCATAGCCTCTGTCTGTTCCGTATCAGATGCGGGCGGCTGAGCGCGGCGCTGACCTCTTGCCGCGGGAGAATATTTATCCACGGGAGAAGAATATCTGCCGTTTTTCTCAATGGAAGCAACCCTGTCGGAGAGAGCGCGCAGCTTGCGGTTTTCGGCTTCGAGCGATTCCGCCGCGCTTCCGGCAAGGAAAAGAGGTATCATAAGCATTATTGAAATAATCGCATATATCAGGAAAACTCCGGCAAAGAAAAGATTTCCCTCGCTGAAATGCTTGAGAGCGGCGGCAAGTCCCGTTATCGCCCCCGCTATGCCGACTGCAACGGCTATGATTTTAATTCTTCTGCCCAGATTTTCCAACATAATTTTCGTCCTTTCCATTCCTTTATTTTGCGTCGGAATTGCTTATAAAAGAGTAAATATTTTCAATAATCACCTTGTATGCCGCGCTTGTAAGGTGCATATATTCGTCATTTTGATAAATCTTTTTAAGGTAGCCGTCGCTGTCCGTAAGCAGACGGTGAGTATCTATATACGAAACGCCGTTTTCCTCGCAGACCTGCCGTATCCAGTCGTTTGCCTCGGTTACAGCCTGCTTTGAAAGCCTGTCGTAATGCCGCACGGATTTATCGGAAAGAGGCAGTATCGACTGCACAAACAGTCGCGTATCGGGACTGTTTTCCCTTACCGCAGCTATGATATTTTCATACACGGAAATAAATTTTTCCTTCGGCATAAAGCCCGCTCCGCCGGATACGCCCAGCGTTATCACAAGTATTTTCGGCTGTTTTTCGCGGACGGCTTCCGCAAGCGACACGGCTCTTTCTTCGTCCTCAAAATATATCGGCTTTCCTTCGCACACCGTTCTGAAAAGCACGGTGTTCGCCTTGCCCGACCATACTCTTTCCGCCGGAATTCCTCCGCGCAGCTTCATATGCGCCGTTGTCGAATCGCCGAAAAACACCACGTCGCTTTCGTTGAAAGCCGGAGCGTTTCCGACGGCCCGCACAGACACAGCCGACGCCGCAAATATAACAGCCGCCGCAACAGCCAACAGTTTTTTCAAAATTTATCGCATCCTTGTTTATTTCGATTCAAGACGCGAAACCGTTTTTCCGTCGGAAACAAGAACAACGCTGCCCATTTCGTCCGTGCGGAAAATGTTTATTCCCATAGCGTTCAGCTTTTTCATCGTTTCGTCGTGCGGATGACCGTAGTCGTTGTCCTTTCCGCAGGATATAAGCGCTATATCGGGAGCTACGGCGTCAAGAAATTCCTGCGAGGAGGAGGTTTTCGAGCCGTGATGTCCGACCTTGAGAACATTGCATTTAAGCTCCGACTTTGAAAACGTGCCGAGTATTTCAGCCTCGCTGTCGCTCTCCGCGTCGCCCGTGAACATAAACGACGTATCGCCGTATGTCAGCTTCGTCACTATGCTGTAATCGTTTGCTTCCTTGCCGGAAAGCATATTGTCCGACGGAGCAAGAATTTTAAGGCTTGCATCGCCTATATCGAGCGTTTTTCCCACGTCGGAAAAGATAACGTTTATGTTTTGTTTTTCTATCGTTTCAAGAACGTTTGTCCACGTTGCGCTCGAATAATCGCAGTCGGGGATCATTACGTTTCTGACGGTAATATTTTCAAGCACCTTCTGCGCCGAGCCGATATGGTCGTAATGCGGATGCGTAAGGATAAGCAGTTCAAGCTCCTTTATTCCGCACGCCGAAAGATAATCCGTTATGGCGTCCGATTTTGTCTGATTGGGACAGCCCGCGTCTATAAGGATATTCTTTACTGCTTTGCCGTCGGGTATACGCACAAGAAACGAATCCGCCTGCCCGACGTCTATCATATGTACCTGAAGATCGCCTTCTTTTATCTCGGTCACAACGCCGGTTTTCCCGGGCTTTGCAACTCCGAGCGGATCGTCAAACACACCGAAGTACGTTCCTGCGGCTATTATCAGCAAAAGCACGACATAGATAAAATTTTTCAATGCTTTTTTCTTGCTTTTTCGCTTCGCCACGAGAATTACCTCTCAATTTATCAGATATACATTTGTATTATAGCATAATATATTATTTATTACAATAGAAATTACGCAAAAAATAAATATTTTTTATTGCAAAATCTTTGTTCAAGCTGTTGACAATGTAAAAATATTGTGATAGAATATTCAGGCACTTAAAAAATACGCGCCCATAGCTCAGCGGATAGAGTGCCCGGCTACGAACCGGTAGGTCGAGGGTTCGAATCCCCCTGGGCGCGCCAGAAGAAAAGGGACACCATCGGTGTCCCTTTTCTTCTGGCAAGGGGGATTCGAACGGAGCGGCAGTGAATGACAGCCTTAGACGGCTGTCAGAGCCGCGACGACCGAGCAAGCGTCGAGCTTGCGAGAATTCGAATCCCCCTTTTTATTTGCCACACGGATTCGAACGGAGCGGCAGTGAATGACAGCACAGGCGTGCTGTCAGAGCCGCGACGACCGAGCAGGCGTCGAGCCGCGAGAATTCGAATCCCCTTTTCATAATCCGAACAAATCACTCCGGAGCGCATTTCACTTCTTCTCAAACTTCATTTTTCCTCCCTCCGCACGAGCAAAAATCTCGGCGGGAGCGCAAAGCCTGCCGCAGACTATTTCTTCGGAAAGCGCGTCCTCCACAAGTTTTGTCACGGCGCGGCGAAGCGGTCTTGCGCCGTAGATGTCGCTTTTGCCTTCGCCTGCTATAAGCTTTACGGCGCTATCGTCAAACGAAAGCGTTATGCCGATACCCGCGGCTCTTTCCGCCGCCTTTGAAAGCAGTCTGCGCGCGATTTCCTCCATGTCCTTTTCGGAAAGGCGCGAAAAGACTATTATTTCGTCCACACGATTGAGGAATTCCGCTCTGAACACAGCGCGAAGCGCTTCCGTCGCGACGTTTTTTTCACGCTTTTCAATATTTTCGGCGGATACAAAGCCTGCCGTTTTTCTCTCTCCCGATGCACCGAGATTTGACGTCATTATAATAACGGTGTTGCGGAAATCCGCGCGTCGCCCGTGCGAATCCGTAAGCTGCCCATCCTCAAGTATCTGCAAAAGCAGATCGAAAACGTCGGGATGGGCTTTTTCTATTTCGTCGAAAAGCAAAATGCTGTAAGGCTTCCGCCGCACACATTCGGTAAGCGTTCCTCCGTCGTCATAGCCGACATAGCCCGGCGGCGAGCCGATAAGCTTTGCCACGCTGTGCTTTTCCATATATTCCGACATATCAAAGCGCAAAAGCGCGCGCTCCGAGCCGAAAAGCGCCTGTGCAAGCGCTTTTGCAAGCTCGGTTTTACCTACGCCCGTAGGACCTGTGAATATCAGCGAGCATATCGGTCTGTCCGGATTTGAAAGTCCCGTTCTGCCGCGTCTTATCGCGCGGCAAAGCGACTCCACCGCTCCGCGCTGACCGACAACCCGCTTTTCTATTTCGTCCTCAAGCCGAGCCAGTTTCCGAGCGTCGTCTTCAAGCATACGCTGCACGGGGATATTTGTCCACGCCCACAGAATTTCCGCTATGTCGTCCTCCGTTACGCGCGGAGGCGACGTAAGACGGCGAGCCTCGCTTTCGCGGCGCATGGCGGAAAGCTCCTCCCGCTTTGCAACTATTTCTCCGCGAAGCTCCGCGGCAAACGAAAAATTTCTGTCCATAACGGCACATTCACGCCGCATACAGAGTCCGCGCACCTCGTTTTCAAGCTCCTTTTGTCTTTGCGGAGGCTCGGAGGAGGCTATGCTTTTCTTCGACGAAGCCTCGTCTATAAGGTCTATCGCCTTGTCGGGCAGAAATCTGTCCGGCAGATATCTTTTTGAAAGCTTCACCGCGGCGGTTATCGCCCCGTCGGTTATGGTCACTTTGTGATGCGCCTGATACTGCGGACGGAGCGCGCGCAGAATCTGCTCCGTTTTTTCTTCGTCCGGCTCATCGACAAGCACCGGCTGAAAGCGCCTTTCAAGCGCAGGATCCTTTTCTATGTGCTTTCTGTATTCCTGCGACGTCGTTGCGCCTATCACGCGAAGCTCTCCCCTTGCAAGCAAAGGCTTCAAAATATTCGCCGCGTCCACCGCGCCCTCCGCCGCGCCCGCTCCGACTATCGTGTGAAGCTCGTCTATGAAAAGCACCGTGTTGTGATTTTTCATAACCTCGTCGGTAAGACGTTTGAGCCGTTCTTCAAATTCGCCCCTGTATTTCGCGCCGGCTATCATCGCGCCGATATCCACCGAAAGCACCGTTTTCCCGAGCAGATTTTCCGGCACCTCGCCCGATACTATCCGCTGACAAAGCCCCTCGACGACAGCCGTTTTTCCTACTCCCGGCTCGCCTACAAGACAAGGATTGTTCTTTGTCCTGCGACCGAGTATTCTTATCACGCGCTCGGTTTCCGCATCTCTGCCGACGACCGCCGGCAGCTTTCCCTTCCGCGCCGCCTCCGTAAGATCCGTTCCGAAAAGGCTCTGACCGCTTTCCTGCTCCTGCCCGTATTTTCCCTTTGCTTCGCGCGGCTTTGCCTCTGCTCCCGTTTCCGAAAGGAATGTCATTATGTCGTTCTGTATCTCGCCGACGCCCGCGCTCTGAGCTATTATAAGCCTTACCGCAGCCGATTCTCTTTCGCGCAGAAGCGCAAGAAGCAGATGCTCTGTCCCGACCTTTCCGTCCCTGCACTTTGCCGCCTCCTTTGCCGCCGATTCTATCACCGTGCGAAGTCCCGGCGTCATATCGCGGCTTCCCGGCGAAACATCGCAAGGCGCGCCTTCTCCGGCAAGCGCTTTCGTCTGCGCATAGGTTATATCGTGAACGCGGAGTATATTCGCCGCGACGCAGCTCCCGTCATACAAAAGTCCGAGCAGCAGATGCTCTGTCCCGACGTATGCCCTGCAAAGCTCGGCTGCTTCCTCCTCCGCCCGCGTGAGAGCGGATTCCGCGGCTTCCGTAAGTCCCTTCTGCATATAAGTCACCCCTTGTTTATTCCTTTATGAGATTATATTCCCGCAATTTCGGTTTTACCCAAAAAAGCTGAAAATCACGCGGCTATGCGCTTGTTTTATTTTTTATACTTATGTATAAATAAAATGTTTTTCTCTTTTTTCGGCAAAGAACTTGTCACAAAAGGTTTTTTGTTGTAGAATATAGTAAAATGTGTAAAGGAGCTTTTTCTACAATGCTTTCAAAGGTTTTCAGCGCAGGACTTACAGGTATAGACGGATACATCGTCACGGTTGAATGTGACGCGCAGAACCGTCTGCCAGATTTTGAAATAGTGGGACTTCCCGACGCGGCGATAAAAGAGGCAAAGGAAAGAATACGCGCGGCGTTTGTCAACAGCGGATTTTTCTTTCCGGACGCGGATATAACGCTCAATCTCGCGCCGGCGGACAAGAAAAAGGAAGGCTCGGCATACGATCTTGCGATGCTCCTTTCGATAATGAAATGCGCGGGAGAGCTTAGCGAAACCGACATATCCGACGCGTGCTTTTCGGGCGAGCTTTCCCTTTCGGGAGAGGTGCGTCCCGTATGCGGTGCGCTTTCGATGTGCATAGCCGCACGCGACGCAAAGCTCAGACGTTTTTTCGTCGCCGCGGAAAATGCGGGAGAAGCGGCTGTCGTCGATAATATAGAAGTATATCCGGTAAAGGATGTACGTTCGCTTGTGGCGCATCTTACGGGCGAAGAAAAAATCGCCCCGCTGCGCTATGACGGCACGGCATTTGCTTCAAAGCATCACTACGACGGACTTGACTTTGCCGATGTCAAAGGTCAGGAGCAGGCAAAGCGCGCGCTTGAAATTGCGTGCGCCGGCGGTCACAACGTGCTTCTGATAGGCCCTCCCGGAACGGGAAAAAGTATGCTTGCAAAGCGCATACCGACCATTCTTCCCGATATGACGTTTGAAGAATCTATAGAAACAACAAAAATACATTCCGTTGCGGGCACGCTTCCGTGCGGAGTTTCGCTTATGACGGAGCGTCCGTTCCGCTCGCCGCATCATACCATGTCAAGCGCGGGACTTGCCGGCGGAGGACGGATTCCCATGCCGGGCGAAATATCGCTTGCGCACAACGGGGTGCTTTTCCTTGACGAGCTTCCCGAATTTTCACGCGATTCGATGGAGGTTCTGCGTCAGCCGCTCGAGGACAGGCGCGTAACGATAACCCGTGTGAGCGGAAAGCTCACCTTTCCGTCCGATTTTATGCTCGTCTGCGCGATGAATCCCTGCAAATGCGGCTATTACGGTCATCCGACAAAGCCCTGCACCTGCTCGCCGTCGGATATAAAAAAGTATCTTTCCAAAATAAGCGGTCCTCTGCTCGACAGAATTGACATTCAGGTTGAAATGCCGTCGCTTTCATACAATGAAGTTTCCGAAAATTCCACGCACACCGTAACGTCGGCTATGATAGCGGAAAGAGTCAATCGCGCCCGCGCTTTTGCCGCAAAACGCGCACAGGGAGAAAAAAATCTCTTCTGCAACGCTCAGCTCACTCCCGCGCAGATAAGAAAATTCTGCATAATGGACGAGCCGGCAAAGGAGCTTCTCAAAAAAGCGTTCGACCGCCTCGGACTTTCGGCAAGAGGCTATGACCGTATTCTCCGCGTGGCGCGCACCGTCGCCGACCTTGCGGAAAGCGATATCATCCGCGCGCCGCATATCGCCGAAGCCATACAGTTCCGCAGTCTTGACAGAAAATACTGGAACTGACCTTCTTTTCTTCGTGAAGAAAAGAAGGCAAAAGAAGCTTCGGTTATCGGGAATGATATGCAGATTTTTTGATATCTGCGCAGACAGGTTTACAAAAAAGCAAAAGAAGCTTCGGTTAGTTGGTTTGCAAATATTTTATACGGAAGGAGTAGACTATGGACAACTTAAAAATTTCAGACGACGATTCAAAAGCCTTGCAAGATTTTTTGACAGACATTAAATCTCTTGAACAAATAAAAAGTCACGCCGAAAAATTCAACCTGTTTGATGTTTTCGGAATAGCGCAAAATGAAATAAGGCACAGCTTTTTTCTCAGATGGCTGTTCGATTCCCAAGAGAATCATAGATTGGGTGACGCTTTTATCCGCGCATTCATCACTTCTCTCATTTCCTCTGAGCCGGAGCGTTATAAAGACAATTCGCTTGAGCTTTTGATGATGGATTGTTCCGATTTTTCTGTTCAAAGGGAAATGAACAACATTGATTTGTTTTTATGCTCCGAAGCAAACAGTGTTGCAATTATAATCGAAAATAAGATTAAATCGCGCGAACATGCCTCGACAGGATTTTCTTCTCAGCTTGACAAGTATAAAAAAGATGTCGAAAAAGCATTCAAGAATATCAAAACTAAAATATATGTAT
>CAVEFC010000037.1:0-443 GCA_963614875.1 uncultured Eubacteriales bacterium | reverse complement strand
TATGTATATTTGACTCCGCAAAATTCGTCTGCCAGCGACGAAGAAACTTGGCAGAGTTTTTCCTATGAAAAGATAGCGGAACTGATTGAAACACTTCTTAAAGACTATTGCGATAGCTTGGCACCTGATGTAAAATTGTTGATTCAGAATTATGTTGAAGTAGTAAGGAGAGATATTGTGGAAGATTCTAAGCTTAATGAAATATGTAATGAAATTTACAAAAGACATAAAAAAGCTCTCGATTTGATTTATGCCCATTCCGACTTGGGAATGAACCAAACAGAAAAAATCATAGTTGAAGTTTTGAATGAAATGGAAAAAGAAAAAAAGATTGAACGTGATCCGAAAAACCGAGTAGCTTTTCATACACAGTCGATGACTTCTTTTTTGCCTATGCTGGCTGATAACACAAGCTCTTGGTCAACACGTTATGTGTATAACTA
>CAVEFC010000036.1:12927-14104 GCA_963614875.1 uncultured Eubacteriales bacterium | reverse complement strand
GCCATAAGCGGGACTGTTTCCGTAAGCTCCTCGGGCGTTATATCGGAAAGCTTCTCCCCCGCCGATATTTCTTCAACGATTTCCGCCGCGCGTTTGTTACAGAGGATATCGTCAATTGACACTCCGAATATCTCCGAAAGCTCCCCGAGCTTTGAAATGTCGGGCATACTCTCGCCGCGTTCCCAGTTTGATACCGCCTGAAAGCTGATTCCCATCATATCGGCAAGCGCCATCTGGGTTATGTTCTTTGATTTTCTCAGCTCCGATATGCGTTTTCCTATCTTTCTCATATCAAACATTCTGTCTTCCTCCGTTTCGGTTTCTTTCGGTTTTGAAAATAACATTTTGTTTTCCTCCTGCTTTTTTGTTTTTCCCTCTCGGGTCTACGCCCATTTTACGCCGAAGCACAGAAAAACAACAGCAAGCAACACTTGAAAACGTCATTTTTTCAAAATTCAATTTACGCTTGAATTATATCATATGCGATTTTATTTGACAAGTACCGACGCAGGTGATATAATATTAAAAAAATTTTTTATATGAGGTTTACTATGGAACTTATCAAAAAAGCAAAATGGGGATATCTTTTTCTTTCCGCACTTTATATCGTTCTCGGAATAATACTTCTTATTTATCCGGCGCAGTCAATAAACGTAATATGCAAAATAATCGGCGTTACGGCAATCATCGCCGGAGTTTACACCATTGTACGTTTCTTTTTGCGCAGCGCCACGACCTTTACCACCGCGGCGGGACTTATAACGGGAATTTTCTGCCTCGGCTGCGGAATTCTTCTTATGTCCAACCCCGACTTTATCAAGAGCATTTTCCCGTTTGTCATAGGAATAATGATAATTATAGACAGCGCCTTCAAGCTTTCGGCGTCGCTTGAGCTCCGCGGATTGTCGGTCGGAACGTGGTACGGAATGTTCTTCCTTTCCCTGCTCGGACTCATTTTCGGCTTTGTCATCGTATTCAACGCAAAAGCCACAGCCGACCTTGTAACGAGAATCATCGGCGTTTCGCTCATAGTCGACGCTATCGAAAACATCTGCGCGGTGATTACCGTTTCCGGAAAAGCCCGCGCGATAGCGAAAAAGATATCGGCGGAAACCGTTGAAGGCGAATTCACCGAAATAAAAACCGAACGCACCGACAATTCCTCAGACTCCGACGC
>CAVEFC010000036.1:0-12869 GCA_963614875.1 uncultured Eubacteriales bacterium | reverse complement strand
TAATTTATTGTTTGATTACAATTTATTAACATTTCTCACTTATAATATAACGTGCAGCATGGTGTGAATAATAAATTGCGTAATCGGAGGCTCAAATTGAGTAAAGAAAAACGTTTGGCTGTCGGCACGTTTGCGTTTGCGATAATTTCGTCGCTTTCGCTTATGGTATACAGAATACTGTTTATGAAGAGGTACTACAATCCGTACTCTCTCGAATATGACCTTGAAGCCGACAAAGATATAAAAATATTCGGATGGTCGCTTTTCGCGGCGATACTTATAGTGGCGATCGTGTCGTTTCTGCTCCGCAGATCAGCGCCCTCCTCGCCCGGACAGACAACCGGAAATCTCTTTTCGGTGTTCTGCTGCGCTCTGTGCGGCGCTTCGTTCCTGATAGTGCCGATAATCGCGCTCATATACTACAAAAGAGATATTTTCGCGTTCTTCTATTATTTCTTCAAGTCGGACAGAACGGTTTCTCCGCTTTACAGCCTTGCGATGTTTGTCGTGACGATACTTATGCTGTTTGCCGGAGCGTACTTTCTCTTCTCCGCGTCGGTCGCGCTGAACACAAGACGCTCGAAAAACAATATGGCGCTGCTTCTTCCCGTGCTGGGAATACTTTTCGTCTGTATCTCGTATTTCGATCCCGACTATATATATTCGGACGTAAACAGAATACTCGCAAACGTAACTGCGGTTTCCTGTATGATACTTATGCTTCTCGAAGCAAGACTTTCGATAAAGCGACCGGTAAATTCCGCTTACTTTATGTTTTCCCTTGTTACGATAATGCTTGTGACGGTATACACAATCCCAACGCTTATTCTTTACGCCTTCTGGGAGCCTTCACTCACGGTAATAAACGTATTCGAAATATGCGAAATAGGAATTATGGCGTTTGCGCTTTCATCGGCAAAGGGCTATATAACGGATATGAAATAAAAAGTTGCAAAAAGCAAAAACTTCGGTTTTTGCTTTTTCTTTTGAGCATTTTTATTGACAAAAGCAAAAGCGTATTATATAATTTTTTTATTATTTACAAAAATACAAGAGGTTTTGATGAACATACTTGATTCTTACGGCTCGATGGTTTTCGGCGACGAAGCAATGAAAAAATATCTGCCCGAAAACGTTTATCTGCGCTTGAAAAAAACTATGGACGAGGGCAAAAGCCTCGCCCCCGAAATTGCCGATGACGTTGCCGAGGGCATGAGAAAATGGGCGGAGGAGCTCGGCGCCACGCATTACACGCATTGGTTCCAGCCGATGACGGGCATCACCGCCGAAAAGCACGACAGCTTTATTTCTTTCGGCAAGGACGGCAAGGTCATAGAAGAATTTTCCGGCAAGGCGCTGATAAAGGGCGAATCGGACGCTTCATCCTTTCCGTCGGGAGGTCTGCGCGCAACGTTTGAAGCGCGCGGATATACCGCATGGGACGCAACCTCTTATGCCTTTATAAAAGAAAACACGCTTTGTATTCCAACGGCGTTCTGCTCCTACGGGGGCGAAGCGCTCGACAAAAAAACTCCGCTTCTGCGTTCAATGGAGCTTATCAACCGTCAGGCGATGAGAATAATGAAGCTTTTCGGCAACGAAAGCGTAAAGAAGGTTGTCACCACCGTCGGCGCGGAGCAGGAATATTTTCTTATAGACAAAAAACTTTTCGACCTGCGCGAAGATCTTGTCTTTACGGGAAGAACGCTTTTCGGCGCAAAAGCTCCGAAAGGTCAGGAGCTTGACGACCATTATTACGGTTCGATAAAGCCGCGCGTAAAAGCGTTTATGAGCGAGCTGAACGAAGAGCTCTGGAAGCTCGGAATTCCCGCAAAGACAGAGCATAACGAGGTTGCTCCCTCTCAGCACGAAATCGCCGTGCTTTATACAACGTCGAACACCGCCACCGACAACAATCAGCTGATGATGGAAATAATGAAAAACGTCGCCTCCCGTCACGGACTTGCGTGCCTGCTCCACGAAAAGCCCTTTGAATGTGTAAACGGTTCGGGCAAGCACAACAACTGGTCAATGGCGACCGATACAGGAGCAAATCTGCTCGAACCCGGCGACACTCCCGCGGAGAACGCTCAGTTCCTGCTGTTTCTTGCGGCGGTCATCGCCGCAGTCGATCGTCATCAGGATCTGCTCCGGATTTCCGTTGCGTCGGCGGGCAACGACCACCGTCTCGGTGCGGACGAAGCTCCCCCCGCGATTATTTCAATGTTTCTCGGCACAGAGCTTACCGAAGTGCTTTCGGCTATCGAAAACGACAGCGTAATGAGCAAAAAAGAACGCACGCTTATGCGCGTCGGCGTTCACACTCTGCCGAAATTTCCGCGCGATACGACGGACAGAAACCGCACCTCGCCCTTTGCCTTCACCGGAAACAAATTTGAATTCCGCTCTCCCGGCTCAAGCCAGTCGATAGCCGATACAAATACCGTAATAAACACAATCGTGGCGGAAGCGCTCGACGAATTCGCCGGAAAGCTTGAAGCCGCCGCGGACTTCGACGCGGAGCTTCACTTCCTCATAAGAGATACGATAAAAGCCCACCGTCGCATAATTTTCAACGGAAACAACTATTCTGCCGAATGGGTAAAGGAAGCCGAAAAGCGCGGACTTTACAATCTTCCGTCAACGCCGGAGGCGGTCGAAAGACTTATCGCTCCCGAAAATATCGCGCTGTTTACGAAATACAACGTATTTACGGAAACCGAAATCCGCGCGCGCCATGAAATAATGCTCGAAAGCTACTGCAAAACCGTGGGCATTGAAGCGCTTACGATGCTTGAAATGACAAGAAAGCAGATAATTCCCGCCGTAATGGCGTTTTCAAAGGAAGTCGCCTCCTCGCTCAGAATCAAGTCGGAAATATGCGCCGATGCGGACGTCAGCACCGAAAGCGCGCTTTGCAAAAAGCTTTCCTCGCTTCTCGGAAGCATATATTCCTCGTGCGAAAAGCTTTCCCTCGATATGTCGGCAAAGCACACGGGCGGCGAATCCGAAAGAGCCGCTTATTTCCGCTCCGTTATATGCCGCGATATGTCGTCGCTGCGCGCATATGCCGACGAAGCCGAGTCGGTTACTTCATCGGAATACTGGCCTATTCCCGACTATGCAAAGCTTCTTTTCTCGGTCTGATTACAGCAAAAAATCCCGCTCACGCGGGATTTTTTTGTTTTTGGTTTACTGTCTTCTTCCGCAGCCGCAGCCGCCGTCGGTTCTGTCGCCTTTGTCAAGATCGGAAAGTGCCGGCGGATAGAATTCGTCCACGGGGAACGCCATATGCTTGAACATACTGCACGGATCGTCCGTTTCGGGCGAAATGCACTCTTTTTCGGGGACGGTGTATTCCGTACCGTTGATAAGATACTGTGCCGGTCTTTCTATTCTTATAACCGAGAAAAAGCCGAGAGAAACAAGCAGATATTTGCCTGCGGGATCGGCGCAGAGTCTGCCGTCGAAAAGCGCTCTTACCGCTTCCGGAAGGTCGCTGTCGCAGAGGCAGTTGCGGAAATTCTGACAACGGCAGGCTTCGACTATTTTCGTGTTAAGTACGATCGGATCGACAACCTCAAGCACCGCGGTGGGAAGATTGCTTGTAGCGTTGCATTCCGAGCCTCCGCCGCAGAAGCCGGAGCTGTCGGTCGAGCTTTTGAAAATATTTACGTTTCCTTCGCTGCCGTAAAGAATAACCTTCTTTTCAACCGTACAGAGTCCGTCCGCGTCCTGTGAACGTCCGAGTCCCACGCATACTTCGCAAGTGACCTTTACATACATCTTTACCGTCACCTGATAAAAACCGCGGTTGAACGGCACCGGATCAACGGTCATATCCGCGGCAATGACATGCGCGCTTTTTGTTCTTACGTTTCCGCCGCGTTCGACAGCATCTCTGCCGCTGTCGGTAAGATATACGACAACATCCTCAAAACAGTCCTTGTCACGACAGCTGTCAAGAATTCTGTTTGTATCTATATAAACCGTATCGCGTCCCGCGCACGGAAGCGACATATTCCTGTTATCAGCCATATTATAATAATTTCCTCCAAAATAATTATTCGGGCGGAGGGATGTAAAACCATTCCCTCCTGCTATATTTTATGCCGCAGTGCCGGTTTGGTGATTTATGTCGTAAAAAAGACGTCGTATCGTTATTATGCCGAAAAATGCCGCGGCGCTTTGTTCAAGATGACAATACACCCGTGAAAAGCCTTTTTTTGATTGACTTTTATTTTCCGTTAATGTATAATTAAATAAATATAAATCTACATTGCCTAAGGGGTGATAAAATGTTGAAATTGCTCAAAGGAGTTCATGTTCCGCACAGAAAAAACACTTATCTTTCCGTGCCGGTAAAAATGCCTCCTCCCGAAAGCGTAACTATCCTTTGCTCCATGCACATAGGAAAGCCCGCCGTACCGACGGTAAAGGTCGGAGACGCGGTAAAGGTCGGTCAGCTCATCGCAAGGCAGGACGGCTTTATTTCCTCTCCCGTACACGCAAGCGTTTCGGGAACGGTGAAAAGGATAGAGGACGCGCTGACATCGCAGGGCGCTTATGTTCCGGCAATAACGATAGAGTCCGACGGACTTATGACGGCGGACGAAAGTATTGCTCCGCCGCAGATAAACAGCCGCGAGGATTTTATCTCCGCGGTAAAGGACAGCGGCATAGTCGGTCTCGGCGGCGCGGGATTTCCCGCATATGTAAAGCTCGATCCGAAGCAAAGCGTCGATACGCTGATAATCAACGGCGCGGAATGTGAGCCTTATATAACGAGCGACAGCTGCACAATGATGTCGAAAGCGGCGCCGATAGCTCAGTTTATCGGGCTGATGAAAAAGTACGTCGGAATAAAGAAAATAATCATAGGCATAGAAAAAAACAAGCCCGACGCCATCAGAATAATGAAAAAGCTCGCGGAAAGCGACTCTTTGATAACGGTAAAGGCTCTGCCCTCGTCATATCCTCAGGGCGCGGAAAAGGTGCTTATATACAACACCACGGGAAGAATCGTTCCTGCGGGGAAACTTCCGGCAGACGTCGGCTGTATAGTGTGCAACTGCACGACGGCAGCCTCCGTATCGGAATATATAAACACGGGTATGCCGCTTGTCAGCAAGTGCGTCACGGTTGACGGAAGCGCGGTGAAAAATCCGCAGAACGTTATCGTTCCGATAGGAACGTCGCTTTCTGACGTGTTTGAATTCTGCGGCGGATTTTCCGAAGCTCCCGAAAAAATTATCTGCGGCGGGCCCATGATGGGACTTTCCGTTCCGTCGGACGACGTTCCCGTAATGAAAAGCACAAATGCTGTTCTCGCCTTCGGAAAAGCGGACGCAAAAGCGCCGGTGACCACCGCCTGTATTCACTGCGGCAGATGCGTAAATCACTGTCCGCTCGGTCTTGCTCCGACGGAAATAGAAAAGGCATACAAAGCCGGCAATGGAGAATCGCTTGAAAAGCTGAGCGTAAATCTTTGTATGGAATGCGGCTGCTGCTCTTATATATGTCCGGCAAAGCGTCCTCTTGTTCAGACGAACAAGCTTGCAAAAGCCGTCCTGCGCGATTATATATCAAAAAAACAAGCCAAAGCAAAGGAGGAAAACGGAAAATGAACAAACTGAAAGTATCCGTATCGCCTCACATTCACAGCGGTGTGACGACGCAGAAAATAATGCTCGACGTTATAATCGCGCTTATGCCCGCCGCCGTCGCAGGCTGTATAATATTCGGCATGAGAGCGCTTTTCGTTAT
Organism: uncultured Eubacteriales bacterium; assembly: GCA_963614875.1. Taxonomy (GTDB): domain Bacteria; phylum Bacillota; class Clostridia; order Oscillospirales; family CAG-272; genus CAG-841. Next base: position 7,103 of record CAVEFC010000036.1, on the reverse strand, counting down.
GATGGCAAGCGTTTCGGCAGCCGTTCTTTCCGAGCTTGCGTTCTGCCTTATATGCAGGCGCGAGGTTACGATATCGGATCTGAGCGCCGTCGTCACGGGACTTATTCTTGCGCTCAGCCTGCCCGTGTCGATGCCCTACTGGCAGGTCGCCGTCGGCGCGGTATTCGCCATAATATTTGTAAAATGCATCTTCGGCGGAATAGGTCAGAACTTTGCAAATCCTGCCGTAACGGCAAGAGTTTTTATGATAATCGCCTTTTCGAAAACAGTTGCGGCGACAGCCTCTCCGAGCGGAGCTGACGCGGTGTCGTCGGCAACGCCCCTCGGCATACTCGAAGGCTCGGGCGAAGGCACTCTCCCGACGCTTGTCGATATGCTCACCGGCAAACGAGCCGGCGCTATCGGCGAAACGTGCATCATAGCGCTTGTCGTCGGCGGAATTTATCTTATGATAAGACGCGTCATAAGCTGGCATACGCCCGTTGCGTTCATCGCCTCGACCTTCGCGTTTATATTCATATTCACGGGCGACGCGAAAACCGCGCTTTACCACATACTTCTGGGCGGACTTTTCATCGGCGCGATATTTATGGCAACCGACTATTCGACAACCCCGACAAACACTCTCGGCAAGGTTGTGTTCGGAATAGGCGCGGGATTTATAACCTCCGTGATACGCATATGGGGCTCGCTTCCCGAAGGCGTTTCATACGCAATACTTCTTATGAACATTCTCACGCCGTATATTGAAAAGCTGACAAGAAGGAAGGCTTTCGGAGGTGCAAAAGCATGAAGGATTCGATAAAAAGCATTGTTGTGCTTCTTGTTATATGCCTTGTGGCGTCGGCTGCGCTCGCCGCGGTAAATTCCTTTACGGCTCCGCTTATAGAAAAAAGCGAAAACGAAAAGGTGCAGAAATCCCTCCTTGTCGTTATGCCCGACGGCAAAAACTTCAGAGAGCTTGATTCCCTTCCCGAAGGCGTAGCAGAAACGGTAAAGCAGATCTACACAGAAGACGGCGGCGGATATGTGATAAAGCTCGTCACAACGGGCTATTCCGCAGGTCTTACGATAATGTGCGGAATAAGCTCCGACGGTAAAATCACCGGCGCAACGTGCGTTTCCAGCGGAGAAACGCTCGGCAACGAAAAAACCTACGGCGAGCTTTTCATCGGCGCGGGAAAAACGGAAATAGACGGAATAGATTCCGTTTCAGGCGCGACCAAAACTACCGCAAACTACAAAAAAGCGCTGAAAGACGCGCTCTCCGCATTCGATATTCTGAAAGGAGCGGCAGAATGAAAAACAAAAAGCTTTCGATATTCCTCGCCGGACTCCTGCGCGAAAATCCGGTGTTCGTGCTTGTGCTGGGAACCTGTCCCACCCTTGCAACGACAAAAAGCGTAATAGGCGCGGTCAGTATGGGACTTGCCGCAACGGCTGTGCTGATATGCTCGAATATGGCTATCTCGGCGATGAGAAAAATTATTCCCGACAAGGTGCGTATTCCATGTTATATTGTTATTATAGCGGCGTTCGTGACGGTCGTTTCGATGCTTATGAACGCATTTCTTCCCGAGCTTTACGAGCTTCTCGGAATATATCTTGCGCTGATAGTCGTAAACTGTATTATTCTCGGCAGAGCGGAAATGTTCGCACGCGAGCATACCGTCGGCGAATCCGCGCTCGACGGCGCGGGAATGGGACTCGGATTTACGCTAGCACTGCTTGTTATGTCGTCGATAAGGGAAATAATCGGCGGCGGAACATGGGCGGGGATAAAAATTCCCGTGATAAGCGATTATTCCATACCGATACTCACAATGGCGCCGGGAGGCTTCCTTGTATTCGGAATTCTCATAGCCGTTGTGAACAAAATAACAAAAGGAAAAGCCGTCAGAAAGAAGGACTTCGGCTGTGAGGGTTGCCCCTCGGCTTCGGTGTGCAAGCAGTCCTCCTGCGGCGGAAAGGAGAACGGAAATGTTTAAGGGACTTGTTGTAATTCTTATGTCAAGCGTGCTCGTCAACAACTACGTGCTTTCAAAATTTCTCGGAATCTGCCCCTTTCTCGGCGTTTCCAAAAAGCTCGATCAGGCTACGGGAATGGGACTTTCCGTTATATTCGTTATGCTTATTTCCACAGCCGTGACATATCCTATACAGAAATTCGTTCTTGACAGGCTCGGGCTAGGATATCTGCAGACGATAGTGTTCATACTCGTTATTGCGGCGCTTGTGCAGTTTATCGAGATAGTTCTCAAAAAATATATTCCCTCTCTTCACAAAAGTCTCGGAATATATCTTCCGCTGATAACAACAAACTGCGCCGTCCTCGGCGTTACCATCCAGAATATCTCCGACGGCTACAACTTCATTGAATCTATGGTAAGCTCGCTCGGATGCGGACTCGGCTTTCTGCTTGCGATGGTGCTGTTTTCGGGCGTGCGTTCGAGAATCGAAAACTGCGACGCTCCCGAATGCTTCAAGGGACTGCCCGTGACGCTTATCGCGGCTTCGATCGTTTCCCTTTCCTTCTTCGGATTTGCGGGAATAGTCGAAAACCTCTTTGCCTGAAAGGAGATTGCGATGCTTTACAATATACTTATAGCCGTAGCCGTTGTGTCCGGCATAGGACTTATCTGCGGAATAGTGCTTGCGCTCGCGTCATACTTTATGGCTGTGAAAACCGACGAAAAAAAGGAAGCCGTCCGCGACTGTCTGCCCGGAGTAAACTGCGGCGCGTGCGGATATACGGGCTGTGACGGATATGCGACCGCTCTTGTCAAGGGCGAAGCAGAGGTAAACCTCTGTGTGCCGGGAGCCGACGCCGTTGCGAAAAAGCTTGCCGAGGTGCTCGGAGTCGATTATGCGGACGTGGTTGAAAAGGTTGCGTTTGTCCGTTGCGGCGGCGATTGCAGAGCGACCGAGGACAAGCAGATATATGACGGCATAAAAAGCTGTGCCGCGGCAAACCTCATCTACGGCGGAACGGGAAAATGCACGTTCGGATGTCTCGGCTACGGAGATTGCGCGGCGGTGTGTCACAATGACGCCGTATGCATAACCGACGGCATCGCCCACATAAGCGCGACAAAATGCATAGGCTGCGGAATGTGCGTTAAAGCCTGCCCCAAGCACATAATAACGCTCATTCCCGACACCGTCAGAACGGTCGTTATGTGTTCAAATAAGGAAAAAGGCGCTGTCACGCGCAAAAAATGCACAAGCGGCTGTATAGCCTGCAAAAAATGCGAAAGGCTCTGTCCCTCGCAGGCAATAACCGTAATTGACAATCTTGCGGTGATCGATACCGACAAATGCACGGGCTGCGGCATATGCGCCGACAACTGCCCCGCAGGCTGTATAAAATCGGGAACGTTTCTCGGAGCAAACAATTCAAAATAAAAAGTATGCCCGCGCACAAAAGCGCGGGCAAAATTGCAGATTTATGAAAAACAAAAAAACAAAAAACGATATTATCCTCATATCGTCGGTAATATTATTTGCGCTTGTATGCGCGCTTGCGCTGTCCGTTTTCCGCTCGGAAGGCGAATATGTATCCGTAATTCAAAACGGCAAAGAAACGGCGCGATATCCGCTTTCAAAGGATATCACCGTAACGCTTGAAAACGGCGGAACGAATACCCTCGTTATCGAAAACGGCTATGCCTTCGTTTCGGACGCCTCCTGCCCCGACAAAATATGCGTTCATCACAAAAAAATAAAATATGCGGGCGAGGCTATAACCTGCCTGCCGAATAAAACCGTGGTGAAAATCGGCTCCGGCGGGAAAGGAGTTGACGCGGTATCGTGAAAAACACAAGAAAAATCGCACTGCTCGGCATACTCACGGCAACCGCAATGATGCTTTCCTACATCGAATTTCTTCTTCCGCCGATATATTCCGCCGTGCCGGGAATAAAGCTCGGACTTGCCAACATCGCCGTCATATTCGCGCTCTACTCGCTCGATCCGGCAGGCGCGGCGCTGATATCGTTTGTGCGGGTTCTGCTTTCCGCCCTGCTTTTCGGCACAGTGACGTCGCTTATTTACAGCCTGTCGGGAGCCGTTTTCAGCTTTGCGATAATGCTCGTCCTTAAAAAATCGGGGGCGTTTTCGGTTCTCGGGGTGAGCGTTTCCGGCGCCGTTATGCACAACGCGGCTCAGGTGGTCTGCGCCGCGATTCTGCTCGGAGCTGCCGAGATAAGCTATTATTTTATCGTGCTGTCGCTGTCGGCGGTCGCAGCCGGAATTCTTGTCGGCGCGGCGTCGGCAACGATTATAAAAAGGGTGAAAATATAAAACTTTTTTACCATTGCTGTAACCTGTTTGTGCGCCAGAATTGTTTATATTGTGGGTGATGAAAATGCTGACATTGTATCCGGACACGGCAGACAATACGGATGACAAAGAAAAATTTGAAAAACTGTATATAAAATATCGCGGTAAAATGTATTGCGTCGCCATGTCCGTTCTGCACAACAGCTACGACGCGGAGGACGCATTGCATAACGCTTTTATTGCCGTTTCAAAAAACATAAACAAAATTGCGGATATAAACTCCGATAAAACCGCGGCGTATCTTTTCCGCACGGCAAAAAACTCCGCGCTGAACGTTTATTACTCAAAAAAGCGGCGTGCAGAGCGCGAAATCCCCGCCGACAGCTATCGCGATATCGACAACATAAGCGACAGCGAGCTTATCGGCGAAGCCGAAAAAACGCAGTTTGAAGAAACGGTGCGCTGTATCGAGGCTCTGCCGGAGCATTACCGCACGGTTCTCGGACTTCATTTTTGCCAAGGATATACGGCTCCGCAGATAGCCAAAGCACTCGGAATAAAAATAAGCACGGTAAAGCAACGGCTTGTGCGCGGAAAGAAAATGCTTCTTACAAATCTTCGGGAGGTGCGGAAATGAAATCAAACAATACCATGCTCTCGCGCGCGTTTGAAGAAGCCGAAAAGCGCGAAGCGGCACAGCTGCCGCAGGACGAAAACATTTCGTGGACGCCTTCGGCGGATTTTGAAAATAAAATGGCAAAGCTCATCCGCAAAAGCAAAAAGCAGTATCGCGGTCTTGCGGAATTTTCGGCAAGGCGCATCGCGTGTATTGCACTTGCCGTACTTACTATGTTCGCCACGGCAATGAGCGTAAAAGCAATACGCTGTCCTGTTGTGCGTTTTCTTGTGGAAACAAACGAAAAGCTTACACAGGCGATTTTCTCCGGACAGGAGCAAGCCTTTATGCCGGAAACAATAGAAAAAGCATATACGCTTTCGGCAGGGCTTTATTCCGAGGGCTACGCAATGACGCTTGAATCCACAAAAACGCTTTCGCATTACGAAATCTATAAAGATACGGACGGAAACAGAATAATATTCAGTCAGAGCGTCCTTGCATCAGCCTATATAACGACAGACGCGGACAATCTGTCGGTCGAGGACGTCCTTGTAAACGGCAATCAGGGGAAATTTTATCGGAGCAAAGCTACGGTAAATCTCGTCTGGGCGGGCGACGGATATGTATTTGAAATAACGGCTTCCTCCTCCGTCGGACGCGAAAATCTTATAAATATCGCAAAAAAGATAAAAGCAAAATAACTTTTTCAAAGGGTATGTAACCTGTTTGTGCGCCAGAATTGTTATATATAACAGAGATTTACCGGATCTCTCTTGACAAAATTAAATTTTTATAAGGAGTGAAGTTAAATGTATGTACAAAAAGCAAGCTGCCTTCTCCCGATTCTGATTTTATCCGTAAGCTTTGTATGCTCTGTCGCTCTGGCAATAATTTTCTGCATTAAGAAAAAAGCAAAATATCTGCTTATCGTTGTTCCGGTATTTATTATCGTTGCGGTACTCTGCTGCGTCGTGATAAGTTTCACCCCTACGGCAAAGGTTCCGGAAAGCGACCTTGTGGCACTGACCAACCTTACCCCCGAAAGTCTGCGTTACACCAAAGAATATTTTGACCACTATATGTCAAACGCAGACGAAGAAAAAATGCCCTCCGATAAATCAAAGACAAAGCTTTCGGATTTCGATTACTCGTATTCCGCCGTTACGGATACCTTCAATCTTACGTTCACAATGCTTTCCGACAACAAATCCGCAGAAAAAACCGCATACAAGCAGCGCATGGAATATAACGACAACGCGTTTATAATCGGGAACTGTACTCCCTGCGATATATCCGCCGAGCAGTACGAAAATCTGCCGTCGGTTGCCGAGTTTGAAAGCATCACAAAATATTTAAGCACGATAAGACTTTCAAAAATACTTTCCGAGGATTATTCCACGCTGTCAATAGTCTACAAGTCGGATACAAAACTATCTGCCCTTGAAAATGCCGACGGATATTATATTTTAGACGCGACGGGATTTCACTCGATCGACCGCTCGGAGCTTTCGCCCGATACAAAATACGTTGATATTCTGATAGCGGTTGACAGCAAAATATATGCGATTTTCGCCGTCGCCTGAGCTGTCTGCGGATAAAAAGCGCCATTTTTAAAATGGCGCTTTTTATCCTCTGTCACAGACGATTTCCTCCGCCGCTTTTCCGGCAAGCGCAAGCTTTGTTTTTCCGGCTTTTATTATCACGCCGTTTTTTCCGCGCATAAATATTGTTATGGTACTGCCCGGAAAAATCCCGAGCGAAATATAAAAGTTTTGTTTTCTGCCGCTTGCATTTATGCTTTTTACCGTCAAGGCAGTACCCGTCGGCACGAAACAGAGCGAATTTTTAGCTTTCATAAAAATTTTTATCAATAAATTTCCGAAAAAATCTTGACAAATCCTTTCCGTCTTGATATACTATCATACGCACCCGATGGGATATTGTGTAACGGTAGCACAGCAGACTCTGACTCTGTATGTTGGGGTTCGAATCCCTATATCCCAGCCATATTGTGAAGCCAAAAAAGATATCATGGCTTCGAACCCCCGAAATCTCACGATTTCGGGGGTTTTTCTCGCGTTTCCTCGCTTTTTCGCAACCATGAGATTTGCGGATATAGAGTGCAGAAAAAAAGATATCATTTCAAAAAAACGGCTTCGGACAGGATTTGAACCCTGTAGTACCCATTTTTAAGGGCAGAAAG
>CAVEFC010000035.1:0-14434 GCA_963614875.1 uncultured Eubacteriales bacterium | reverse complement strand
GTAAGTACGCATAAGAAGCCTGGGTTGTAATGAAGTTGCAACACAAGTTTATTATGAGTTATCACCATTTTATCATAGAAGAATGGTGTTGTCTGCGGGAATATTATAAAAGGCTACAGTTATCGAAAATTTGCAGAATTATTTGGACGTAATATAAGCACTATATCGAGAGAGTTGCGTCGCAATTGCACACATATGTACGACATTCCGACATACTATCCATATACTGCACGGTCATATTGCCATAGAGGGATGTTCCGGCAACCAGAAATGATATAAAGCACATAGAGGATAAGCTGCTTGCCACATGGTCACCGGAGCAGATTCCCTGTACGCCGTCCCCATTTGAAAAAATGCCGTCGCGGAGAACAATATATCGATGGATTTATGATAAATATCTTTTGAACGGTAATCTGAAAGTCTTGTGCCATAAAGGAAAAAGTCATATAAAAAAAGAAAGCCGAGGTAAATTCAACCTCGGGAAATCCATACGTAAACGAGCAAAAAGCGTATATAGCCGAAAAGAAGCCGGACATTGAAAAGCCGATACTATGGCTACTGCCATTATTCAGGCGCTCTCGGCGTTTCCGAAAGATCTTGTAAAAACCATTATCTGTGACCCTGGTTCAGGGTTTGCCAATCGGCAAACTATTGAAAAAAATTTGAATTGTGATGTTTATTTTGCTGACCCGTATTGTGCATGGCAAAAAGGAACTAATGAGAATAGCAACGGTTTGCTTCGCGAGTTTTATCCGAAAGGCAGAAATCTTTCCCGCATATCCCTGAAAACACTTTTGCGGAATCCGGCGTTAATTAACGCCAGACCCCGCAAAGTCTTAAATTTTCATTCCGCTCATGATTTGTGGAATCAAGAATTAAATAATTTGTTGCACTTCACTTGACAACTCACCATCAGACGGCTCGCTTGTTTCCCCGTCATCTCATTTCTTCGATATAGTAAACGTAGTCAAGAGTACGCAGTGCCTCGATAATTTCCGTATGTGTTTTATATTTTTTAAGCTCGTCGGAGCTTATCGTAATGGCTACCGTATAAACGCTGAGTCCGGAGTTGAGATACGCCGGATTTGCTTCGATATCGTCTATTCTCAGTCCGAGCTCGCGGATAGTCGTTACAAAATCCTGAAGATTGCTCTTGTTTTTGAGTTCAAGATGCACTTCAAAGTGATTTGAACGGTTTTTAAGGAATATTTCTATACGCATAAAGAACGAGAAGCTGAGAAGTATTGTCACGAAAGCGACAATGGTAAGAGTATAAAGTCCGGCGCCGGCGGAAAGTCCCACTATTCCGCAAGCCCAGAGTCCTGCCGAGGTTGTAAGTCCTTTTATCTGATTTCTTGAGCTGAAAAGCACGGAATTTCCGCTTATCATAGCCGAAGAAATTATCGTTGCCGCAGAAAGCAACGGAATTTTTATTCCCGTATTGCCTATAAGCGCAAGGTCAACAAGCATTGATACCGTTGACGCAAGCGATATTGTTATGAATGTTCTCAGTCCCGCCGAATGTCTTTTGCTCGATCTTTCACAGCCTATTATGGCGGACAGAACAAGCGAAATGAATATTCTGAACACCACAGACCAGAGTCCCAGCTCCGACGACCATCCGCCGAGTATTTCCGCAATAGGATCGTAAATCATTTTGTAATCTCCTTTACTTTCTGTTTATGAAGCCGCGCCTGCGTCCCATAGCGCCCATCGCCGCATACTGTTCCTCAGCGGCTTCAAGGAACGCCTGCTCCTCATCCGACGGCGCAGGCTCGCTGTGAGCGGGAAGCTCGGCTTGAATTTTCTTTATTCTTTCCGTCAGAATCTCGACGGGAGTTTTCGGAACGCCGTCGCTTGTAAGCGGCACGTCGCTTGTTATTTCTTCAAGCTTTGTCGAATACGAATGTGACAGATACAGCGAAAGCTTTGCCGCCGCAGGACCTATAAGCTCATACAGCACGCTCGACGCAAGAATGACCGTCTGCAAGGCGTTGCCCGTTTCTCCTCCGAGCATACGCGCGCCGAGAGCGGAAAGTCCGATGGCGACTCCCGCCTGAGGAATAAGCGCAAGTCCGAGATAATTTCTTACCTTTTTATCCTTTCCGACAAGGGCACAGCCCAGAAACGAACCCACATATTTGCCGATTATTCTTACAAAGAAATACAGCACGCCGACAAGCAGAAGCGGTACGCCGCCGACAGCCGACGAAGTGTTCACAAGCGCGCCGAGATCGAAGGTCACGCCCGACCTTACGAAGAACAGAAGAAGTATCGGCGGACTGAAGTAGTTGAGCTGCTTGAAAAGCTTGTCGTCGTCGGTTGTGTTTATATAAACCATTCCCATCGACATACAGCCCAGAAGCGGCGAGATATCCATCATGGCGCATATTCCGCAGAAGGTAAACAGCAGTGCCACGGAAACTATAAGTCTGTTGTCAGTGGAGCGCTTGTTCATAAGGAATTTCAGCGCAAGCCCGAAAAGTCCTCCGAGCACAAGCACGACAAGATTGAGAATTATCGGTTTTATCACGCTTTCAAAGCCGGCAGAGCCTCCCTCGGCTGACGAGGCGAGCGCTATCGATATCGCCGCGCTGTAAGCCAGAAGTCCGACAACGTCGTCAAGTGCGACGACCTGAAGAAGCGTATCTACAAAATCGCCCTTTGCCCTTGTCTGACGTATCGTCATCATGGTCGATGCCGGAGCGGTAGCCGCGGCGAGCGCCGCAAGCACAGCCGAAAACGCAAGGTCTATTCCGAGTATCCAGTATGTAACTATAAACACGAAAAGCGTAGCCACAAGCGATTCGAGAAGCGTTATTATGACTACCTTCATTCCGTTTTTCTTCAAGGTTGACAGCCGGAAGAATTCTCCCGTGCTGAAAGCTATAAACGAAAGGGCTATATCCGGCAGGAAGTCCATCCCGTCTATTACTCTTGTCGGTATTACGTCAAGAACGTACGGTCCTATAAGAATTCCGACAACTATATAAGCGGTTACGTTTGGAAGCCGGAGCAGCTTTGTTATCCGCGTCATCAAAAAGCCGCAGAAAAGCATCACCGCTATGGAAATTATCACCGATGCAACCGACCCCGTGCTTTCCACCATTGCGCGCATATCTTTTTTCCTTTCCCGTGTAATTTATCCCGTACTTTTTTCGGGAAGCGTTATAACGTTGTTATTTGTTTTCGCCGTTTGCCTTATCGGATTCATCTGACGGCGTTTTGTCCTCTCCGGACTTGTTTTTTTCGGTTTCGTCGCTTATAACTATGTCCTCTTCCACTTCTTTGCCGGCGTTTTCGTCAATTCCGAGCTTTTTGGAAACCTTTTTCTTTACCTTTCTCCACCACACAAAGAACACCGCGCCCGCCGCAATAACAATTCCCGCTATCGCCTGCGCCGCATACGATACAACCGACGGATCTATGTAAGCCGCCGCATTTACGGAGGCAAATATCATCATACCCAAACAAAGATATGCCGATAAAATTATTTTAATACGTTTCATTGCCGAATTCTCCTTATGAATCTTTCTTTTTCTTCTGCATTTCGCTGAGCCGCGAAAGAATATACTTTGCGCCCTCCGCGCCGCCGCTGCCGTAGGAATAAAGATGCCCGTGCAGAAGCGCCGTTATCTGCTCTTTGTACTTTTCTCCGCTTGCCATAAGCTCGTCTGCCGCTGATTTCGTTTTGTCAAGCTCGCTCTTTTCCAGCGCGACGCCGACCTTGTCGCGAAGGTATATTTCCGACGGCGTGCAGCCTATCTTCTCCCATTCGGGATTTTCAACCTTCATTTTCGTATTTACGAAAAGCACCGGCTTTTTCGTCGAAAAGCAGAATTCATACGCAATCGCCGACCAATCCGTTATGAGAAGATCCGACGAATATATAGACTTGTTTGTCGTAAAATCAAGCTCAAAGCTGAGCTTTTCCTCCGGAACGCCGGAATATTTTTCCGTCATCAGCTTTATCTTTTCAGGATATCTTTTCACATATTCGGGATGTGGGCGGACAGTTATATGATTTTCGTCGCACATAAGCTGCTCTATAAGCTTATCCACGCAGCTGTCGAGAAGGTTGTCCTCCTGCCACGAAGGCGCGATAAGTATTTCTTTTCTTTCGTGCGGAGCTTTGTCCATATCCTCGTAAGCCTTTTCGAGCTTTTCTTCAAGAGGATAGCCGAATTTTACAAGCGTTTTCTGCGGAAGCGAATAAACCTCCTCCGTCCTTCTTACTTCTCTTGCGACGTGCTCTCCCGTGCAGAAAATCGTATCGAAATGATCGAGCGACGCCTTTCTGAAGCCCATATGAACGCTCATCATATCGTGCGGAACGTAGATATATTCGACGTCCTTGCGGACAAGCGAGCGTTTTATATAAAAATTATCAAGATCGGGCGTCGTCATAGCCACTATGTCGGCGTCCATTTTCATCATCAGCGTTATCAGCTTTTTCTGTCCTATGTAATAGGGCTTTATCCTCGCGTTCGACTCCGCAAGCCCGAATACCGCGTCGTCCGGATCGTTTGTCACATAGTGAATGGTAATGTTCGATTTTTTAAGCAGACTGTTTATAAGCGCTTCGTAATACTTGTAAAATCCGCTGCGCTCGGAATAAATCACAAAATGCTTGTTTACTATTCTGAAAAACCGTTTGTAGTCGGCTTTTTCTCTTTTTGCGTTTTCCTTTGCCTTTTCGTCGTTTCTGCTCTCGCCGAGGCGTTCTATATCGGCAAGCGCGGCGCGACTTTCTTCAAGCCTGCCGTAATCAACGTATTTTTTCGGATTTATCACGGCGTTGAGTATAAGCTGCTGAGCTATCGCAAGCAGATTGCTCGCAACCCAATAAAGCGCCACTCCCGAATATACGAAAAATCCGAGCGAAAGCGAAATGCCGACGGAAAGCACCGTCATTCCGTATTTATTCAGTTTGCTCTGCTCCGCCTGAAGAACGTTTATCGCGTTCTGCACCCAACAAAGAAGCAATGACGAGCCGCCCGCGATAACGGGAACAAGCGTATAAATTCCCCAGACCTTATAGGGCTCTGCGCCGAGCGAAAAGCCCGCAAACGAAAGGTCAAAGCCTTTTATCTGCATTGCGACAGCCGAAAGCGAAGCGTCGGGCTCGACTCCCGACTGTATCATCCGTATAATACCAAGCTGATCGCCTTCTTCAAGCCCGAAGCTTTTTGCAAGTGCTTCAACGGTTTCGCCGCTTATATGAAGGATGCTTGTAAGCGGCTGTTTTACTATATACACCACCGCGCTGAGAAGCAGCAGCTGCAAAAGAAGCGGCACTACCGACGCAAACGGACTGTACCCTATCTTTTTATACAGCGCCGTTTCTTCTTCGGCGATCTTATCCCTGTCGCCGTAATACTTTGCTTTTATAAAGTTTATATCCGGCTGGATGGTAACCATCTTTATCGAATTTTTGTGTACCCACACCGAAATGGGAAGAAGTATTATCTTTGTGCAGAGCGTAAAAAGAATTATGGCAAGACCGTAATTGCCGAGAAGCTCCCAGCACCACTTCATAACGTATCCGAGCGGATAGCATATATAATACATCAGGGTATCCATTTGTTCTCCTTTGTCGCAGGATCAGTTGTAAAGCGATCCTATATTTATATCCGAAACTGCTTTCCAGTTTGAAAAATCGCTTCCCTTGCCCGTTACGGCAAAGTCGATAAGTCTTGTATTTCCGTCATCGTAAAGCTCAAAAATGTGATGACGCGTCACGTTTTCATCTTCGCCTATGTCAAAATACGATTTTCCGTAGTCGTTTTCCGTCTTTATTCCGGCGGATTTTACGAGAGTGGCTATCAGATTGTCCTGACATACCTGCGCGTGAGAATATTCAAGCGGCTCGTCGCTTCTGCCCGACTGCTTTACGAAAAGCGAGGTTATTCTCGGCTGAGCGGGAATCTCACCGTCGTCCCTTGCGCTCGGATGGTCGCCCGTTATAACTATCGTCGAATCTTCGTAAACTCCGAGGCGGCGCATTTCGTCAATGTATGAATATATCATTTTGAAATCGCCTCTGATAGCGGGGAGCGCCGCTCCGTCCTCAACGCGATTGCCGTCCTCGTCCATATCGTAAGGCTGGTGACAGCCGTTCATATGAATGAATATATACGAACCCTTGCTGTCGTCTGCGGAAAGCCCGTCCCCAAGCAACTCGTGCAGGCGCGGATCGTCAATTTTGTATGCGGGCGCTTCTCCGTTGTAGCTTACGGCTCTGTCAAACGACGAGCTTGATACGCTCACGCTTGATTTGAGCACCGAGGGCAGACATCTGTAAAGCGAAAGCGCCATCATATTCCCGACAAGACCGGCCCTGTCGTTTACCGTGTATTTTGTAACGTTTGAAATGTTTTCAACCGTTCCCTTCATCGAATTTGCGTCTCTGTAACCGTAATAATCAGAGGTATAAAGCTTTATCTTGTAATCGTTTTTCTTCAGATCCGAGAGGAAAGGCGATGTGCCGTAGGCGTTGTCAAGCCATCTTTCCGCGCTCAGATCGTACATATACGGAACGCCCGTTATCATTGTCGCAACGGCGGGATACGTTCTTGAAAAAAGCGATATATTGTCGTCAAAGAAGGTAAAGCCCGTAAGCTTTGAAAAAAATTCGGGATCATCTCTCACAACGTCGTTATAATAGCTGATATCAAAGCGGTCAAGCACAAAAACTATGATATTTCTGCCGCCGGAAACCTCGTTTATTCCCATTTCGGTAAGATATTTTCTTGCGTTTTCTTCGTCTTCGCCCTTTTCTTCGCCCTTTGTTTCGGTCGGTTCGGGGATCGACGTCGTTTCCGCGCCGGAGGACGAACCGCTTTTTGTCGTGGCGGTCGTCTGCGCGGGCCTGTCCGTAAGCTTGGGAATATTCGATACGCATCCAACCGTCTGCATACCGATTGTCATTACCAGAAGCACGATGGCGATTGTTTTTATCATTTCGTGTTTTTTCATTTTAAGCCCTCCGAAAATACATAATCCCGCCGTGATTATCCACAGCGCAGTATCAAATATCAGAAAGCCCGTACTTATTTTCGTGCCGACATCGTCCTTTGCAAGCGATCCCATTCCGACGTTGAGAAACATTCCCTGAACGTATCCCATAAGCGCCGCCCAGAAAAATATTCCGAAAAGCACGCGGAAAAGCGTTCCGTCCGCAATGAGAAGCAAAAGCGTTATCAGAAGTGATACAGCCATAGCTGTAAGCGCAAGATATCCGCCGAAATCGCCGAAGGAGAAAAGGAACTCTCTCCTGTTTCCCGCAAACGTATCTACCGCTCCGAAAAAGATATAAGTAAATCCGACCGCAAATCCGCAAAGGAGCGACGGCAATATCTTCTGTTTTATATTTTTAATAACACTCACCTCCATGTCGGTAACTGATAGTATACCACATATGTATAAACATTGTCAACCGAAAAAGGATTTTTCGGCGTTTTCCCACATTTTATTGTGAATTTTGACATATACGCGGTACAGGCGTTATGATAATTGGCTTTTTCTTATTAGTCGATAATAAAGGCGTTTTATCTCACCGCAAGCGTAAATTCGCCCGAAAATTTTTTTCTTCCGTCGCAATATACCGCCCGCGGCATATCATAAAAGTGCGGGAGTTCTTTTGGGGGTGGCATATGGACTTTGATTTCTGCACGGCGGCGCCGTCCGATAAAATAAGAAGCTGCTGCTTTTCGGCAGCGTCCGAATATCCCTGCATATCGCTTTTCACCGTGGGACATTCCCTTATCGGACAGCCCATAGAATGTATGGCTTTCGGAAAAGGAGAAGTATGCCATCTTGTCGTAGGGGCGCATCACGGCTCGGAGCATATCACTGCGCTTATATGCGTGAAGTTCGTGCTTGACTGTGCAAAAGCCCTGCGCGACGACGTTTTTCTTGCCGGCTTCGACGTAAAGCACATATTTTCAAAGCGCAGGATGTTTGTCGTACCCGTTATAAATCCCGACGGGACGGACATTCAGCAGGGCGCTTTCCCGAAGGAACACGTTTTATATCCGCGCCTTATATCAATGAATCCGCGCGGAAGAGATTTTACGCACTGGCAGGCAAACGCGCGCGGCGTGGACTTAAATCACAATTACGACGCAGGCTTTGCAAAGTGTCGCCTGCTCGAACGCAGAATGGGCATATATTCGGGCGGTCCGACGCGCTTCGGCGGTCAGTATCCCGAAAGCGAGCCCGAAACGCGCGCGCTGTGCAATCTTACGCGGCTCCTTGCCCCGAAGCTGAAAACCGCGATCGCGCTTCATACGCAGGGCGAAGAAATCTATTACGATTATCTCGGCAATTATCCGCGCGGCTCGCTTATGCTTGCGGAATGCTTTTCGCGCGTTTCCGGCTATACGGTTTCCCGTCCCGACGGCATCGCCTCCTACGGCGGATACAAGGATTGGGTGATAAACGAATTCGGAATTCCCGCATTCACGATAGAATGCGGCAAGGGAGAAAATCCCTTGCCGCCGTGCGATTTTGATAAAATTTACGAAAAAGTTCTGCCTGTTTTGCTTACTGCGGCTTCATTCGGATAAAAAACTCTTGCAATCGTACCGCAGTATGCTTTATAATAATAGCAGATCAGATACCGAGATATTTTCTCACCATCGTGTTCATAAGCTCGTCCCTGTCTATTCTGCGGATGAGCGCGCGCGCGTTTTTATGGCTTGTTATATATGTCGGATCCTCGGAAAGCAGGTATCCCACTATCTGATTTATGGGATTATAGCCCTTTTCAAGAAGCGCTTCGTAGACGGTTGTCAGTATCTGTTTTGTATCTTCTTCGCTCTGCTCTTCTGCGGAAAAGGCAACTTCTTTGTCTGTGTCCCGTGCTTGCATACGGATATCCTCGCTTTCGTTTTTCGGTCTTTTTTATATTCTACACCAATGTGTTTTATTTTTCAACATTTTTTCGTACTTTAACGGCTCAAAGCCGTAAATATTTCTTAAAAAGGATGTGTATCATATGGAAATCAAACGCAGATCAATGTCCGACGAGCAGATTCTTGCGCGTCAGAGCGAGCTTATTGCCGAAGTAAATTCCGTTTGCGACGAATATCGCGATCGTTTTTCCGATCTCGGCTATGAGCTGAACGTCGAAATCGACGAAAAGAAAGCCGACGAATATGAGTTTGCTCCTCTCAGGGAAAACGCAAAGGATCTTGTTCCCGGCTATGCCAGCCGTGCCACCGTCACGGTAAGACGCCCGAAAAGCGATGAAGAAATTCAGCAGGACGAGGAGCTTGAAGAAGAAATCGAAGAGGCTGAAACCGAGCTGAAAGAAAAGGAAGCCGAAAGCGCCGGAGGCGAAGAATTCGGCATAGACGAGCAGCTCACCGAGCAGGAAAGAGCGGACGCCACTCTTGCCGAAGCCGAGGACAAGCTCAATCGCAGCGTAGCGTATACTCAGCTTATGCTTATAAGAATATACAAGGCGTTCTGGGTTGAAAAGCTCAGCATCTGCGATAATATCGGCGAGCTTAAAAGCGACCTTGAAGAATTTTACGAAAAGCTTGCAAAGGGCGAATAAAACAAAAACCGCCGCTTTAATATCGGCACAAAAAAATCCCGCTCGCGCGGGATTTTTATTGTTTTTATACGCCCGAATATGCGGCAAAGCCGCCGTCTATCGGAACGACGACGCCGTTTACAAAGCCCGATGCGCCGTTATCGCACAGCCACAGAAGCGTGCCGGTAAGGTCTTCCACCTCGCCGAATCTGCCCATAGGCGTATGGGCGAGAATCTTTTCGCTTCTCGGAGAGAGCGAGCCGTCCGCATTTATAAGCATTCCGCGGTTCTGATTTGTTACGAAAAATCCGGGAGCTATCGCGTTTACTCTTATTCCGACCTTTGAAAAATGAACCGCAAGCCACTGCGTAAAGTTCGATACCGCAGCCTTTGCGCCCGAATACGCAGGGATTTTTGTGAGCGGACGGAAGCTGTTCATAGACGAAATGTTGAGAATCAGCGTGCCGGTTTTCTTTGCCATATCGCGTGCGAAAACCTGCGTGGGAAGAAGCGTTCCGAGGAAGTTGAGGTTAAACACGAATTCAACGCCCTTGGGATCAAGATCGAAGAAGGTTACAAGGTCTTCTCCGCCGTCGATATCCTCGGGGAAAAGATATTCCTTTGTGGTTGTACCCTTGGGATTGTTTCCGCCCGCGCCGTTGAGAAGTATGTCGCAGGTGCCGAGCTCGGCGTTGATTTTTTCTCTCGCGCCGAGAAGGCTTTCTTTGTCAAGCACGTTTGCCTCCACCGCGATGGCTTTACCGCCGTCGGCATTTATTCTGTCGGCGACAGCCTGAGCCGATTCAAGACGAAGATCGCATACCGCAACCTTTGCGCCGCAGGCAGCAAGCGCTTCGGCAAAGCCGGAGCAAAGCACGCCGCCTCCGCCCGTAACGACGGCAACCTTTCCCGAAAGATCGATTTTGAAAGGAAGTTTTACCATATTTCATTTCTCCTTTAAGCATTTGATTTTTTTATAATTTCGTAAATATCGCGCGGACTGTCAGCCGTTATGTCGGCACCCGCCGCGATAAGTATTTCTTTTTCACGATAGCCCCATGTGACGCCGACGGCTGTCATACCCGCATTTTTCGCGGTTTTCATATCGACGTCCGAATCGCCGACAAACGCGCATTCGCAGGGCCTTGCCCCGTATTTCTCCGCAAGATAAAGCGCCCCCTCGGGACTCGGCTTTCCCGGGAATCTCCCCGTGCCGAGAATTTCGTCGAAGATTTTGTCCCCGTAAAGCTTTTTCACTATATCGTTTGCGTGATCGTTGTCTTTGTTTGTGAACACCGCCAACGGAAGCCTGTCCGCACGGAGCTTTGAAAGCGTTTCCGCCATACCGTCATACGCCGCGGTATTGTGAAGATAGCATTTACTGTATTCTTCAAGATAGGTCTGCTTTGCTTTGCGGTAATATTCGTCGCTCTGCCCCTCAGGAAAAGCGCCGTGAATAAACTGCTCGGTCGTTCCGTTTATGAAGGTGAGAAGGCACTCTTCGGTTATCGGCGGAAGTCCGTAGCGCGCCCTTGCTCTGTTCATTCCCTCCGTAAGATCGGGCAGAGTGTAGGCAAGCGTCCCGTCAAGATCAAATATAACAGCCTTTATCATAAAAAATTCCTCCGGCGATTGTCACTTTTATGATTTTATCAGCATTTGAGGCATTTGTCCATAGTTTTCTTCATTTTTTTGCGTTGACTTTATATATTTACTGTGTTAAAATATGTTTTAACTTAAAAAGAAAGAAAGGAATTTCCGGAAAAATCGGATTTACCGTTTGAAAATATGAGTTTTGTCAAAGTTTTTTATGCAGACGTATCGGAATATTTCATGGAAGACACGCTTCTCTCGCGCGTATCGGAGGTAAACGCCGCAAGGCAGGTACGGATCGAACGCGCAAAGCGTCCCGAAACAAAAGCGCTTCTGCTCGGCTCGGGACTTATAATCCCGACGGCGCTTGAAAGGGTTTTCGGGAGAAACGACTTCAAAACAGAAATTTCCGATATGGGAAAGCCGTATGTTTCCGATGCGGACGGCGTTTTCTTCAACGTGTCGCACACGGGCAAATATGTGCTTTGCGCCGTATCGGACGTCGAGGTCGGCGCGGATATCGAAGAAATTGCCGAGGCAGAAACCGTAATGCCCATAGCCGACAGATTTTTCACCCCGCTCGAACGCGACGCCATAAGCCTCAGCCCCTCGCCCGCGGAAGCCTTCTGCCGCCTGTGGACGCTTCGTGAAAGCTACGTCAAAATGACGGGCAAAGGCTTTGACCGCGGTCTTGCGCCGCTCGCAATGGTATTCCCCGGCGGAGTTCCGAAAATAAAAGTGGACGGCAAAATACGCGACGACGTGTTTTTTACCGAAATACGCGACGTTTACAGATGTCGCGGCGCGGTATGCACAAGGTGCGAGGCAAAATATTCGATTGAAAAAATTACCCTTTGAAAAAGTGAGTGAGCTTATATGATACTTGAATTCGGAGTCGGCGCGTGCGGAGTGCTTTTCGGAATGACGCCGAAAGACGTCGTGCGCATACTCGGTATGCCGGACAAAATAAACGTCTGCGAGGACGACGAGATCTACGATCAGACGTATATATACAACCGTGAAATGATAATGGTCTGGTTTGAACGCGAAAAGGATATGCGCGTAACGCTTATCCAGTGCTTCTCTCCCGAAATGACCGTTTTCGGCAAAAAGGTGTTCATGCGCGAAAAGGACGAGGTTATGCGCCTTATGAAATCGGCTGGCTGCACACGCTTTTCCGAAAACGACACGCCCACGGAGGAAACCGTCTTTTTCGACGATATCGCCGCGTGGTTCAATTTTGAATTCGGAAAGCTTTCGTATGTCGAGCTCGGCGTTTTCTTCAATGAATCAACGGGAGAAGAAATATGGAGCTTCTGCTGACTGTAAAAACAGCAAAAGCAGCCTGCGGCGGTCGCCGCAGGCTGCTTTTTGTTTTGTGAAATTATTTGGAAAGAGAAGCTACGGCGTTTGTATAAGCCGTTGAAACCTCGTCTGCCGTAAGCGCGCCCTTGTAGATTTTGGCGTCCGTCATTATCATATTGCCGACGGGGAAATCGCCGCCCACAAGTCCGCTTGTTATGTCGTCGCCGAGGCAGAAATAATTGAACGTATTGCCGCCGCCGACCTTGAAATCGGCACCTATCGAGCCTGTTCCGGCAAGCTTGCCGTTGACGTAAATATAGCTCTTCTTTGCCGCGAAATCATACGTTGCGACAACGTGCGTAAGCTCCGTGTTAGATGACGCCGCGCCTGCGACAACGCTCGGGTTGTAATTCGAAGATGTGCTGCCCGTGATAAAGTACGGCTGACCTGTTGCCTGCTCGGCAAGTCCCCAGCCGCCTGCCTGCGTTCCGCAGACAATGCCCTGAACCTTGCCCGTGCTTGTGGTCGTCATATAAAAGGCTTCGACAGAAAAGCCTGCCTCGGCAAAGTTTGCAAAGCTTATCGCGCTTGTAAGCTCGTCGAACTTACAGAGCGCATATTTGCCCGACGTTGCGTGAAGCGCTTCGACCGTATATTTCTTTCCGGCGTGGGAAACCTCAACCTTTTCTACCGAAGCGCCCTTGTTCTGAATGGTTACATGACCGAGAGTGTCCGTCATTTTGCCGTCGGCAAAGTCTATGTCGGCGTAAACCTCGGCTTTCTGCGGTTCAGACGACGTTCCGTCTTCAACGGTGAACACCTTTGTTATCTTTTCGCTTTCCGCGCCCCATGAGTCCACCGCTATTACAGATACCTCGTATTCGCTGCCCGGAGTAAGAGTACCCATTGAATATTCCCACTCTTTTTTCATATCGGCAGGATCGCCGTGACGGTAGAAGTCAGCAAGTATTTTGACCGTTTTCTTTACCGTGACCTTTGTCGTACCGAAGGAAAGTATATAGTGATGTGCAAATTCGTCGTCCGCAGCGGATTTGAACTTGACGATTGTCTCTATCTTGCCGCTTGCGGATTTGCTTCCGTATTCGATTGTTATTGCGTCCTCGGGAAAAACGGGAGCGGTGTTCTTTTCCGAGCGCGTGTACTGATACGTCGAAAGATGAGAGTTGTCCGACGTCGGATGGCTTACCTCCCAAGCGTCTCCTATGGTTGTTTCGTTGTAGAAGTCCATACGATTGAGTCTTACGTTGCCGTTTTCGTCAACCTGAACAAGATAGCCCTGTGAAAATTCCTCGCAGTCGTTCATTACCGTGCCGGATTTCATATCCGCATAACCGCCGTTTTCAATCGCCATATAACGAACCGAGCCGCAGCCGAGCGATGTAAAGGCTGTCTGCATTATGCTTCTCGGATCGTTGAGCGGGAAATGAAGGTGACCGCTGAACGTCATTACCTGAGGATAATCCGAAAGGATGTCCGTAAGATCCGTGGTGTACCACATAAGGCTGTCGCCCGTGTAAAGCTCGCTTCCGTAAACCGTGTGATAAATCATCGGGTGAGTGAAAACGAATATCGGCTTTTCGGGGTCGTTTGTCTTGAGCATTTCAAGCGTATTTCTGAGCCACTGCTTTGTGGAATCCTTGTAAGGAGCGGCAACGCTGCCTATCTTTTTATAGCTGTTTTGGCTGTCGGGCTGAAGAAATACGAAATAATAATCGCCCACCTTGCAAAGACGGCTGCCGTTTGAAATATCGGTTTCGTATTCGGCAAGATCGTACTGGAAAAACGATTCGCCGAATATGCTGCGGAGATCGCTCATATAAAGCACTCCGCCGTAACATTCTTCGTGGTTGCCCGTTGTGAAAAGAAGCGGAATTTTTGTTTCGTCAAATACTTTCTGATATGTGTCCTTTACGCCCTGAGCCTCGCTTACCTGACCCGACTGTGTAAGGTCGCCCGCAATGACAACGGCGT
>CAVEFC010000034.1:0-14796 GCA_963614875.1 uncultured Eubacteriales bacterium | reverse complement strand
GTGAGAAGCTTTAAGCGTTATAACCGCCGTTGCTCCGCACTTTTTGCACTTGTATGAACCTTTGCCGTCCTGAGTGCAGGTTCTCTTCATTGTTTCAACAAGAAGCTCGTAATCGGAGAAGCTGTGCGCGCACTGTATTTCGGATTTTATACTGTTTCCGCATACGGAGCATACCTCGTACCATGAGCCGTCGTCACGGGCTCTGGACTCTTTTACATAATTGTGACCTGTTGCTTCGTATTCCTTTACAACTGTTTTTCCGCAGGTTTTGCATACGAATTCGGCTTTTCCGTTCGTTGTGCAGGTGCGGACGGTTATCCATTTTGTAGGCGTGTCGGGAAGGTTGTGTCCTGCCACGGGGGTATCTATCATATCTACCGTCGCACCGCAGATACGACATTTTACGCGCTGCATACCGCCGGAAAGGCAGGTAGCCGTAATTACATCTTCTGTATAGGTGTAGGCATGCTCACAGAAAGAAACCGTAGCCATCGAATTTACGGAATATGTTGTATATGTTATAAGCTTTTCGGTCTTTTCCTCGGCTTCCGCACTGCCTTTTATGTAAACATAGGAGTTTCCTGTCGTTTTCACTTCAAAGGTGATTGTAAGCGTTCCGCCGAGAGTATAAAGATTGCTTGCCTGAGTCGGATGCGTTATGACTATGGTGCCGTCGGTCTTACGGCTGAGGAATTGAGAAACGTCCAGCCCGTGAACAACGCCGCTTACCTCTTTGAGCGCAAGAGCGCTGTTGTTGAAGGAAATTTCAAGATTACTTGCTTTTGCACTATAGCTTGAGCCGAGAAAAGTAAAAATAACCTTTACCGTTTTCTTGTCTGCAGAAAAGTTGACGTCGCCGACAACGTTAAGATTTACATTTACTCTTTCTTCTTTTACTTCATCGCTTGTATCAGAGCTTGCATGATCGTGTTCGCCTTCTATGTAACAGCCGTCAAGGCCGCAATCAGCATGAACCTGTGTGGTACTGCTCTCCGAGTCCGCAACCGCAAGACAAGGCAAAGCAACGCTTGTCAGACAAAGGACTATTGCGAACATAAGAGCAATAAGTTTTCTTTTCATTTTTTACCTCCCGTAAGGCTTTTACGCCATGGTTTTTTATACTTGTTTTTCGTGGCTGCCGTTTTTCTGCGACAATATATAAAATCATATAAAAGTCAAACAGCTATTTTTGCAGACAATTTTAGATTGTACTATTTTATTATATACTTTTTTGAATTTTTGTCAAGGCAGAAACGCCCGTTTCGATAAATTTGCCGATTTTGACATATTTCTATCACATTTATTATTTATTTTTTCTCGTAAACCCGAAAATTTCTCTTGACTTAATAAAATTTTTGTGATAGAATATTGCCCGATGGAAAGATGGCTGAGCTGGTCTAAGGCGCACGACTGGAAATCGTGTTTGGGCTAATACCCCAACTAGGGTTCGAATCCCTATCTTTCCGCCAAAACAAAAAGGACACCCGACAGGGTGCCCTTTTTGTTTTGCGATAGGGATTCGAACGGAGCGGTAGTGAATGACAGTCCGGTGGACTGTCAGAGCCGCGACGACCGAGCGGCGTCGAGCCGCGAGAATTCGAATCCCGTTTTGTTTTGCAGTACGGATTCGAACGGAGCGGTAGTGAATGACAGCACAGGCGTGCTGTCAGAGCCGCGACGACCGAGCGGCGTCGAGCCGCGAGAATTCGAATCCCTTTTTGTTTTGCAGTACGGATTCGAACGGAGCGGCGCCGAGAACTGTCAGAGCAAATTCAAAGCAGCTCCGGATGATTTTCAAGGCTGTCGGCTTCCGTTATTTTGCGCGAAACCCTGCACGGATTGCCGAATGCAATGCTGCCTGCGGGAATATCGCGCGTAACGACAGAGCCTGCGCCTATAACACAGCCTTCGCCGATGGTTACTCCGGCGCAGACGGTAACATTGCCGGCTATCCAGCAGTTATCGCCTATCGTTATCGGCGCGCCGTATTCTTTATCGGTGGTTCTGCCCGTTTTTTCGTTGAAATAAGGATTTCTGTCCTGCCAGCGAAGAGGATGCTTCGGTGTGAGAAGCGAAACGTTCGGACCTATGAAAACATTTTCGCCGATGGTTATTTCACATATGTCAAGCGCGGTAAAATTGAAATTTGCATAGCTGTCCTTGCCCATTTTTATATTTTTGCCGAAATCAAAATATATCGGCCCCTGAAGATATACGCTTTCGTGAGCGTTCGGTATAAGCTCGGAAAGGATTTCCTTACGTTTTTCGACGTCCGCTTCCGTTGTTTCATTGTATATTTTACAAAGACAATGCGCCCTGGCTCTTTCTTCGGGAAGTCCCTCCGCAAAAGGATCGTATATTTTGCCCGCAAGCATTTTTTCACGTTCGTTCATTTTTTAAGCTCCTGTAATTATTTTTACCTGAATTATATTCCGTCGCGCAGGGGATGTCAACATCATATTCCGTATTTTTTTATAACACGGTCAAGCTTTTCGCCCATCGGCACGGCAAGGATAAGCAGAAACAAAACATTTGAAGCCGCATATATCGCCGTCACGGGCAGAGCCGATATCACAAACGCAAGATATCTTGAAGCGGAAAACGTTCCCTCCGCCCACAGCACCGTCCAGCCGTCCATAAGAAGCGAAAATACAATTCCCGAAAAAATTCCGAAAACGGCAAGCGCAAGCCTGCTTTTTTTCAGCGGAGCGGAAAATACCGCCGCCAGAAGTCCTATCAGCCCCCACGAAAACATCTGAAACGGAGTCCACGGCCCCTGCCCGAACATAATATTCGAAAGCACAGCCGACAGCGCTCCGCAAAGAAATCCCGATTCCGCGCCGAGATACATTCCGGCTATAACGACGATCGCCGTCACGGGCTTGAAATGCGGAAGCGCGGAAAAAGCAAATCTGCCGAGCACCGAAAGCGCAATCATAACGGAAAGAACAAGCATTCTTCCCGTACCGCTTTTTTTCTCGAAGGCAAGGAAAAACGGCACGCACGAAAGCAGTGACACGCATATAGATATCCAGACGTATCCCCTGCCCGCCGATATCACCGTTCCGAGAAGAATACACAGCGGAACAAGCAAAAATAAAATCACGGCGCAAAGAATTTTTTTTGCTTTGCTCATTTCAAAGCCTCTTTCCCGAGCGCGATGACCTGCTCTGCCGTTACGGTATTTTCAAATATACCGCGCGAAATGCGACTCGCCGCCGTGGTGTAAAAATTGTTCTTTCCGAAAAACCTTTGCGGACAGGCGCAGGCGATTGTTCCGCCGTCGAAAAACATCGCGCATCTGTCCGATGCTTCGGCGGCAAATTCAACGTCGTGCGTAACGATAAGCACGGTCTTTCCGCTTCGGCAAAGCTCCTTCAGTATTTCCTTCAGCTTTATCTTCGCGCAGGCGTCAATTCCCTTTGTCGGCTCGTCCAGAAGAAGAATACGGGGCTCGGTGAGAAGTATTTTTGCAAGCGCGCATCTCTGCGCCTCGCCGCCGGAAATATCATAGGGATGACGGCAAAGCACCTCGGTTATTTCAAGCCTTCGGCAGATATCGTTTACCTTTTCCGCCGCCTCTTCATTTGAATATCCCATAACGCGACACATATCGGAAAGATCGTCCTTTACCGTGTTTTTTATAAACACGGTCGATATATCCTGCGGCAGAAGCGCCACGGTATGACGGTGAAGCTCCGCCTGTCTGTATTCCTTTATGTTTTTGCCCAGAATCACGGTTTTTCCTCTGTAAGCCTTTTCGATTCCCGAAAGCACCTTCAGAAGCGTCGTCTTTCCGCTGCCGTTGCCGCCGAGAAGCGAAAATATCTCGCCCCCGTAAAGCGTGACCTCCGCTCCGCGAAGAATATCGGGCGAGCTTTTTTCGTATCTGAACCAGACGTTTTTCATCGAAAGCACGGCGTCCTGCCCGACGGAAGCTTCCGTTGCGGGCATTTCCTTTTTCGGAAAAGACGAAAGATATTCTCTGCCCTCTCTTACCGTAACGGGACATTTTCCCTTTCCGCCAGTGCCTGCAAATATCCGCGCCGCCGCGGGAAATCCGACCGATATCGGATTTCCGGCAAGGCTTTTGCATATGCTTTCCGGCGTATCGCAGGCTATAAGCCTGCCGCCCTCCATAACGGCTACCCTGTCGGCTGTCGGAAATATCTCCTCAAGGCGATGCTCGGCGATTATCACCGTCGTTCCGAGCTCGCGGTTTATCTTTTTCAGAGTGTTTATAAAGCCCGTCGCCGCGATGGGATCGAGCTGCGAGGTCGGCTCGTCCAGAAGCAAAACCTTGGGCGATAGCGTCATCACCGACGCAAGCGCAAGAAGCTGCTTTTGCCCTCCGGAAAGCGTTGACACATCGCTGTGAAACCACGCGTTTATACCGAAATAATTTGCCGTTTCGCCCACGCGCAGACGGATTTCGTCCGCGTCACAGCCGAGGCTTTCCATACCGAAAGCAAGCTCGTGCCATACTTTGTCGGTCACCGTCTGAGAATCGGGATCCTGAAAAACAAAGCCGATTTCTCCCGCGGAGGTTTTTTCATCCGTAAATTCTGTCGGCTTTCCGCAAAAAAGTATCTCTCCGCTTTTTTCTCCGTGCGGGGCAAGCTCCTTTTTCATAAGCCTCAAAAGCGTAGTTTTTCCGCAGCCGGAACGTCCGCACAAAGCGATAAATTCGCCCTCTTTTACGGAAAGCGATATTCCGTCAAGCGCCTTTTTATCGCTTTCCGGATAGGAAAAGCTCAGATTTTTGAGCGCAAGTATTTCCATTTCACAGCCTCCGTAACTTCAGTGATAAAAGGAATAAACGCAAGCGCGGCAAACAGCGCGTAAAAGCATATCCCTTCAAAAGAAAGATTTATATCCGACATACGCGGATAAAACGAAAAATTAAATTTTCCGCGTCCCATTCCGATAAAAGCCGCCGCAGAAAGCAAAACAAAAGCAACAGTAAACGCTCCGTCCGCCGCGGTAAAGCGGAAAAGCGAAAAATTCGTTCTTTTCGCCGCGCCGTAGCCGCGCGCCTTCATCGAAGCGCCGACGCTTACCGCGTTTTCAAGCGACCATGTGACAAGCGCGGAAAATATCCGCGCCGAGCTCATAAGCTTTGCCGTAAAGCCCGATTCCGAATAATATCCCATAGCTGTCTGCGCGTCTTTTATCTGTCGCAGTTTTTTCTTCATCAGCGGAATATAGCGAAGCGACACCGAAAGCACAAGCGAAAGCTTCGGGACGGCTCCGCCGAGAAGATAAAGCGTTTTGTCCGTCGTCATAACAACCGAAAAGCACTTGCACCATATAAGCACGGCAATCATCATCGCGGCGATATCGACGCCGTAAAAAACGGCTTCGAGCGTGACGGGATTTCCGTTCATAAAAAACAGCGGGGTCACGCCGTCGTGCGAAAAAAGCGGATTTGTAACCGAAATAAGCACAAAAAGCGGAAAATAAAAGCCGATATCCGAACGTGTCTGCTTTGCGCTCTGCACGCACGCGCAAAACAGCGCTCCGCCGACAAGCGAAACGGCAAGTATTACAGGCTCGGATGAAAACATCGTTATAAATATAACGGAAAGAAAATAAATGAGCGCCGGCACGGGATGAAGTCGTCCGAAGGCACAGGTTCCGTTCATTTTGCGCCACCTCCGCCCGTCCCGTATTCAAGTCCGCACACATATACCCATTCTATCACGTCCCCGTCGCAGAGAACGTATTTCGAGCATCCCACGTCGGGGAATTCGCCGTTTACCCTGTAGCTCCATCCCGACTGCGCTCCGCAGGAAAATTCGTATATGTGGTTTATGCCCTTTACATAAACGCTTCCGAAGGCGGTTTTGTCCGCGCCCTGATATTCCATATGAATCTTTTTGTATCTTGTGACGCGGCTCAGTATGTCAAACACCGTATCTCCCTCGCGCAGAACGTATTCCGTCTGCGGCAGGATTATTCCGTCCGACGGCACAAATCCGCTGTCGCAAAGAGAGCTGTCAAGCTTGTCGTAGTTTTCGAGAATTTCATCACAGCGGATACTGAGAAAGACCGTCCGGCTTTCCGGCGTGATATCGTCGATATGAGTAAGATAATATTCGTCAACCGACTGAAATTCCGTTCCGCCGATAAGCACGGCGAAAAGCAATACTATCGCAAAAACGGCTATAATATCCTTTTTCACTCGTCTTCCCCCTCGTAAAACCGCGAAAGTTCGTCAAGTCCGCGCTGTTTTGCGGTTTTTCTGCGCTTTATCCGCACAATCACAAGCACCGAAAGCACACATATCAGCACCGCCGCAACCGCCGATATCCATATCGCGCGGACGGAAGTCGTTATCCTTGCCCGTGCAAGCATAACATCCTCATAATTTTCAATAAGTCCTCTGTCGTATTCGGGAAGCGCCTCACAGCGATTTATTATGTCTTCAACCGTGCGCCTGTCGGAAAGCGATGCCTTCCCGCCCGAGCCGAGCTCCTCTTTTATTATGCGGTTTATTTCCTTTATTTCGGCTTTTGTCGCATTTATTCTGCGCTTTATCTCCGAAAGCCGCTTTGTATAAGCTGATTTTCCGTCAAAATCGGCGCAGATTTCAAGCCTGTAAAGAAGCTCCGTAACCTCCTGATAATATTCCGAGGAGGACGTTTCGGGAATCGCGTCTGCCGCTTTTTTGTCGTCTTCCGAAAATACCAAAGGCTCGCGCTCCGATTTTGTATCTTCGATTATCTCCGTGCTTTCCGCTATGGCAGAAATATCTATCCCTTTTGATTTTGCGGCGTCCGAAAGCGACGGATAATTTGTAACGTATCTTCTGTCGCTTGCGGGAAGAGAATAAAAGTCCGAAAGCAGCTTTTTTACCGCGGAAGCGTCGGTGTCGCCGCCGACCTCGGAAATTCCGGAAACAAGCGTCGCAATGCGGTTTTTCATTTCGCCGCTCATTTCGTCGCAGAAATCGTACAGAGCGCGCTCTCCGTTTCTGAGGCGGATTATCGCCGCTATGGCATAAAGCGCCTGCTCGCCCGCCATCGAGTTCGATTTGCCGGATTCCGATGACGGATTTTCTTCCTCATTGACAGCACTTGCAAAGCCGCCGTCGGACATATGATATATCATAAGCCCGTCCCACAGGGTTTTCCCGTTTTTTATAAAGCGCGCATCCTGCAGGGGATTTATCCCGAGCGAGCAGAGCGCCACTATCACCTGACACACGCTCCCGGGGTTGCGAAGTCCCCAGCTTCTGTAATCGCCCGTATCAAGCTGAAGCGCCGAAAGCCTTTCAAGAGCCTCGTCCGTGACAGCTCTCACCGTCGCCGTTTTGACGCTTCCCGTTTCGGAAAGAGTATATGTGTATTCTTTTTCGTCGTTGTAATAAGGCGCAAGCGCCTGAATTGCCATCGCCGTGATATCGGGATCGGAAACGCTTCCCGACATGGCAAAGCCGCCGTCCTTAAGCTGACGGCAGAGTATTTCCTTTATAATATCCTCGCGCGAATAATACGCGCCGTCGGGAACCTCGTAAAATCTGCCGTCGAGCGCGATAAGTCCCCATATCCAGCCGCTTATTCCCTGCGCTCCGAGCGAGGCGACCGCGCCTCTGTTGTAAACGCCGTCGGCTATGAGATTTATCGTGTTTCCGTTTTCGTCCTTACAGAGCGTAGTCGGATCGCCGCCCGACGCAAGCACGGCAAGAGAGGTTCTGTGCCATTCGGTTGCTTTCACGCGGTCAAGACCGCCGTCCTCGGCGTACCGACGTTCTATGTTGTCTTTCAGCGAGGCAAGATAGCCTATATAATTTTCGTCTCTTCCGAGTCCGGAAAGTCCTATCGGATACCAGTCTCCCGAAGAAGTTCCGGCAAGAGCCGTGAATTTTCCGCAGAGCAGAGATTCCCCGTCGGAAATTCCCATACTTTGCTTTTTCCATTTTATAATTCCGTCCGCGACGGAAAGCAGCTCGTCCAATACGGATTTTTCTTCCGCCGCAAAGACAAAAGGCTGTGCGACCGTCACAAAAAAGGCAAGCACAAAAACCATACATATAACACGCACCGCGCGCTTCATTTTCACGTTCTCCGCCTTTCCTTTGAAATACACAAGTATTCTACTACATAAAAGAATTTTTTTCAAGTCGCGTTTTTTCACCTTTTTATGTTTTCGGTTGAATTTAATGTCAGCGGGGCGGCGCTGCCTGAAAAATTTTCGGACTTTTTTCTGAATTTTTTCGAAAAAATATGCACCCAAAGCGCCTTTTCCGACACTATATGTATTGAGAAGTTTTTTCTCCGACATCGCTTGTGATTTCATGCCGGACAAACGGTTTTACAATCCCGCTTGGACGATACCGGCAGACTATTCAAGCCTATACGAACGCAAAGCTTTCCGGCGGGCTTTTCCCCCCAATAAGCCGGCCGGAAAGAATGTGTTTTCGTCAGATATCCGCACAGCGCGGAGAACAGAACCGGTATCGGTTGCATATGTCGCTCGACACACTCCTTTTGTTTCTGTCGGCATATGCAAGGGCAAGCGGAACGCTTTCGTTTGCGTCTGCCGGACGGCACGAGGCGGTATTGCAGAAATGCGATGCCGCACCGTGCCTCTTTTTTTGTGCTTTTTTCTTTTTCCTATTGACTTTTTCGCGGTGTGATGTCATAATGTACGGGAATTTCCGCAAACCGAGGTCAGAAAATGAAGCAAAACTACAAAAGAACCGTCTACGCCTGTTTTATAGGCTACATCGTACAGGCGATAGTAAACAACTTTGCGCCGCTGCTTTTCGTCACCTTTCAGAAAAGCTATGATATACCGCTTTCAAAAATCACGCTGCTTATAACGCTGAACTTCGTTATTCAGCTCTTTGTCGATATGTTTTCCGCATGGTTTATAGATAAAATCGGCTATCGCGCGTCGATAATCATCGCGCACGTTTCAGCCGCCGCGGGAATAATTCTTCTGACGATACTTCCCGAGGCTCTGCCCGACGCGTTTGTCGGAATACTGCTTTCGGTTTTCCTTTATGCCTTGGGCGGCGGACTTCTCGAAGTGCTTGTAAGTCCCACAGTCGAAGCCTGCCCCACCGAAAACAAGGAAGAAATGATGAGTCTTCTTCATTCGTTTTACTGCTGGGGACACGTCGGAGTGGTGCTTATATCAACCGCGTTCTTTGCGGTTTTCGGAATAGAAAACTGGAAAATCCTTGCGCTTTTATGGGCGCTTGTACCGATTCTGAACATCTTTATGTTTATAAACGCTCCGATATATTCGCTTGAAAGCGACGGAGAAAAAGGAATTACCATAAAGGAGCTTTTCTCAAAGAAAATCTTCTGGCTGCTTATGCTTATGATGGTCTGCGCGGGAGCAAGCGAGCAGGCGGTCAGTCAGTGGGCTTCGACCTTTGCCGAGCAGGGACTCGGCATAAGCAAGGCTCTTGGCGATCTTGCCGGACCTATGTCGTTTGCCGCGCTTATGGGACTTTCGCGCCTTATCTACGGCAAATACGGAGAAAAGCTCAGGCTCGATAATTTTATGATATTCAGCTGTGTGCTTTGCATAGCGTCGTATGCGTGCATAGTGTTTGTACCCGTCCCCGCGATAAATCTTGTCGGCTGTGCGATGTGCGGCTTTTCCGTGGGAATTATGTGGCCGGGAACATACAGCAAGGCTTCCTCCGCGATACGCGGCGGCGGAACGGCAATGTTTGCCCTGCTTGCCCTTGCGGGCGATCTCGGCTGCAGCGGCGGTCCTACTCTTGCCGGACTTGTTTCGAGCCGCTTCGACGGCAACCTCAAGCTCGGAATTCTCGCGGCGATAATATTCCCCGCGCTTTTGCTTGTCGGCATATCGGTGCTGAAGAAAAACGAAAAGAAAAGCTGAAAAAAATCAGCGGCGTCCGCCAGAAAGCGAACGCCGCATTTTTTTATTCCGGATATCACAGCATTGCGCCGCGATGCTTTTTTTGTTTTCAGGAGAAAGCCTTTATGCTTTTTATTCTGTATTCTCCGTCGCTGTCGGTCACTTCAAGCCTGAAACGCGGACAGCGCATCGCGGGGATCGTGCATATGTGCTTATGACCTATGCCGTGCCCCTCGCAGATACATACCTCCCAGCTGCTGTACGGATATTTTGAAGGCATCGTTGCGATAAGACGCCATTCCTTTACGGCTTCTCCGTCGGTTATGTCCTCCTCTATAACCACTCTGCGCACAAGCGGCAGATTTGCCGTGTCCGATATTTCCGCATATTTTTCCTTTGAGTAGGATATTTCATATCTTCCGTCGTCACCGCGCTTTACCGGCTCAAACGGCAGAGGAGCAAAATAACGGCGACGTATTTCGGCGGCAAGCTCATGCAGTCTTCTGAGATCCGCCTCGGCAAGAAGTCCTCTGTCGTCGGGGCCTATGTCAAGCAAAAAGTTTGCTCCGCGCCCGACGGTACATTCATACATTCCGATAAGCTCGTCCACCGATTTTATCGTGTATTCGTTGTCGTCGTAAAACCAGCTGTCGCGCAGACGGCAATCTCCCTCCGCCGCCATAAAAAGCGTTTTTTCTTTGTCGCCGCGTCTGAGCGTTTTTGTATAAAAATTGCGTGTATCGACATATCCGTCCTCGTTTCCGACTCCGTAAACATCGGGAAAATCAAGTCCGAAAATCAGTATGTCGGGCTGAAGAGTATGTATAACGTCCACTATTCTGTCAACGTCATATCTGTGATCGCCGGAAAAAGCTCCGTCAAGCCACAGATAATCTATTTTGCCGTATCTGCCGTCAAGCAGCTCCGTTATCTGACCTATAAAATATTCGTCGTATGCTTTTTCGTTTGAAAAATCAATATCGCCGCCCCACTGCGCAGGAGAATAATAAAGTCCGCAGCCGAGTCCCGCTCTGTGACAGGCATCTGTAAATTCCTTTACAACATCGCCCTTTCCATCACGCCATGCGGAGCTTCTGACGGAATAATCGGTATATGCCGACGGCCAGAGGGCAAACCCGTCGTGATGCTTTGTCGTAAAAACGGCATATCTTGCTCCGGCAAGCTTTATTTCACGCATCCACTGATCGCAGTCAAGTCCGCGCGGATCGAAAAGCGAAGCGTCCATTGCTCTGCCGTCCCAATCGTGATGACCGTGACAGAATGTCCGTATTCCGAAGTGCAGAAATATTCCGAACTCCCAGCCGAGATATTTCAATTGATTTTCTTTCGGTTTGAGCTTCATTGTAAAAATTCCTTCCGGTAAAATAACATAATCACGCGCCTATTGTAGCATACGGGCGATTAAAAGTCAACATAAAGAAAGCTCCCTTTTCCGTTTTTCAAAGACCTTGCGACAATCGGTTTTCCGCCGCATAGAATATCATGTAGAAAACAACTTTACGGGAGCATATGAATTATGAAAAATTACAATATAGGAATTCTCGGCGCGACGGGAGCCGTCGGGCGCGAAATGATGAAAATACTTTCCGAGCGAAGCTTTCCCGCGGGAGAAATCCGGCTTTTCGCCTCCGAAAAAAGCGCGGGGAAAAAGCTGACGTTCTGCGGCGAAGAGCTGACGGTCAGAGCCGCGGCCAAAAACAGCTTTTCCGGACTTGATTTTGTTTTCGGGGCGGCATCGTCCGATACGGCAAAAGCCTTTGCGCCGTATATAACAGCGTCGGGAGCAGTATTTATAGACAATTCAAGCGCTTTCAGACAAAATCCCGACGTGCCGCTTGTCATTCCGGAAATAAATCCGTCGGACGCGCTTTCTCACAACGGAATAATATCAAACCCGAACTGCTCGACAATCATAACGCTTGTTGCCGTAAATGCCCTGTGCCGCATTTCGCCGATAAAATATATGATAGCTTCAACCTATCAGGCGGTGAGCGGCGCAGGCGCGGGCGGAATAGCCGAGCTTTCCGATCAGCAGCGCGCGCTTTTGTCGGGAGATCCGACATTCTGTCGTGTTTTTCCGCACAGGATAGCGGAAAATCTCATTTCGCAGATAGGCGATTTTCTTCCCGACGGCTACACAACCGAAGAAATGAAAATGCAGAACGAAAGCAGAAAAATACTGCATCTGCCCACGCTTTGCGTTACCTGCACCTGCGTAAGAGTACCCGTGGTGCGATCACATTCGATATCCGTTTCCGTATTTACGGAAGACGAAATAACCGCAGACGAGGCGAAAACCGCCATTTCGGGCGCGGCAGGATGCGTGCTTGCGGACGACACGGCAAACGGCATATATCCCATGCCGATAAATTCCACCGATAAAGACAGCGTTTTTGTCGGCAGAATACGGCGCGACGGGACTTTTCCCTGCGGAATATCGCTTTTCTGCTGCGGCGATCAGCTGAGAAAAGGCGCGGCGACCAACGCCGTACAGATAGCCGAACTGCTGATATAACAACAAAAACTCCGCTGTCAGCGGGGTTTTTATATTGACTTTTCCGACATAAATAAAAAAAGATAACCGCCTGCTTCCCAAATAGGCGGTTATCTTTTTTTAACTACTTATTTTTGAGGGAAGTCAACCGTTGCCGGACAGCTTCTCTTTTCGTTATTATTATACACCGCAAAAAATATTTTGTCAATACAAAAGCACAAAAAACTCCGCTTGCGCGGAGTTTTTCTTATTTTTTTACTGCCACATTGGTTTTGTTGACTGGAACGCGCCGTCAAGGAAGGCTGCGTATTTGGCTGCGCCCGCCGCACTGAGATGTAATCCGTCCGCCAAATCTGTATCGGCGTTTGCTTTTGTTATGCAATTATATCCGTCAAGCACTATGCAATCAAACTTCTGCGCCATGTAAATTATAGCATCGTTGAACTCTTCTATTTTTTTTCCGTTTTTATTTGTGACGTTGTTGCCTCCACTCGAATTCGCTGTTCTTTTCATAATTGTTGAAACGTATATCGGTTTGTCGGGGAATTTTTTCCGCAGGGCTTGCAACGTTTTATACAGCCCTCCGCAAAAAGTGTCATAGTTTGCGTTTTCATCGTTGATATCTTCTTTCTTTCCGAGAACCGCACCGTGATGCCAGTCGTTTGTACCGCCGAGCATAAAGATAAAATCGCAATCTTCGGACATTCCGTCAATGCGGGTATAAAACGGATTGGTCGTGGTTGCGTTGCTTATTGTCGTGCCGCCTTTGCCGTAATTGTTTACCGTATAACCCATTGCGCTTAGTGCGGCAGTATAATGCCCCCAACCGTTTGTAGCGTCTGTAATACTGTCTCCGAGACAGTTGACGGTAGCACCTCTTGCACCGTAATTTATAAGATACGGCCAGTTGCCGTGGTCTTGCCAGAAAGCACACCCCAGAACGAGTTCTGTCGGAACATCGCTAATGTTTTTCGCTTCACACAATTTTATGAGGTCATCCAGCGTATAAGATACAGTGCTTTTGCCGGTAATAACAACTTTGTCATCTATAAGCTGTTCCCTGACATATCCGTCTGTCGGTATTTCAATGGCCGACGAGGCAAGGGTTGTAGCACTTTTTGTATCCCAAGTATAGTAATACAGGTATCCGCCGTTGTTTCCGGTGTACGCAATTGCGCCGTTGTTACATCTTGCAATAATGGCGAATATATAAGTGGTATGATTATTACCGTGGCTGCAATACAATCCGAATGTAACATCCGTATTACTTACATATACATAGGGGCGTTTATCACTATTTGTAGGGCTCGTGAGTGTAATCGTGTTATCAGTAATCGTAGGAGTGCAATTTGAACTCGTTACGTTAAGCTGGGTTGCGTCCGCGCTTTCCGGAATTTTACCAAATGTCACATTTCCTTTTCCGCTATCGGTAACGCCGCAAGCCGCATAAGCCTTTTCAACAGTACCGGTTTTGTTTGTTGCAATCGTGGCGTTATCCGCCGCCGCAAGAACGGTTCCCACCTTTCCGGCGGCTTCAACCACCGCTCTGCCGTACGAAACCTTTACAAATTCAACACTGCCGTAAACATGATAAGATTGGTCGGCAACCGCTTTTACGTCAACGTAGCGGGCTGTTCCGTAATGATAAACGGTATCCGTTTTTGCGTCAACGGTAAGCTTTGCCTTTCCGTTTGTGCGTATGGTAACGCTCTGCGCCGACTGTTCTGCTACATCTTTATCGCGCTTATAGGTCAGCTCGATTGTTTCTTCATTTTTGCCGGCGTCAAAGCCGACGTTGAGCGTCTCTGGCAGACCGTCTGTTCCGGTTTTGTTCCAATAGACAGAATATGTCTGCTCTGCGGGGACTTTTTCTTTTCCGCTGTAAATTTTCCACAGCTGATAGTCTTCGGGGGCTTTGCCGTCCTTAAATTCTATTTCGGGGTAATAGCTTATGCCGTTATCCTTATCGAAATAACAGAAATAATCGTTTACGCTGTCCCAAAGAATTGCGTTTCCGGACGCGCTTGCCGTTATTATGCTGACGTCATAATCGAAATCCGCGGCGGCGTCAAGTGCCTCCTGCATTGTTTTGTGTTCCTTCAAATCCGCTCTGAGTGCCGTGTTCAGATTACGGACAAGCTGTACGTCGTTAGACGCGTGCGCTTTTCTTACCACGCTTGCGAACGTGCCGATCATAACGCCTGCAAGAATTGCTATAACAGCGATTACGATTACGAGTTCAACAAGGGTAAAGCCTTTTTTGTTTTTCATGGCGGCTCCTCCCGTAAAAATAAAAATTATGTCCGCGCCGAAGGCACGGTACAATTGTTTTTCCCCCGTGCGCCGAAGCAAAATATCCGCCCCGATATTCCGTTTCTCCGACATTTTTCCCGCAAATTACGCAGTATATCCATTATACACCCCCCCCCCCCCCG
>CAVEFC010000033.1:0-16568 GCA_963614875.1 uncultured Eubacteriales bacterium | reverse complement strand
GGCTCTCTGTTCGATGCAACACAGACCATGGTTTCCAAGATCTCCGATGACCTCTATGAGGTACAGGTTGTTTCCTGGTACGACAACGAGAACTCCTACACAAGCCAGATGGTTCGTACA
Source organism: uncultured Eubacteriales bacterium (assembly GCA_963614875.1). GTDB lineage: Bacteria > Bacillota > Clostridia > Oscillospirales > CAG-272 > CAG-841. Next base: position 16,448 of record CAVEFC010000033.1, on the reverse strand, counting down.
ATCAAATATTTCGCAGAACTCAACTGAGTGGCGGAATAATATCGAAAAGGCTTCCGTTTAGGAAGCCTTTTTGCATTTTGTTTACGCAAACATATTGAAAAAATCTTTTCGGTGTAATATAATGTAGGCGAATAAAAATTTTCACGGAGGCAACAGAACTTAATGGAAAAACAAAGAATAACAGAGCTTCTTGAGCGCGGCAGCTTCGATTGCAGCTGCGGTCGCCATCACGATGCGAAAATAAAGGACGTGTTCATCTCATCGGGCGCGATAGCAAATCTTCCCGCAATGCTTGAAAAATACGGCTGTAAAAAGGCTTTCGTCCTCGCCGACGGAAACACCTATGAAGCGGCGGGCGATAAGGTCATCGCCGAAATAAAGAAAAGCGGACTTCCCTATTCGCTTTATGTTATGGGCAAGGAGCGCATAGAGCCGGACGAGCACGCGGTCGGTTCGGTTCTTCTGCATTATGACGCGTCGTGCAATATGCTCGTCTGCATAGGCAGCGGCGTTATAAACGACATAGGCAAAATCATAGCCGAAACGGCGCACATCCCGTCGATAATCGTCGGCACGGCGCCTTCCATGGACGGCTACGGCTCGGGAACGTCGTCCGTCATACGCGACAATCTCAAGGTGTCGGTTGACAGTCACTGCCCCGACGTTGTCATAGGCGATCTTGACGTACTCTGCAAAGCGCCCATGAGAATGATTCAGTCCGGCATAGGCGATATGATAGCAAAATACATCAGCATATGCGAATGGCGCATCTCGCACATAATAAACAACGAATATTATTGCGAAGAAATCGCGGCGCTCATAATCGAAGCGCTGGATAAGGTGGTAAAAAACATCGGCAGGATTCAGAGCCGCGACAAAGAAGCAATCAGCTCCGTAATGGAGGGCATGGTGCTTTCCGGCATTGCCGCAAACTATGCGCTTGTTTCGCGTCCCGTTTCGGGAATGGAGCATTATTTTTCACACGTCTGGGATATGCGCGGCGTTGAGTTCGGCACGCCGTTTGATTTCCACGGAATTCAGTGCGGCATAGGAACGATAGATTCTCTCCGTGTTTACGAAGAAATCAAAAAAATCAAGCCGGACAAAGAAAAAGCGCTCGCTTACGCAAAGAAATTCAACTATGAAGAATGGAAGAAATTCCTTTATGCGAATCTCGGCAAAAGCGCGGACGCCATGGTCGCAAACGAAGCAAAAGAGCATAAATATGACCTTGCCGCTCACGCAAAGCGTCTTGACGTAATAATCGACAAATGGGACGAAATCCTTGCGGTTATAGATACGCTTCCTTCGTCCGAATCGGTGACGGAAATGCTGAAGGTTGCCGGCGCGCCGACCACCGTCGAAGAAATAGATATAACAAAAGAAGCGGAAAGAAACGCATTCCTTATCACAAAGGACATAAGAGACAAATATATAGGTTCAAGACTTCTCTGGGATCTCGGCGAGCTTGACGAAGTATGCGACAGGCTCTTTCCCTTAAAAAAATAAGTCAAAGGAGAAAAAAATGAAAATCTGCGTTCAGACAAACCCCATTGTGCCCAGATACGGCATTGACAAAGGCTTTGAAATGATCAAAGCGGCAGGCTTTGACGGCGTCGATTTCAACTTCGATTGCTACTGCTCGTATAACGATATGGTCGAATGTAAAATTCCCGATATTTTCATCGACGAAGCCAAAAAAGAAGCCTTTATCGAAGATATGACAGCTTCGAGTAAAAAGCACGGAATTGAAATTCATCAGTGTCACGCGCCGTTCCCGTCCTATGTAAAGGACAAGCCCGAAGCAAACAAAATGATATTCCAGGCGCTGAGGGCTTCCGTCGAGATGTGCGGCAGAGCGGGCTGCAAGATACTTGTCGTTCATCCCGCGTTCAACGGCAGCGCAAGATATCCTTCAAAGCGCAGCGATGAATGGCAGTGGTCAATGGATATGTATACGGCGCTTATTCCGGATCTTGAAAAATACGGCGTCACCTGTTGCCTTGAAAATATGTGGGGACAGGACTGGATAACAAAAAAGATATACTCCGCCATCTGCTCGGATATTCCCGAAGCGTGCGGATATATCGACAGGCTCAACGATATTGCCGGCAAAAAGCTTTTCGGCTTCTGCCTTGATATAGGTCATCTCAATCTTCTCGGGCTTGATCCCGCATTTGCAATGGAACAGCTCGGCGACAGGCTCGTGACCTTCCATATTCACGACGTAAGTCCCACGCAGGATCTGCACGTCTGTCCCTATATCGGCGTTGTCGGCTGGGAAAGATTCATTACCGGCGTAAAGGAATGCGGCTACAAGGGCGCGCTCAGCTTTGAAACGGCAAATATGGTAGCCGAGCTTTTCAAGCCGAAGGAGCTGATGGTTCCCGCTCTTCACCTCATTTACGAGGTCGGCAGATATTTTGACGACCGCATAAACGGAAAAATACCCGAATTTCACTGAATAAAAAATATAAAATCCTGCCTCGGAGGTTTCTCTGCGGGCAGGATTTTTTGCTTTATAATGTTTTATTATATCCACCATCTCGGCGTAAGCTCTCCGAGAGTTACGATTTCGCCTTTTTCGTAGTCCAGCATAATTTCGATTTCTTTGTAGCTGTCGGGCATAAGCTGCGTCATAAGCTCTCTGCACGCGCCGCACGGAGCCAGAACCTTTCCGTCCCAGTTAACCGCAACCACGCGTTTTATCGCGTTCTCTCCGCAGGTCAGCATATGAAAAATAGCGTTGCGCTCTGCGCATATACCGAGCGTGCAGGCGCCGTCAACGCAGACGCCCGTATAAATTTTTCCGGAAACCGACTCGATTGCCGCCGCCACTCCCGCCGTTTCAATCATTTCCGAAACTTTTCTCGGTTTCAGAACCTTTAAGGCTTCGTTATACAACGTGTTCCAAACTTCATTCATAACATGACTCCTTGTCGATTTTACCATCCGGATATATCATTTTTCAACCCTTTTACATTCCGACGGAGCGTGACATATTATTTCCGTCTTTCCGTCGTCGCCGACCGTCCATTTTACATGAATGTTTCCGTGCGGCGTGGGAATATAGCCGTAAGCCTTCGATATTCCGCAGGCGTGAGGCGCAACCGTAAATTCCGAATATCCCGGCTTTACGGGCTTTACGCCGAGCACCTCCTCCGCTATGAATACCGCGGGTGACGCGCTCCATGCGTGCGACGCGCTTCTTCCCCATTCTCCGTTTTTCATACGGAACGATTCGATGCAGTTTTTGAGTCCGTCGTCTATCATCGCGCCCCAATCCCTGCGGATAACTCCGAGCGCGATATCGTAAAAGCCGAGCTTATAAAGCGTTTTCAGCGTGTAATAAAGGAAGAACGGCGTCCCGATGCCGACGCGTTTTTTCGGCTGATTCGGTAAAACGCCCGAAGGCGAGCCGGAAACATAGTTTCCGTCCTTTACGGAATCGAGCAGTATCTGCTTGCAGTATTCAGCCCGCTCGCCGACAGCGCAATCATAAAGAAGCGCAAAGGTATTTGTCTGCGCGCTTATCCTCGAAAGCGATATATAATCATCCCACGAAAGCACCTCTCTGCCTTTTTCCGTGCAGAACCTGACGTATTCTTTATATGCGTATCCGTCGCGGACGGTATCGACGTAAGCGTGTTCGCTCTCGTCCCAGCAATATGCGTTCACGGCGTCACGATAGGATTTGCTCTTTTCCCTGTAAAACTCCGCCTTTTCGGCATTTCCGAGAAGCCCGTGCATCTCCGCAACAGAGGCAAGCACGCCGGAAAGCATCATATTGTTTGCGGTGACCTCGCCGCACGGCATAAGATCGTTTTCCGCCCATTCTATAAGGTTCCACGCTCCGTCTATCGAAAGAAGTCCTCTGTCGTTTGTCTGAATAAAAAATCTGTTGAAGCATTCGTCAAGATCGCGCAGATTTTTTTCCGTGTTTTCGCCCTCGCCGAAATGCATAAAGTGACTTACAACCTGATTTGCCCACGAAAGCGACCATATCGGAATTCCTCCCTCGGGGAAGGTGGGAAAGCACGCGCACACAATATTTTTCTTTGCCAGAAAGCGCGGATTGTTCGTTCTGTAAATTCTTCTCACGCCGTCGTCGGTGGAATCGCCTATCAGATCAAGATATCTTTCGTCAAATTCCTTTTCTCCGAAGCACGTCATATTTACTTCTGCCGTGACGGCGGCGTCGCCCGTCCATACGTTCTGCTCGAAGCCCGGGCAATCGACGTAGGAATCCATCATACAGCTTTTCGCAGTGTCCACTGAAATTTTATAAATATCGCAAAGACGTTTGTCGTCGGAAACGAATTCTCCCGCGACCTCCGCCGGATACCGCGTTTCCGTCATATCGGCGGAATAAAGCTTTATTTCACTCTCGCACGGCGGAAAATACAGCACAAGATACCGAAAGCCTCTTTTCTTGTTTGAAAGAAAGCACGTTCTTCCCTCTTTGCATTTCACGCTTCCGCACGAGCCCGAACCCATATATCTTATTCCGCTGCCCGTTATCAGCTCAAACGTCATAAATTCTATTTCGGTTCCTTCCGGAGCTTCGACATCGAACCCGACAAGACCGACGCGCTCACAGCCGTAGTCAAGTATAAGCTCCGCGCCGAGCGCCGACGGCTCTATCACCACGGCTCCGCCCGAATGTGCGCCGTCCGGATTTATTATACCGCGCGGATCGGTGCTTTCCTCTCTCGGCGAAGCGGACGAAAGCTTTTCGTCGCAGAAGCCGTCAGAGCACGATATATATTTTCTCATTTTTATTCTGCTGAAAAGCGACATTGGCGCCGTGGAAGCCACAAGCTTGCTTTCGGGAAGCAGATCAAAGCTTTTCGTGTGAATAATCCGCTTTGCCTCATCAGGAATAACAACTGTCCTTTTAGGCTCGTTCCACGGGTAGACCATTCCCGTTTTCAGCTTCGGAATTTTGCATACAGCCCATTTTGCGCCTATCGGCGAGGAAAGCTCAAAGCCTTTTCCGCATATTCTTATCGAAACATCTCCGCCCGAAAGCACCGTTATAAGATGAACTCCCACCGAAAGCCCGATTTCACTGTCGCAATCGACATTCGCCCCGTCTATGCAGATTTCCGACGCGCCGAACTGATGAATCACGATAGTTACATCGCCGTCGCAGTGAATGTTGCTTGCGAAAACGGAATAGCTGCCGTCGCCGCAAAGCTCGGCTTCATAGCCCTTGTCATCGCGATAAGCCTCCGCCGCGACGGTTTCGTGCGGACTGTAAACTATCCGCGTCTGTTCCTTCTGCCTGCTCTGAACAAGCTCGGAAAAAGGCTCTGAAACCGCGTCAAGCGTTTTTACATACGACCACGAAAATGCGCCGACAGCAGTAAGCGCGTCGTCCTTTGCCGCGTCAAAATGCTCGGTATAATTTGAAAGCACATAGGTCATGGGCGCGGTGAGCGCCTCGTATTTTCTTGTCTGCCAATCGAGCGCGACAAAAGCGTCGCAAAGCAAAAGCTCAAGCGAAAATCCGGTGCGTTTTTCTTCTCCGCTTTCACAGGCGACAACTACAATATCGTTTTTGCCTTCGCAGATATAATCGGTTACGTCAAGCACCTCGTATGCGCGACGGAAAATATACGAACGGACAGAATATTCCGTGCAGAATTTTCCGCCTATATATATTCTGAAATATTCCGCGCCAAAGATATAAAGCTCGGCTTTTGACGGCAGTTCGCCGCACTCAAACGACGAGCGGTAAACGCTCCATTCTCCGCTCTGCGCGCCTTCTCTGCATATGCGCTTTGCGCCTTTCGGATATTCTCTTTTTTCGGATATTGTTTTTGCGGTTTTAATAAACATAAATAAGCCTCCGTTTCCCTTCACAAAAAAGATTGTAGCACAAACGCAGGATAAAATCAATACAAAAATCGGCACACGCAAAAGTGTGCCGATTTATCGTCATTTTTCAAATATAAAGCTGTGAACTCCGCAGGAAAGCTCCTTTTTCATAAGACCGCCGCCGCAATCCGAAAAGCCCTCCGCTCCGCGACCGTAGCCTGCCGGAATATAAAGCGTTCCGCACGATCCCGACGGAACGGTGACAGTAAGCTTTGCCGTGCTTTCGCTTTCGGATATTTCGGTTTTTGCCGTTCCGTAGGGCGTGTTCACTTTGCACGATATGTTTTTTATGCCGACGTCAAGCGCCGGACGGAAAATTATATGCTCGTATGCCGGCTTTTCCATGTCGGCTGAAATTCCGCCGACATATTTGTAAAGAAACGCCGATATATCGGAAAACATATGATGATTTCGCGAGCCGAGTCCGTTCCAGCACTCCCACAGCGTGTTTGCGCCCATATCTATCCAGTGCTTTACAGAAGGATACGTCGGATTGCAGAGCAGCATAAGTCCGGTTTTGGCGTTGCCCGTCATTCCGAGAACGTTCATTACGGCTTTGTTTCCGAGAACGCCGAAATCAAGATGACCGTCGCGCTCTTTTATCTGCTGCAAAAGCCTTTCGGTGAGCGGCTGAATTTCGTCGGCTTCGCAAAGCCCGTGATATATCATAACGGCGGTTGACGTCTGACAGTCGCCCTTCACCGTAAACGTTTTTTTGTCAAAGAATTTTTCTCTGAACGCCGCTTTTATGCCGTCGGCAAGCTCGGTATAATGCTTTTCGTCATCGCTTTTGCAAAGGAGTTTTGCCCAGTACGCAAGCGTCCTGACCGCTGTGTGATAATACGCCGTGTCCGTCACCGTGACGGGACACCTGAACGACTCCATATTGACGCTGAGCGCAGGGCCTTCAAAGGGAGCGCACCAGTCGCCGAGGCCGTAATCGACGATGTTGTCCGTCGCCATTTTCTCCATAAGCGCGCAGTGACGTGTAAGCATATCGTAATTGTCTTTTATGTAATTTATGTTTCCGCTTGCAAGATAAAGATATTTCGGAACGTCAACTATCGGGCTTGCCCAATCCGGACCGTTGAGCGAAGTATATCCCCAGCCCGCGCTCGGAATAACGCACGGAACGGCGCCTGCCGGCGTCTGCGAATCGCGCAGATCGTAAAGCCAGCGACGCATAAATGCCTCCGCGCCGAAGTTTATCACAATCTGCTCGCTTGTAAAGCCTGCGTCGCCCGTCCACGACGTTTTTTCCCTCACCGCGTCGCTTGAAAGCGTGTTCATACAGCACGAGGTCGTAGCCGCAACGCACATATGCTGAATTTTGTTCACCGTTTCGTCGCTTGTAACAAAGTATCCTCTGTCCTCTATTCCGTTGCAGAGCGCAAGCGCCACAACGTCCGAAAGCTGTCTTTGCCCGTCGCCGCCCGATATTTCAACGTACTGATAGCCGTGATACGTAAATTCAGAGTGCCAGACCTCCGGCTCGTCGCTTTTTTTCGTATATATCTCCGTCTGGAAGGTATAATTTTTTATAAAGCACGAAAGCGGACTCTGATCAAGCTCGCCCTTGTCGTTTATTATATCGCAATAGCGTATCGTTATTTTATCGCCCTTTTTGCCGCGGAGCGTAAGCCTGCAGACGCCCGCCTGATTCTGACCTATATCGAACAGCGTCTTTTCGCCCTGCTTTGTCATCTTCACCGCCGGATATTCGCGCCGCACGACTATCGGTTCAAGCTCGTATGAGATAAGCTCTCCCCCTGCCGGACGTACAACTCTCACCTTTCCGAAGGTTTCGCCCTTATATCCGTACATATCCCAGTCGGGCATTTCAAGATTTGCGTCGTACTGCTCGCCGTGACGTATTCCGTTGAAGGTTATAGGACCTTTCGAGCTTTGCCAGCCCGTATCGGAGCATACAACCTGCTCTTTTCCGTTTTCGTATTCTATGTGAAGCTCGCATATCATCTTCGGAACATCTCTCCACGGCGCAAAGCGCGACTGCCACGGATCTATCGTAAAGCAGTTGTAAAATCCGTTGCCGAGCACAACGCCCATCGCGTTTTTGCCTGAAAGCATATCCGTCACGTCAAAGCTGCGATACATAAGATGTTTGTCATAATCAGTAAACGGAGTCGAAAGAAAATCATTGTTTACTCTTTTTCCGTTCAGCGTGCAGACAAAATATCCGAGTCCGCAAATGTAAAGCGTGGCTCTGCGCACTTTTCCGCAAACGTCAAAATCACGACGAAGATACGGAGCTTCAAGCGCTTCGTCTCTTTTAAGGCAGAAGCCGCCGGTTATCCAGTTGCCGAGCCACTTTTCGCCGCGTTTTCCCGTGCAGAAAAATGTTTCGGCGGAGCTTTCCTCACCATCGTCACCCGTAACTTTAACCGTGACATCGTATCTTTTTCTCGGTTCGAGCAGCGAATCGTCCATATATATTCCGTAGCGTTTTTCGGTGATCATCTCGCCCGACGACCAAATCACCTCGCCCGAAAAATGCTCGCGCACCGTTATTTCACAGCTTTTCTGACGCTCCGTTTCGCCCGCCGAATCTATAAGAAACGAAAAATAAGGCGCGGAATCGAGCGTCGGATTTATAAGATCGTTTACTTTTACTGAGCCTTGTTTTATTTTCATAATCAACCTCCCGCGTTTTTTTGCCTGTCGGCAGGCTTTATTTATACGGGAATTTCTTCCTTAAGCCTGCAGACGTCAACCCACTTATCAGAACCCGAAAACCTTTCAAGCTCGGGAATTGTCACCTCGATTGCGCTGTTTGAGCTTCCGCACGCGGGAAATACCGTTTCAAAGCGGCGCAGCGACCAGTCAAGATAAATTTCAACGTCGTCCGGCACGGCAAAAGGACAAACTCCGCCCACGGCGTGACCTATATGCAGTGCCGTTTCTTCGGGGGTAAGCATTTTTGCCTTCGCCCCGAAAAAGCTTTTGTATTTGTGATTGTCGATTTTGACGTCGCCCGCGCAAACGATAAGCACATATTTTTCTCCCACGGCAAACGCCATTGTTTTTGCTATGCGTCGGGGCTCTGTCCCTATCGCAAGCGCCGCAAGCTCAACCGTCGCGGAGGAAACGTCAAACTCCCGTATTCTTTTATCCGCATCGAACCTTTTCAGATATTCCCTTACTTTTTCTATCGCCATTTTTGTTTTCCTTTCAGAACGTTATCTTCAGAAGATCGCAGAGTATTCCTATCACCACGCCCGAGCCGTAAACTATACCGAGAACGGTAAAATTGGATTTCATATTTCTGTTTACTCTGAAAAGTATCAGAAGTCCTATTCCCGAGCCGGAAAGAAGTCCCGCAAGCATCGAACCTGTGCTTATTACTTCGCTCATATAAAGCTGCGTTATCACAACCGAAGAAGCGCAGTTCGGAATAAGTCCCACAAGCGCGGTGACAATCGGCCCGACAACCACGGGAAGCGACGAAATAAAGCCTCCGAGCGTATCCTCGCCGATAAAATATATCGCCGTGTTGAGCGCAAACGACACGATAAGTATAAAAACAAGAATTTTAAGCGTATGAATCAGCGCGGAAAGAAATATATTTCCCTCCTCACAGCCGCAATGATCGTCGTGACAGAGCGATTCGATATCGATATTTTTTTCCTTTTTGCCGCAAAGTCCGGCGATGCCGTCAACGATAAGTCCCACAACGACGCCGCAGAGAATTTTCACAAGCAATATTTTCACAACGCTCCACGCGCGGATCTCTCCTCCCGATATTCCGGAAACCATTATCGGCAGCATCTCGTCCGAGGTTGAAAGAAAAACCGCGACAAGCGTTCCGAGGCTTATAATATTTTCCGCATAAAAGTTCGACATTGACGCGGAAAATCCGCACTGAGGCACTGCGCCGAGCACGCCTCCCAGAAGCGCTCCCCATTTGCCTGCTTTCTGCATCAGTGCTTCTGTCTGTTCCTTTGCCCTGTGCTCGATGAATTCAAGCAGCAGATACGTCAGATACAAAAAAGGTATGAGCTTGGCTGCGTCAAGCAGAGTATCAAGCAAAACGTCAATCATTTCTTTCCTCCGAAAACAGTTACTAACCGTAATATTATCACAAGCAAGCGTTTTTTTCAATCGGAAAAGCAAAAAACGCAAAATAATTCCGCCTTATCGGCGGAATTTTTCAATATGTTTTTCTCAGTCGGCAAAGAAAGCTTCGATGCCCTTGTGAGTCATATAAACGTCCGTTTTTGCAACTACCTCGTAGGGAGCGTGCATTGAAATGACGGGAACGCCGATATCAACCGTATCGACATTGTGCTGAGCGATGAATTTCGCAACCGTGCCGCCGCCTCCGCCGTCAACCTTGCCAAGCTCCGACGTCTGCCAGATAACGCCGGCGGCGTCAAAGAGGTTGCGTACATAGCCGACATATTCAGCGCTTGCGTCGTTTGAGCCGGATTTACCTCTTGCGCCCGTGAATTTTGTGAGCGCGACGCCGTGATTTACAAAGCAGGAATTGCGTTTTTCGCAAACCTCGGGGAAGTTCGGATCGAACGCGGCGTTGACGTCTGCGGAAAGACACATTGAATTTCTGCGGACAACGGCGTCGCTTACGCCGGCTGTCTTTGCAAGATCTGCGATTATATCGAAATAAACGGCGCACTGCATACCCGTATTGCCCTCGCTGCCGATCTCTTCCTTGTCGGCAAGGACAGTTATTATCGTATGCTTGGGCGCTTTCACAGCCATAACTGCGGTAAGAGAAGGATATGCGCATACTCTGTCGTCGTGACCGTAGGAGCCTATAAGCGAACGGTCAAGACCGATATCTCTTGCCTTGTATGCGGGAACGCCGCAAAGCTCTGCTGAAAGGAAATCGGCTTCGGTTATGCCGTATTTTTCATTGAGTATTCTGAGAATATTGAGCTTTACGCCATCGGAAACGTCTTTTCCGAACGTGCGCGAGCCCGAAAGCAGATTGAGCTGTTCTCCGCTTATACCCTCGGAAAGCGATTTTCTCATCTGATCGCCGGCAAGGTGCGGAAGAAGATCGTTTATATAGAAAACGGGATCGTTTTCGTCCTCGCCTATGCAGATATCGACAGTCGTTCCGTCTGCCTTGCTTACCGTGCCGTGAAGCGCGAGCGGAATCGTCGTCCACTGATATTTCTTTATTCCGCCGTAGTAATGCGTTTTGAAAAAGCCCATTCCGTCGGCTTCATAAAGCGGACGCTGCTTCAGGTCAACTCTCGGAGAGTCGATATGCGCCGCCGAAAGACGAACGCCCTTGCATATGCATTCGCTGCCTATAACAAACGCGGCAAGAGATTTACCGTGATTGTTGTAATAATACTTTTCTCCCGCGGAAACCTTTGTGCCGAATTCATAGGGCACAAAGCCTTCCTTTTCAAGCAGTGCCACCGCTTCCTTTACGCATTCGCGCTCGGTTTTGCCGCCGTCAAGAAACTTCTTGTAGCCGTCGCAATAGGCGTATGCGTCGTTTATCTCGTTTTCAGAAAGCGTTTCAAATGCGTTCTTCTGAGAATAGAACAGCTTTTCTTTAAGCTGCTGTGCCTGTGTTTTTTCTTCTGACATATTCTTTTTATCCTTTCAAATAATTATTTTTCAAAATGAAAATTTATACGTTTCGTCCGGACCGTCAAGCTCTGCCGATTTTTCGTAAAAGCTCCGTATCTTTTCTACGTATCGTTTTGTAGCCGCGTCGGGTATTTTTTCGGGATCGAGCACTCCGCAGGGAGAAATACTCTCATCCGCAAGCCAGCCCCGCACGGTTCCTATTCCGCCGTGATACGCCGCCGCTATCGCGTTTATTCCGTCAACGCGCTCGGAAAGCCAATGGAGATAATATGCTCCGCACATAACGTTGAATTCCGGCTCGAACAGCTCGTCCGCGCCCTGCGGCAGATTGAGATTCGCCGCAACATCGACAAGATAAGTGTCCGATTTCATCTGCATAAGTCCTATCGCGCCGGACGAGGAAACCGCAGTATATTCAAAACTTGATTCCGTTTCGATGACAGCCATTATCAGATTGTAATCCACTCTGAACTCGGCTCCGTACTTTTTTGCATATTCAAGCGCTTCTCCGCGTGATATGCTTGCTTTTTCGTCGGTGTCGGCATCGCCGTACACAGCCCTGTAATGCTCATAATAGGAAAGCACCCTGCGAACATATTTTTTTGTTTCCCTGTACGGTATTTTTTCCGGATCGAGCTTTCCCTCGGCGTTTACAAGCGACTTGTTGGAAAGCCATCTTTCCACCGTTCCCGGCCCTGCGTTGTAGGAGGCGAGCGCCGAAACATTGTCTTCAAAATATTTTTGCCAGCGCGAAAAATAATACGTTCCGCAGATTATGTTCGTCTTGGGATCCTTCAGAGCTGTAAATGTGTCCCCGACGCCGCTGTCAAAGCCGAGCGCGCCTTTGATGTCGCCCTCGTAGGTTGACGGCATTATCTGCATAAGACCTATCGCTCCGGCTCCGGATTCGGCGTCCTTGTCGAATCCGCTCTCAGCCTTTATTATAGCAAAAATCAAATTTTCGTCAACACCGTATATGCGCGAATATTTTCTGACATATTCGATATAATCGCGCGGATATTCCGTTCTATCGAAAAGCTCCTTTATATACGCCGAGCTTCCGCACGTCATAACAAAAACAAAAACCAAAGCAAGCGCCAGCATTTCGCAGACAAGCAAAAGCAGGCTCCGCCGTTTATCTGTCATCGACGCCTCCTTTTTCAAGTCCGGAAACAAAAGCGGAAATTTTCGCTTTCAGTTCGTTTTCGGAGCCGTCGTTGTCGATTATGTAATCGCATTTTGAAGCGTAATAATCGCTTTTCGGCTGAAGGCTTATCCTTTTTTCGATGCTTTCGGCTGAAATTCCGCCGCGTTTTATCGCACGCTCGCGCCGGATATTCTCGCTTGCCGTAACGCCCAAGGTGACGTCGCACACGCGGTCAAGTCCCGATTCGAAAAGCAGCGGAGCGTCTATCACCACATCTCTTCCTGACGCCTTTGCCGCATTTATTCTTTCGTAAACCACGCCCAGAATTATCGGATGCGCGATGGCTTCAAGGCGTTTTTTCGCTTCGGCGCAGGAAAACGCCAGCTCCGCAAGCTCTTTTCTCGAAATTCTTACCGCGCCGCCGCTTATCTCTATCGCTCCGTCGCCGAATTCTTTTCTTACGGCATTTATATATTCGGGCTGAACGTCAAGCCCGTGCGATATGGCGTCGCAATCGATGACGGAAAACCCCATATCCGAAAATATTGCGCTAACCGTGCTTTTTCCCGCGCCTATCGCGCCGGTAAGGCCTATTATCATCCCGCGGCTCTCCTTTCAGATGTTTATAACGCTGTATCCCGACGCTTTCAGCATACGGTTGTAAAGCGCAAGTCCTATACCTTTTTCGCCGTCCGAAACGGCGTATATTGTCTGAACGCCCATATCGTCAAATTTTCGCAGTGCCGAAAACAGACGTCTTGCGTGCTCCTCCGTATCGGATATTTTCCCGAGGCGGACTATGTATTTTCCCGAAAGCGCGTCGGCAATTTCGTCCGGACAAAGCACTCCCGCGTCCGCATTTTCTCTGAGCCTTGCTTTTATAAATTCCGCCGCGCGCGCATAAAAATCGTCGCCGCAGCCGCAGATAAGCTGCATACTTGCCTGCGGAGCATAATGACGGTATTTCATTCCCGGCGCTTCGGGACGCTCGCCGTCGCTCAGCTTTTCGGTTACGGCTTTGTCTATCGTTACCTTTCCGCATACGCTTTGAAGCATTTCGACCGTTATCCCGCCCGGACGAAGCAGCTTTACGCCGTCGCCGTCGGCTTTGACTATCGTCGATTCAAGACCTATATCACAGCTTCCGCCGTCGATTATCATATCTATGCGTCCCGTCATTTCGCGGATAACCGTCCCCGCCTCAGTCGGACTCGGTCTGCCCGATATATTTGCGGACGGCGCGGCGATCGGCACGCCGCTCAGCTTTATCAGCGTGTGCGCGACTCTGTCCCTCGGACATCTTACCGCAACCGTATCAAGTCCGCCCGTGACTTCCTTCGGAACAATATCCTTTTTGGGCATTATCACGGTTATAGGCCCGGGCATAAAATTCTCAGCTATCTTCTTATAAAAATCATTTACAAAACAATATTTCTCCGCGTCGGAAGGCTCGGCAATGTGAATTATAAGCGGATTGTCCGACGGACGTCCCTTTGCCGCATATATCTTTTTTGCCGCCTCGGTATCGAGCGCCGAAGCGCCGAGTCCGTACACGGTTTCCGTGGGGAAAGCCACAAGTCCGCCGCGCTTTATTATTTCTGCCGCTTCGGAAAGCTGCTCCTCAAGCGGCTTTGAAAAATCAATTTTTACGGTTTTTGTCGTCATTTATCGTTACTTCCTTTTAATCTTTCGGCTGTTTCGGCTGCCGAAAGCGCGTCTATAAGCCCGTCAAGACCGCCGTCCATAATGCTGTCTATCGAATAAAGGGTAAGTCCTATTCTGTGGTCGGTCACTCTGCCCTGAGGAAAGTTATATGTTCTTATCCGTTCGCTGCGATCGCCCGTCCCGACCTGACTTCTGCGTTCGCGTGCGATTGCGGAATCGCGCTTTGTGCGTTCTATATCGTAAAGCCGCGCGCGGAGAAGCTTCATCGCTTTTTCCCTGTTCTGAAGCTGACTGCGTTCCTCCTGACATTCGACAACAAGTCCCGACGGCTTATGAATTATTCTTATGGCGGATTCGGTCTTGTTTATGTGCTGACCTCCCGCGCCGCTCGATTTGCACGTTTCGATCTGCAGATCCGCAGGATTTATTTCGATTTCTATATCCTCCGCCTCGGTAAGCACGGCGACCGTCACGGTCGATGTGTGAATTCTTCCCTGCGCTTCGGTTTCGGGTACGCGCTGAACGCGATGAACCCCCGATTCGTATTTGAACCGCGAATATGCGCCTTCACCTTCAACGGAAAACGAAATTTCCTTAAAGCCGCCAAGCTCCGTCGGATTTGAAGAAATTATCTCGGTTTTATATTTATGCGTCGCCGCATACATTGAGTACATTCTGTAAAGCGAGCCGGCAAAAAGCGCCGCTTCTTCGCCGCCTGCGCCGCCGCGTATCTCGACTATGACGTTTTTTTCGTCGTTCGGATCTTTCGATATCAGAAGTTCCGTAAGCTCCTCTTCACAGCGGCGGACAGCGTCCTTGCTCTCGGAAAGCTCCTCCTGCGCGAGCTTTTTCAGTTCGGCATCTCCCTCCGAAAGCAGCTCCTCCGCTTCTTTTACGCGCTTTACCCAATCTTTGTATTCACGGAATTTTTCAACCACGGGCGCGAGCTTTTTCAGCTCTTTCATAGCTTCTCTCAGCTTTGCGGGATCGGAAATATATTCCGTGCCTGAAAGCAGGCTTTCCGTTTCTTCATACTTTTTTTCTATTTCCGCAAGCTTATCAAGCATTTTTACCTCCGTGAAATCCGTATTTTATTTTATTATACTACATATATACCGCAAATTCAAGCGTATTTGCCGATATTTTGTCGCACGCAAAATTGTTATCCGACGGGCGAGGTTTGAGCCTGAAAACGCGCGATTTTGAAAGATTTTGCGAGTTTTGACCATGCTAAATTAAAAAATACAAATTATTTTCGCAAAAACGCTTGACAAGCCGTAAACATAATGATATAATTTCACCGTTGCATAAAAAGCGGCGCTTTTTTTGCGCGGCTTAAATTCATTACGGAGGAAATACAATGTCAACTTACATGGCAAAAAAAGAAACCGTTTCGCGCGGTTGGTATGTAATTGATGCGGCAGGCAAGCCCCTTGGCAAAACAGCCGTTGCCGCTGCAAATCTTCTCAGAGGTAAAACACGTCCCGAATTCACGCCCAACGTCGATTGCGGCGAATTCGTTATCGTTGTAAACGCTGAGAAAGCAGTTCTCACAGGTAAGAAGCTCGAAAAGAAATTCTACCGTCATCATTCAGGCTACATCGGCGGACTTAAGGAAGTTTCCTACAAAACGCTCATGGCTACAAAGCCCGAGCTTGCTATGACTCTCGCAGTCAAGGGAATGCTTCCCAAGAACACCCTCGGTGCTACCGCTCTCACACGTCTTAAGGTTTTCAAAGGTGCAGAGCACAATCATCAGGCTCAGCAGCCCAAAGAATTCATCGTTGACTGAGAGAGAAAGGAGAAATAACAATGTATACAAGTGCTAAACCTTATTTCTACGGTACAGGCAGAAGAAAGAAATCCGTTGCACGCGTTCGTCTTTATCCCGGCACGGGCACGGTTACGATCAACGGTCGTGACATAGACGATTACTTCGGTCTTGAAACACTCAAGCTCATCGTTAACCAGCCCTTTGCCGTTACTTCAACTCAGGGCAAGTTCGATGTGGTCTGCACAGCTGCAGGCGGCGGCATCTCCGGTCAGGCAGGCGCTATCCGTCACGGCATTTCCAGAGCCCTTCTCCTCGCAGACGATTCTTACAGAGCCCTTCTCAAGAAGGAAGGCCTTCTCACTCGTGACCCGAGAATGAAGGAAAGAAAGAAAT
>CAVEFC010000032.1:0-16657 GCA_963614875.1 uncultured Eubacteriales bacterium | reverse complement strand
GAAGCGCTTTTTTGGGTGCTTCGGGCTTGGGCTTTGCTTCCTCGGCAGATCTCTCCGCCGGATTGTAATCGCCCTCGTCGCCGAATCCGAACGTTATCTGATTTGTTTCGGAAAGATTTTTCAGCACGCCGTTTTTTTCAAGCATTTCCACAACCGATTTTGAAACCGAAGCTCTTTGTTTAAGCTCCTCAACGGAAAGAAATTCTCCGTCGGCTCTCGCGTCGACTATGTTCTGCGCCGCGGCAACGCCAACGCCGGAAAGCGACGAAAACGGAAGTCTTATCGCTCCGTTTTCAGGCAAAAACAGTCTTGCGTCGGACTTGTAAAGGTCAACCGGCAAAAACTTATAGCCCCTCGCAACGAATTCAAGCGCAAGCTGCATCGCGGAATATGTCGCCGCCTCCTTTTGCGACTGCTCGTTTCCCTTTTCCTTGAGATCGCACAGAACCGCCTCGATTGTCTTTTTGCTTTTGACGGCAAGCTCGCCGTCAAAGCCGTCGGGCGCGGCGGAAAAATACGCGCAGTAAAATTCAAGCGGCATATGAACCTTGTACCACGCTATGCGTATCGCCGAAAGAACGTATGCGGCTGCGTGCGCCTTCGGGAACATATATTTTATCTTTTTCAGACTTTCGATATACCATTCATCCACGTTATGCTCGTGCATTCTGTCTATCATCCAGTCCGGAAGCGGCTCGCCCTTTTTGTTCTTACGGACTTTTTCCATAATGTCGAAGGCGTCCTTGTTGTCAAGCCCGTACTGAATAAGTCGGAGCATTATGCTGTCTCTTGTTCCGACAACGGATTTCAGCTCGCACGTTCCGTTTTTGATAAGCACCTGCGCGTTGCCCGACCATACGTCCGTTCCGTGCGTAAGCCCCATTATCTGAAGCAGGTCGGCAAAGGTTTTCGGCTTTGCCTCTACAAGCACGGGTATGACGAAATCCGTTCCGTTTTCGGGAATTCCGAGCGTTCCGACCTGAATTCCGAGAATATCCTCCGGTTTTATTCCGAGCGGCTCTGTGGAATTGAAAAGCTTGTATACCTCCGGATCTCCCACGGGAACGTCAAGAACACTTGTGTGGGTGAACATTTCGATATACTTGTACTTTGTCGGAATATCGTGACCGAGCTCGTCAAGCTTGAGCAGCAGATCGTGCATATCGTTGAAGGTGAAATGCGTGGTTATTATATCGGAGGACGCGTCGTCCGCCGGATGCTGAACGGGACAGAAATCGTATATTTCGTATTCCTTGGGCACGACCACTATTCCGCCGGGATGCTGACCTGTCGTTCTCTTTACGCCGACGCATTTTGAAACGATACGGTTTATTTCCGCTTTGTTTATCTTTATGCCTTTGTCGTCAAAATATCCGGCGACAAAGCCATATGCCGTTTTTTCGGCAAGAGTGCCTATCGTTCCGGCGCGGAAAACGTTTTCCTTGCCGAAAAGCTCCTCCGTGTATTTATGCACCTTTCCCTGAACCTCGCCGGAGAAGTTAAGGTCTATATCGGGCGATTTGTCCCCGAAAAAGCCGAGAAACGTTTCAAAGGGTATGTCGTGACCGTCCGAATTGTATTTTGTTCCGCAGACGGGGCAATTTTTCGGCGGAAGATCGAAGCCCGAGCCTGCGCCCTCTTCGTTTGAGAAATCCGAGTGCTTGCACTTCGGGCAGACATAATGCGGCGGCAAAGGATTTACCTCCGATATTCCCGCCATCGACGCAACGAACGACGAGCCGACCGAGCCTCTCGAGCCGACAAGATAGCCCTGACTTTCGCTGTATTTTACAAGCTTTCTCGCTATCATATAAAGCACGGCAAAGCCGTGGCTTATAATCGAATCAAGCTCTTTTTTCAGCCTTTTTTCAACTATATCGGGAAGCGGATCTCCGTAAAGATTTTTCGCCGTGGTATAGCAGATATCCACAAGCTCTTCCTCCGCGCCATCCATTTTCGGCGTGTAGGTGCCGTTCGGGAAAGGCCTGATATCCGTTCCTATAAGCTCGGCTATTTTGTTTGTGTTTTCAATTACGACTTCCTTTGCCTTTTCTTCTCCGAGATACGAAAATTCTTCAAGCATTTCATCGGTGGTGCGGAAGAAAAGATGACTGTCCCTGTCGCCGTCCTTCATACCTATTCCGCGCAGAAGAACGTTGCGGCTTATTCCGTCATAATCTTCAAGATAGTGCGCGTCGCACGTCGCGACAACAGGCTTTCCGAGCGTATCGCCTATTTTTACTATCGTTTTGTTTATCTCCGTAAGAGTTTCGCGTGTTATGCCCTTCGAGCCTATCAGAAATTCGTTGTTGCATATCGGCTGAATTTCAAGATAATCATAAAATTCCGCAATGGAAAGCAGCTCGTCCCACGTTTTGCCGTCAAGCACGGCGGACGCAAGCTCGCCCTCTATACACGCGGAACCTATAATAATTCCTTCTCTGAGGTCTGCAAGCTCCGTTTTCGGTATTCTCGGATGGCGGTAGTAATATTTGAGATATCCGTTTGAAACTATCTTATAAAGGTTTTTAAGTCCGGTGGGATTTTTTACAAGCAAAATTATATGGTACGGACGAAGCTTGTGAGGATCCGTCCTTTCAGCCATGGCTTCCGACATCTGCTTTACGGTGTATATGCTTTCACCGGCAAGCTTTTCAGCCATTTTGCCGAAAATTTTTGCGGTCACCTCGGCGTCGTCGCAGGCTCTGTGATGATTGAAATCGCCGAGACCGTAAAAATCGACGAGCGTATCAAGCTTGTGATTTTTAAGCTCGGGATTAAGAAATCTTGACATCGAAAGCGTATCGAGATACGGAGGATTAAACGGAATTCCCGCATTTTCCGCCGCGCGACGAATAAATCCCATATCGAAATTCGCATTGTGCGCCACTACCGTTCTTCCGCCGACAAAATCAATAAACGCCTTTACCGCGTCGCTCTGCGACGGAGCGTCGGCAACCATTTCGTCGGTAATTCCCGTAAGCTCGGTTATTTCCTCCGGAATATGCCCGTCGGGATTTGCAAAGGTTGAAAAAACCTTTAGCACCTCTCCCTTGCGGACAAGCACCGCGCCTATTTCCGTTATCCTGCACGTCATGGCGGAAAGTCCCGTCGTTTCTATATCGAAAACCACAAACTCGTCCTCAAAGCTTGTGTCGTCCTCACCGAAAATGGCTTTTGCCGCGTCATCGACAAGGTATCCTTCCATTCCGTATATAACCTTCATCCCGAGCTTTTCGGACATTTTCATAGCTTCGGGAAAACCCTGTACCGTTCCGTGATCGGTAATCGCGACGGCGGCGTGTCCCCATCTGTGAGCCGTGGCGACCGCCTGAGAAGGCGTCATTGTTGCGTCCATCGTAGACATATTCGTGTGAAGATGAAGCTCCACACGCTTTTTACCGTCGTATTTGTCCGCTCTGAGAATACGCTTTACTTTCATTGCCGCAGACGGATAAAACGTAAGCTCGTGATCTCTGTCGTAGTCGTCGTATTTAAGCTCGCCCTCCATAACAAGACTTGTCCCGTTTGAAAGCGAGGCATAATCCGCAGCCTTTTTCCCGATACATTTTACCGTTACCGAGCCTTCAGAATCCGTAAAGGAAAAGGTTATGGTTTTATTTCCCCTGCGGGTTTCGTTTACCGTAAAACAAGCCACCTCGCCCACAAGCGTGACGCTTTTTTCCGGCTCCGTGCAGGAGCCTATCGGCTTGAATTCATCAGGCTCGAATTTATCGCCCGAAACAGCCTCGGGCCCGCTTATATCGAAAACGGCGAACCCTGCGTGAATATTTCCGTCGCTGTCGATTTCAACCTCTCTGAATGTTCCTGATGCCGTGGCGGATTTCTTTTCCGTTTCGGCTTTTTTTGCAGTTTCCTCGTAATATCTTGAAAGCTTGGTGGTTATGTCGTCGCTCAGCTGCTTTTCATATTGCGCGTCCTGCTCCGCCGATGCTCTTATTTCGACTTCGATATTTATCCCGAACTCGTCGGAAACAATCGAAGCTATGCTTTTTTCCGTTCCCGTTTCTTCCATAAGGGCAAGACCGCCGTCCCCGTAAAGCGTTTCTATTATAAGCTTTCCGTTTTCGTATCTTGTTTTGCTTCTGCGAAGAAAAAGATCGGTTATAAGCTTTCTCCTGCACGCTTCCGTCATTATCTGCGGTATGTACGAGCCGTCAAAAAGCTCCGACGGGTATTTTGGCGATATCGTAACCGATTTAAGCTCATATGCGCGTTTTATCGCCGCTTCAAGCTGATACAGCACTTCTTTTTTCGGAACGATATAAGGAAAACGCACATCCACCCAGACCAGCTTGTTTTCAAGGCTTATGCGCGTCGATATTACAACTCCGTCCGTCATTACCTTGCGGAAACGCTCGTCCGGATTGTATTTGTTGAATCGCTCCAAAAGTGTTTTTTCCACAGCTTTATCCTTCCGTTATCAGCCGCTTTACCTCTCTTACAAGCGTGCCGACTATTTCGTTTTCATCTATTTTCCCGATAACTTTTCCGCGGGAAATAAGCACAGCGCAGCCTTTTCCGCCCGCGATGCCTATATCGGCTTCGGCGGCTTCCCCGGGGCCGTTTACAACGCACCCCATAACCGCTACCTTTATATGCTTTTCCCCGGGATCGATATTTTCAAATTCTTTTTTCAGCGCCCTGCATATAGAAATAAGCTCTATCTGCGTTCTTCCGCACGTCGGACAGGACACAACCTCTATATAACCCTCGGCACTGACTCCGAGCGCGCGAAGTATTTTCTTTGCGGCATAAACTTCCTTTACGGGATCGTCCGTAAGCGATACTCTGACGGTATCTCCTATTCCGCGCGATATAAGCGCGCCTATTCCCGCCGCGGATTTTATAAGCGCGTCGTCGCCCTCTCCGGCTTCGGTAACGCCTATGTGAAGCGGATAATCACAGCTTTGCGAAACAAGCTCCGCCGCGCGCGCCGTAACGAGCGGCGAGCTTGATTTTATCGATATCACCGTATCGTAAAAATCAAATTTTTCAAGCAGCGAAGCGTGATAAAGCGCGCTTTCCGCAAGCGCTTCCGGCGTGGCAGAGCCGTATTTTGCAAGTATGCTCTTTTCAAGCGAGCCGCCGTTTATACCGATTCTTATCGGCACGCCGCGGGCTTTGCAGGCATTTGCAACCGCGCGGACATTTTCGTCTGCGCCGATGTTCCCCGGGTTTATTCTTATCTTGTCCGCGCCGGCAGAAACCGCCGCAAGCGCCGCCCGATAATCAAAATGAATATCCGCCACAAGCGGAGCCTTTATTCCCGCACATTTCATTTCGTATATCGTTTTCGCGTGATCCGCCGTCGGAACGGTAAGACGGATTATATCGCATCCGGCTTCTTCAAGTCTGCGCGCCTGCTCCGTGCAGGCTTTTATATCCGCCGTATCGGTATTGAGCATCGACTGCACGGATACCGGATGTCCCGAGCCTATGAAAATTCTTCCGGCTTTTACCGTCCTTGTTTTTCGTCTTATACTTTCGTAATCCATTTTATTTCCTGACCAAATAGAATATATCCTTGCAGGTAACCGCAAACATTAAAATCATAAGCAGAATTATGCCTATGAAATGCACAAGTCCCTCCGCTTTCGGATCTATCTTTTTCCTTGTGACAAGCTCGATAAGCATAAAGAATACCCTTCCGCCGTCGAGCGCGGGCAGAGGAAGAAGATTTACCACTCCGAGATTCATTGCAAGCACGACGAAAAGATAGGCAAGATAAGCGTAGTCCTTTGTCTGCGCGGCGCTTGCAAGCACCTTTGTAACGCCCACGGGACCCGACATTTCGCTGAATCCGTACTTACCCGTTATAAGATCGTAAAGCGAATCGTATATCATTCTTATTGCAACGCCGGATTCGTAAAACGTGTGCTTTATCACGTTTCCGACGCTTTTGCCCGACGCTTTGAGATAAAAATCTCTCTGACCGAATTTTATGCCGGACTGCGTATATGTCGCAAATCTTACGTTTTCAAGCATCATTTTTTCGCCGTCGCGGATGATTTTTACGTCAACCTCTTCTCCGCCGTAGCGGCTTATGGCATACGAAAGGTCGTATGCTATGTGAACGCGCCGCGGACCGACCGCAACGATCACGTCGCCCTCTTTAAGACCGTAATCGCACGAAACCGCGCCCTCCTTTGGAAATCCCGCGACCGTGGTGGAATAAAGCTGAGTGCTTGACAATACCATCACCGCCATAACGATTATTCCGAGAAGAATATTCGAAAGCGAGCCTGCGGCTGTGATTATTATTCTCTGCCATACGGGCTTTCTGTTTATCGAGTTCGGATCTTCGGATTCCTCGTCTTCCCCCGCCATACTGACAAAACCTCCTATGGGGAGAATTCTCAGCGAATACGCTATTCCCGTTTTTTTGGATTTTACCGAAAACAGCTTCGGCCCCATTCCTATCGAAAATTCGTACACCGTAACGCCGAAAACGCGCGCGAAAATATAATGTCCCAGCTCGTGAATGAAAATAAGTATTCCGAAAAGCAAAATTGCAAAAATTACGTAAAGCATTTATTATCTCCGAATTCTTTTAGAGTTTGAGTATGTCCCTTGCGCGACGGCGCGCTTCTCTGTCGGCGCTTATCACGGCGTCGAGCGACGATGCCGCCGAATTTTCAAAATGCTCCGTGACGTATATAACGGCTTTATATATATCCGTAAATCCGATTCTGCCGTCAAGAAAAGCTCCGACCGCAACCTCGTTTGCCGCGTTCATCGCGCACGGAACGACTCCTCCGCGCCGGAGCGCTTCTCTTGCAAGCGCAAGAAGCGGGAACGACTTTGTATCAGGCTCGGCAAACGTCAGCTTTCCGAGCTTTGCAAAATCAAGCGGAGCCGTTTCGGAAGGCTCGCAGTCGGGGTAGTCTATCGCATATTGAATCGGCAGACGCATATCAGGATTTGAAAGCTGCGCCATAACCGTATTGTCCTTATATTCGACCATCGAATGAATTATGCTTTCCCTGTGAATAATAACGTCAATCTTCTCCTCCGGCATACCGAAAAGCCTTGCCGCTTCTATAACTTCAAGTCCCTTGTTCATAAGAGTGGCGCAGTTTACGGTTATCACCGCGCCCATTTTCCATGTGGGATGAGCTGTTGCCTGTTCTTTTGTGACCTTTTCAAGCTCGGCAAGAGTTTTTCCGTAAAACGCTCCTCCCGAGCAGGTGATTATCAGTCTGCTTACGGCGTCGGCATTTCCGCCTATACAGCGGAATATCGCGCTGTGCTCGCTGTCCACGGGAATGATTTCTTTCCCGTATTTTTTCGCCTCCGCTTTTACGATATCTCCCGCCGCCACAAGCGATTCCTTGTTTGCAAGACCGAGCCTTTTGCAATATTTCAGCGCAGACAAGGTCGGAGAAAGCCCGTCAAATCCGCCGATGCCGTTTATGCAGACGTCGCTCTGCGCTTTCGAGAGCATCTCGTCTATGCAGTTTTCCCCGCAGAAAAGCTCCGTCCCGAGCCTCTTTGCCTCGTCCGACAGTTTTTGTGCGGTTCCGATATCCGAAACCGCACAATATTCGGGCTTTATTGTATTCAGCTGTTCTCTGCCGATTTCGTAATTCGAGCCGAACGCAATCGCGTTTATTTTTATTTTACGATGACGCGCAACATCCGCCGTCTGCCTGCCTATCGAGCCCGTAGAGCCGAGAACGGCAAGCGTTTTTGAGCTTTCGGTCATGAGAATATATTTACCCTTGCAAGCATTGAGAAAATGTAAATAACGGGCGCTATCGCTATTATCGAATCGAAACGGTCAAGCACGCCGCCGTGACCGGGAAAAATAGTTCCGAAGTCCTTTATTCCCTGTTCACGCTTGATGTATGAAGCTATAAGATCGCCGAACTGATCAACAACGGCTATTATAACGGCAAGTATCATAAGCGCCGCCCAATTTACCTTTACGGCAAACGCAAGCGAAAGCACCGCTCCGTATATTGCATAGCCCAGAATACAGCCCAGAACTCCGCCCATCGCGCCTTCGACCGTTTTGTGAGGACTTACGCTCGGAATCAGCTTGTGCTTTCCCATCGCAACCCCGACAAAATATGCTCCGGCGTCGGTTGTCCATGCGCCTATGAATATGAGCATATAAAGATAGTTGCCCATTATCGTGCGGACGTCGCCGTCTATATGAGATGCGGTTGCGTATCTTGTAAGTATTATGCAGAGGAAGCCCATAACAATATATCCCGATACCGCGACAAGCTCCGCCGTCTGCGACATTCTCACGTTTCCGCTCGAAAGCATCGACACCGAAAACGTAACGAAAATATACAGAAAAGCCGTTGCAAACGCCGCTTTTATCATCCAGCTCTTGTCCGGAAGATAAAGCACAAACACCATTATAAGCACGGTGAAAACATAGGAAGGTATGCTTATAAGCCATTTTCTGCGAAGTCCTATGCAGCCGGCAAGCTCATAAACGCCGATAACAGCAAGCGCCGCAAGCAGCGCGATAAATATTATCTTTCCGGGAGCTGTTCCGGAAAAAACAAGCACGGGAATAAATATCGCAAGACAGACGGCTGCGGTAATAATTCTTTTCAACATATCAAATGCCTCCAAATCTTCTTTTTCTTGTTCCGAATTCGGCTATCATACCGCCGAGCTCGGCGGTGGAAAAATCGGGCCAGAGCGTATCCGTAAAGAAAAGCTCCGAATATGACGATTGCCACAGCAAAAAGTTTGAAAGACGTTTTTCTCCGCCCGTTCTCACTATCATATCCGGCGGAGGACAAACCCCCGAATAAATCGCTCCGGTTATATCCTCTTCGGTTATGCTCTGCTTTCCGTCCGATATAAGCGCGTTCACGGCGTCAACTATTTCGGCTCTTCCGCCGTAATTGAGCGCGATGCAAAGCGTTCTGTCATATTCCGCGGTCAGCGCTTCGAGTTCAAGCAGCCTTTTTCTTTCGGCTTCGTCGAATACGGATTTGTTTCCTATAAAAACAATACGCGTTTTATCGCGTTTATATGTCTTCTTCGCTTCCGAAACAAAGCCTTTCATTATTTTCATAAGCGCATCGACTTCTTTTTTCGGTCGCTTCCAGTTCTCCGTGGAAAACGCATAGAACGTTACGTTCTTTATTCCGATATCGCCGCAATAGCGCGCTATCTCACGGAATTTTTCCGCTCCTTTTGAATGACCGTATTCTCTTGGCATTCCTCTTTGCGTCGCCCATCTTCCGTTTCCGTCCATTATAAACGCAATATGACGTATATTACTTTCCGGCATTATTTTCAGCCCGTCCCCTTTTCAGTTTAATAGACCGCCCCCGTAGGAGCGGTCATTAAAAAAGTCTTTGTCAGATCTCCATTATGTCTTTGTTTTTCTTTTCTACGGCTTCTTCGGCTTTCTTGATGTAATTGTCCGTAAGAGTCTGTATATCCTTTTCGGAAGCCTTCTGCTCGTCCTCCGTCATTTCGGAAGCCTTCTGCATTTTCTTTGCAAGCTCGTTTGCTTCTCTGCGGATATTTCTTATTGCCACCTTGGAATCCTCGCCGAGCTTTGCAACCTGCTTCTGAAGATCGCGTCTGCGCTCCTCCGTAAGCTGAGGGAAAGCAAGTCTTATGGATTTACCGTCGTTCTGCGGATTTATTCCGAGATCGCTTTCGTTTATCGCGCGTTCAATTGTTTTGAGAAGATTCGACTCCCACGGAGTGATAAGAAGTGTGCGCGCGTCGGTTACCTTAACCTCGCCTATCTGCGTTATGGGAGTCGGCACGCCCCAATAGTCAACCGTAATTCTGTTGAGCACCGTGGGATTTGCTCTGCCTACTCTGATCGATTCAAAATCTGTGGAAAGCGCCGCGAGTGTTTTCTGCATTTTGGTTTCAAATTCTTTTGTGTCAAGCTTCATTTTTCTGTTCCTCCAACAATTGTTCCTATTTTTTCGCCCATAACGGCTCTGTAAATATTTTCCGGATCGTCAAGTCCGAAAAGAAGAATCGGTATTTTGTTCTCCATTGAGAAAGATGTTGCCGTAAAGTCCAGCACGGAAAGTCCCTGACTGAGAATATCGATATAATCGATGCTTCCGAGTTTTTTTGCGCTCGGATCTTTTTTCGGATCCGCGGTGTATACGCCGTCCACATTCTTTGCAAGAAGCACTATGTCGGCTCCGATCTCCGCCGCTCTGAGAACGGCAGCCGTATCGGTTGAAAAGAACGGCGAGCCTATTCCGCAGCCGAATATGACGACTCTGCCCTTGTTCAGATGCGAGATTGCCTTGTTTCTTATATACGGCTCGGCAAACTGCTTCATTTCGACAGCCGTCATAACGCGCGTTTCAACCCCGAGCTGTTCAAAAACATCCTGAAGAGCAAGGCAGTTTATCGCCGTTGCCAGCATTCCCATCTGATCGGCACGCGTTCTGTCCATATCGACGCCCTGTCTTCCGCGCCATATGTTTCCGGCTCCGACAACTATGCTCACTTGCGTTCCGGCGTCAACACAGCGCTTTATCACGCCGCAGACTTTTTTAAGGTAGTCAAAGTTCAGGATGCCGTCTCCTCCGGCGGCGAGCGCCTCGCCGGAAAGCTTGACAAGCACCCTCTTGTAAGCAGGTTTTTCCATGTTAAATACCCCGATATCTTCAGATTACGGCACGAGCCGCTGTGCATAAAATGCCCTACACATTTATATTAACTTAAAAATTCATATTTGTAAATATATTTTGTGAAAAATTTGCTCCACAAAATATTGTAGCCGACCGCAAACGCTTCAAAACAGCGCGCGACCGGCATTTTTTGTTTATTTTTCAATCGCTTTTCTCAGCTCTTCCGCGGAGGAAACTATCTCCGTAGCTCCGGCTTTTGTAAGAACTTCCCTGCTTCTGAAGCCCCAATCAACCGAAATACAGCGTATTCCGGCGTTTTTCGCCGTCATAACGTCAACCTCCGAATCGCCGACGTAAACGGCGTTTTCTTTATCGCAGCCAAGCTCCTTCATTGCGGCAAAGACAGTATCGGGCGCGGGCTTCTTTTTGATTCCGGCGCTTTCGTTTTCGCCCGCAGCCACTGAAATGAGATCTCCGAAATAATCGCGGACAAGCTTCTTCGCGGCAAAATCGGCTTTATTTGAAACTACCGCAAGCCTGTATCCGTCGCGCACAAGCTCCGAAAGAAGCTGCGGTATGCCGTCGTAAGATTTCGTTTTGTTTTTGCAATTTGCCTTGTAATCGGCAAGAAACACATTCATTGCGTCATCGAATTTTGGATTTTTCTCACCGTCAGGAACGCTCAGCACCATAAGACGCCTTATTCCGTTCCCGACAAAATTTCTCACTTCGTCTATCGTTCTGTGCGGTGCGCCGATCGCGTCCATTGAAACGTTCACGCTGTCGTAAAGATCCTCCAGCGTATCGAGAAGCGTGCCGTCAAGATCGAATATAACAGCCTTTGTTTTCGTGTTTTCCATAATTATCACCCGAATTTGTTATTCCGAAAAAAATCATATCCGCACGGAAGATATCCCTTGTTGTCCTGCGCGGATTTGTATATATTTTTATATTTCCCAGCTCCCGTCGGGCTTGTCGGTCTTGAAGATATGCTCCGGAGCTTTTACTATCACCTTTGTTCTCGGCGGAACGGACGAAGTAATAAAAGCGTTGCCGCCGATTATCGCGCCGTCTCCGACCACTGTTTCTCCTCCGAGAATGCTTGCTCCGGAATAAACCGTGACGTCGTTTCCTATCGTCGGATGGCGCTTCACTCCGGAAAGTCCCTGACCTTTTCTCGTCGAAAGAGCGCCTATCGTAACTCCCTGATATATCTTCACCCTGTCGCCTATGACGGTGGTTTCGCCTATTACGACTCCCGTGCCGTGATCTATGAAGAAATACTCTCCTATCGTCGCGCCGGCGTTAATGTCTATGCCCGTTCTGCTGTGAGCGTATTCCGTCATTATTCTCGGTATCATCGGGACTTTTTCAATATACAGAATATGCGCGAGCCTGTATACGAAAATAGCGAATATGCCCGGATAAGATACGATTATCTCACCTATTCCGTGCGCCGCGGGATCGCCCTCATACATAGCGTATATATCTTTTTCAAGCAGCTTCTGTACCTTAGGAAGCTCGGATATAAAGCGCGCGCATATGATATCGGCTTTGGTTTGTGCGTCTTCTCCGTCTGTCACAAGCTTTATCTGCGAGGTCAGCCTTTCGGATACCGAGCAAAGCGTATAGCTTGCGAAGGTATCGTAGGTTTCAAGTGTTTCGCTCCCGAAATATCCCGGAAAAATCACCTTGCGAAGATCTTTGAGTATGCCGATTATAACGTCCTTTGAGGGAAGCTTTGCGTTTTTTTCCTTTGAAAACATATCGCTTCTGCCGCAGAAGTTTTCCATCTCAAGCGCGGATTTGTATATACTGTCGCTTAAATTTTTGTTCATAATCTCTCCTGTTTTGCTTATATTGTTCGGGTCTGACGGCGATTTATTTTACGGCACTTTCGGCGGCTGTGCGAAGCTCCGCTATCGTAGCCGCGGCGTCCTCCGATCTGAATATCGCATTGCCGACGACAATTACGTTTGCTCCCGCTTCGGCGCAGAGCGCCGTCGTCACGGGATTGAGTCCGCCGTCAACCTCTATGTCTATTTCTCTGCCGCTTTCTTCGACAAGACGCTTTGCAATCCTTACGTTTTCCAGAGTGTAGTCTATAAACTTCTGACCTCCGAAGCCGGGCTCAACGGTCATTACAAGTATCATATCGATGTAAGGAAGATAAGGTCTGAGCACCTCCGCCGAGGTTTTCGGCTTTATTGCGACAGCCGCTTTCAGCCCCAATTCTTTTATATGCTTTATCACCTCAAGCTGATTGTCACAGCTTTCGTAATGTATCGTTATTCCGTCGGCTCCCGCCTTTGCTATGTCGTCTATATATCTTCCCGGCTCGGTTATCATAAGATGCGTATCGAAGAAAAGCCTTGAGCCTTTTCTTATCGAAGCAATTACAGGCATTCCAAACGAAATATTCGGGACGAATATTCCGTCCATAACGTCAACGTGAAGCCAGTCCGCTCCGCCCTTTTCAACGCGGGCTATTTCATCTCCCAGATTTGCAAAGTCCGCCGCAAGCATTGAAGGCGATATTTTTATCATAACACGATCCTCCGATAAATTCAGATAAGTAAAATACGTCCGCAGTTTATGTGGACGTATTTATAATATACTTTTTATTCTTTTTTGTCAATATGCTGTTCCTGAGCGGAGGGCAATTTGCCGGTATATTTCGTCAGACTGAGAGTAAAATTGCAATATTCTCCCGGAACGCTGTCAACCGTTATCTTCTCTCCGAGGTTATCCGTTATGGTTTTCACTATATAAAGCCCGAGTCCGACTCCGGATTTGTCAAGTCCGCGGCTCTTGTCGCTCTTAT
Source organism: uncultured Eubacteriales bacterium (assembly GCA_963614875.1). Classification (GTDB taxonomy): domain Bacteria; phylum Bacillota; class Clostridia; order Oscillospirales; family CAG-272; genus CAG-841. The sequence continues at coordinate 3,223 of CAVEFC010000032.1, read as the reverse complement.
AGAATCTGTCGAAAACGTGCGGAAGGTCTTCCTTTGATATTCCTATGCCCTCGTCAAACACGGAAACGTTCACCTTGTCACCGGCAGGCTTTATCGTGATGCGGTAAAGGCCTCCGTCCTTTGAAAATTTGACCGCGTTTTCGCAGAGATTGTAAAGCACCTGATAAACGGCGTCCTTATCCGAATACACATACAGCCTGTCGTCCGGAGCGTCAAACTCCACATTCAGCTTTTTGGCGTCTATCTTTGCCTCAAAGGTAAGAAGTATTATCCGCGCCGTTTCGCATATATCAAACGGCGTTTTTTCAAATTTTCTGTTTCCGGCTTCCATTCTCGAAATATCGAGAATATTCGAAACAAGCCTTGAAAGACGTCTTATTTCCTGCCCGATAACGCCGAGATAATAGCTTTGCTGGTCGGGCGGTATCGCTCCGCTGAGTATTCCGTCTATAAATCCGGAAATGCTTGTCATCGGCGTGCGGAGGTCGTGCGCGACATTTGCAAGAAAGCTTGAGCGCATATATTCCATATTCGCAAGCGAATCCGCCATCGAGTTGAACGCCGTGGCAAGCTCGGCTATTTCGTCCGAGCCTTCGACGGGAATTTTTATATCGAACTCTCCCGCCGAAAAGCGCTTTGTGGCGACGCTCATCTGTCTTATGGGAGAAACTATTTTTTCGCTTATGAAATATACCGCAATGAACGAAGCTATCATTACCCACAGGCTTGCGAGAATTATTGTTTTTATCGTGCTTTTTGAGAGCATATCAAGCTCTCCCGTGCCGTAGCAGACGATAAGCGCGCCGTCATAGGAGCTGTCCCCATAGTTGAAAACCGTGACAAACATTCCGTGCTTTTTTTCGAGAAGTCCGCCCATATCGCTGTAAAGCTGCGAATAAACCGAAGGATTTGCCGACGTGAGCGCCGAAAGCACCTCGCCGTCGCTTATTCTTTTTCCGGAATATGTGCCGTCGGTCGAGGCAAGTATTTTCCCGTCCGGCGTCGTCAGGAATATGTTCATTTCATCGGTTTTACGCGACAAAATGTTTATCATCGTAACGATTTCCGTGTTGTTCTGCTTTACAAACTGCTCAAACGAATTGTGAGGAAAGGTATTCTTCCACATATCGTCGATATAGGTTTTTAGCAACGCCATATTCTGCTGTGCGTCGCCTTTTTTCTGTTCGTTCGCCGCCTGTATCGTCATTGAGGAGATTATAACCGTAAGTATAGTAAAGCTTACAAATATAATCATCAGGAATGCCGACATATACCGCGTGAATATACTGCTTTTTACACTGTTTTTTTTCAAAGCCGTTCTCCCTGCCGCTTTCGGTTATGATTTTATAAACTTAAGGCAGAGCAAAATGCTCTGCCGCGTTTTTATGAATATACTTCGAATTTATAGCCTACGCCCCAAACGGTTTTGAGCGACCACTTGTCGCTTACGCCTTCAAGCTTTTCGCGCAGACGCTTTACGTGAACGTCAACCGTTCTCGAATCGCCGAGATAATCAAATCCCCATACTTTATCAAGAAGCTGATCGCGCGTGAAAACTCTGTTGTAGTTTGAAGCAAGGAAGTAAAGAAGCTGCAGCTCCTTCGGAGGAATATCCTCGACCTTGCCCTTTATCTTAAGCTCATATTTGCTGAGCGATATTTCGATATTATCGAAGGTGACGCATTCGCTGTCGGTTTTGTTATCGATGCTCTGATAACGGCGCAGCACGGCTTTGATTCTCACCGAAAGCTCCTTCATATCAAAGGGCTTTACAAGGTAATCATCCGCCCCGAGTTCGAGAAGAAGCACCTTATCGAAAACCTCGTCCTTTGCGGTAACCATAATTATGGGCTTGTTTGATATTTCTCTTATTTCACGACAGGTCTGCTTTCCGTCCTTCTTCGGCATCATTATGTCAAGAAGCACAAGATCGGGTTCAAAAGCTTTGAAGGCTTTTATTCCCTCTTCGCCGTCATTTGCCGTTTTGACCTCATACCCTTCGTTTACAAGATAGAGCTTTATCGCTTCGCAAATATTTACGTCGTCGTCAACGACAAGTATTTTTGTACTCATTTTTCCGTCCTTTCCCGATCAAAGAATTTTCTTCATGATGCCATTATATCATTACATTTTTCAAATGTAAAGATTTTTAATACAATGTTTATCAATTTTTTTAATTCTGTTCAAAATCGTTGACTTAATTTTATTATTATGATAATATATAAATTACATAAAAATAACTGCCCTTTGAGGTACGATAAAAAGGACTTAAAAACAATATGAAACTCGGTATAGTCGGTCTGCCTAACGTAGGCAAAAGCACACTTTTCAACGCAATAACAAACGCGGGAGCAGCTTCTGCAAACTATCCCTTCTGCACAATAGAGCCCAACGTCGGAATGGTTACCGTTCCGGACAAGCGTCTTGACGTTCTTGCGGAAATGTATCATCCCGAAAAATACACTCCCGCCGTAATAGAATTTGTCGATATCGCGGGACTTGTCCGCGGCGCGTCAAAGGGCGAAGGACTCGGAAACAAATTTCTTTCGCATATACGCGAGGTTGACGCAATCGTTCACCTTGTAAGATGCTTTGAGGATTCAAACATAATTCACGTTGACGGCAAGGTGGATCCGCTCCGCGACATCGAAACAATAAATCTTGAGCTTATTTTTGCCGATCTTGAGGTGCTTGAAAAGCGTATTCTCCGCACCGAAAAAGCAATGAAAGGCGATAAAACGTTAAAGGACGAGCTTGACGTTCTGGCCAGAATAAAGGAAGGTCTTGAAAACGGCGTTTCCGCCCGCGCAATTCCACTTACCGATGAAGAAAAGGAAAAAATCAAGGATGTCGAGCTTCTTTCAATGAAGCCGATAATTTACGTCGCCAACATAAGCGAGGATATGATCGGCGGCGATTTTGAAAACAGCGAAACCTACAAAAAGCTTTCGGAGCTTGCAAAGAGCGAGGGCGCGGAGCTTATAAGCATCTGCGCTCAGATCGAAGCCGAGCTTGCCGAGCTTGACGGAGAAGACAAAAAAGCGTTCCTTTCGGATCTGGGCATCGAAGAAAGCGGTCTTGACGCGCTCATACGCGCAAGCTATCATCTTCTCGGTTATATCAGCTTTCTCACGGCAGGACCGAAGGAGGTTCGCGCATGGACAATAGTCAACGGCACAAAAGCCCCTCAGGCTGCCGGAAAAATTAATTCCGATATGGAAAG
>CAVEFC010000031.1:0-19145 GCA_963614875.1 uncultured Eubacteriales bacterium | reverse complement strand
AATATTGTGAATTCGGTTTCCGCTCGGTTGACAAAAGCTTCATTTGTGATATAATTAAAAAAGTGTAAAAAAACAAAAATGGAGGACGTCCGGTGAAAAAAATAATTGCGCTTATAATGGCTGTTGCGATTTTGACCGTAATGTGTGCGTGCGGAGAAAAAACTCCTGCCGAAACCACAACTGCCGCAACGACGACGGAAACAACTTCGCCTGTCGAAAAAAATATTGAAATTGAAGACGGCGAGCTTAAATCCTGCACAGGTCAGGCAGATGAAAACGGAGTTTATACCGTTCCGTCGAATATAAGCATAATAGGAGAAATGTGCTTCGGAGGCGATACGACGCTGAAGAAAATAATAATACCCGCAAGTGTGGAAATGATAGGCTCTGCCGCATTCAGCGGATGTACTTCCCTTGAAGAGGTTATAATCGAAGACGGCGTGAAAACTCTCGGTTCTCACGCATTCTGGGGTTGTACGTCGCTTGAAAGCATAGAGCTTCCGGACAGTATAACAATTATTCCGGCATATGCGTTTGCATATTGTACCTCGCTTGAACGCGTGACTTTCGGCGATAAGGTTACCGATATCGCTCACGAAGCCTTTACCTATTGCTCGGCGCTCGAAGAATTCATCGCTCCGTCCGCGCTTGAAAATATAGGCGGGATGGCGTTTCTCAATTGTTCAAGCCTTGCAGACGTCGATTTTTCAAAATCCGGCAGGCTTGCTTCGATAGGACTCGGCGCGTTCGGAAACTGCATTTCGCTGCGGAAGCTTGTTCTTCCCGAAAGTCTTACCTCGGTAGGTCAGGAGGCGTTTTACGGCTGTACCGCGCTTGTTGATATAAGCATAGGCAAAAAGCTTTCAAGTGTGGGCGCAAATGCCTTCAACTATACGCCGTGGTACAGAGAAAATACCGAAGACTATCTTATAGTCGGCGACGGCGTGCTTATAAAATGCAACGTAATACCCAAATATATAGATCTTTCCGGCAAGGGAATAAAGGTAATCGGCGGCGCGGCGTTCTTCAATGATAAAGCCGCCAACGGAACAAGCGCTTCCGTCTACGGCTACAAATATGCCGATCAGCTCACATCAATAGTAATTCCCGAGGGCGTTACGACAATTCAGGTGGCGGCATTTTATTACTGCTATGCGCTTGAAAGCATAACGCTTCCGTCCACGCTTGAGGTTATCGAATCGAGCGCGTTTGAAACATATATTGCAAACGGAAATATAGGCGCAACCGCAAAAATAGATCTTACCCCCTGCACAAAGCTCAGAACAATAGGCGCGGCGGCGTTCAACGGCTGCAGCGGAACAGATGAAATATTTATTCCCGATACGGTTGAATATGTAGGCTCCGACGCGTTTTCAAACACGGACGCTTACAGCGGCTTTTATGACGCGCTTATCGACTCAAAGGAGAGTGCGTATAAGGTCGTGAACGGCGTTCTGCTCTGGTCGTATATTCCGAGCGGCGAAACGACGGTGAAAATCCCCGACGGCGTGAGAATAATCGCCGGCGGCGCCTGCAAGGGCTGGGATAATGCCGTTGTCACAACAAGCCCCGACGGACTTCGCCCCGAATGGCTTACAAAATACAACATAACAAATTATGTAACCGAAATAATAATACCCGAAGGAGTAAAGGTCATAGGCGACAGCGCTTTTGTAAACACAAAGCTTGTAACCGAAATAAACATACCTTCGACCGTTGACTCCATAAACGACAGCGCGTTCAATATGAGTGCCGGACTTACGAAAATAACTCTCCCCGAGGGACTTACAAGCATAGGCTCGTCAGCGTTCAACGCCTGCTATGCGCTTGAAAGCATAGAGCTTCCGTCAACGCTCGGCTATATAGGCGCGGGCGCGTTTGCTTCGTGTTCTTCGCTCAAAACTCTTGTCGTTCCGAAGGGAACATCGCTTATTGATTCCGAAATATTCGATTCAAGCTGTACGGCGCTTGAACAGGTATATCTTCCCAAGCACTTCCGCCCCGACGTTTACGATGTTATAGGCGAAGTGGCGGGAAATATCAAAGTATCCTATTATAAAGACTGACATTCGCGCGGAAAAGCGACGTATCCTGAAAGTACGTCGCTTTTTGCTGTTATCAAGGCGGATTTTTCCGAATAAAATATATCGGAGGAATGCCTATGAACAGTATTGTGATAAGAAAAAAAGAACAGCGTTTTTTCGGCGGCGGAGTATGCACGTTTTCGGCAGGATATCCGCAGTTTGACGGGCACGACGGGATAACGGCTTTCTACGAAAAGCTTGCGGACAATGCGATGAAGGCGGCGTTTTTCGCGGCGGGCGAGGGAAAGAAAATATCCTTCCGAATAATTTCGCGGGTGAGATACGAAAGCGATGAGCGGGCGGACATAACGCTTGACATAATTTTTTCCGAAAACGGAAGGCTGAAAGTCTGCAAAAGGCTCGCGCAGTCGTGGCGGCTTTCCGACGAAACGCTTTCCGCTCCGATAAAAAAGGGCTCGGAAACCTTTTTTGACGGAGAAAAATACGTTGAGATAATAAATCTCTTCGGCAGGGAAGAAAAACGCCGTATGAGTGAATATATAAGCGAAATGCCGATAAAAACGCAAAAACGTCGCTTTTTTGGGCAAAAACATAGCAATTGATTATCGGATCGGGGAAAAAAACAATTGCCAAACGCAAAAACGTGTGGTATAATATATGAAAACAAAAGAAAAAAGTTGGTGAAAAAATGGCAAAATCATCAATCGATCGCATTCGCGAAGCGGAAATATCCGCCGCGCAACGCAAAAAGCAGCTTTCGGAGGAGCTTTCCGCATCGCTTTCGGAGGCAAGAGCAAAAGCCGAAAGAGATGTTGAAAAAGCCAAGGAAGAAGCTGATAAATACGTCGCCTCGGAAAGAGCCGTAAGCGAAAAGGAAGCGGAGGAGTATCTTTCCTCGGCTGTCGAAAAGGCAAAGGCTCAGGCGCGGGAATACTGCGCGGAGGCGGAAAAGAACGCCGATAAGGCGATAGAAATCATAATTGCGGGGATAACCGGAAAATGATAAAAAATATGAAAAAGCTGTCGCTTGTGGCGATGCGCTCCGATCTTGACGCGCTTGCGAAGGATCTTATCTGGCTTTCGTGCGTCGAGGTTGAAAAGTGCACCGCGCCCGAGGGCGACGCGATAATTCGCAGTATGGACTGCGGAGAAAGGATAGCGGAGCTGAATTCCGACGCCGGAACGCTTTCGGAGGCGCTGAAAATTCTTTCTCCGATGCGGACGGACAAAAAAGGCTTTATACGGGCGCGCAGGGAAATGTCAAAGGGCGAATTCGACGGCAGGCGCACCGACAAGGCGCTTGACGGCGCGAAAAAAGCCGTTGCGCTCGAAGCCGAAGCCGAACGGCTGAAAAGCGAAAAAAACAAACAGACGGCGTATCTTGCGTCCGTTTCGGTGTGGAGCGGGTACGATCTTCCGCTCGGCTTTGAGGGAACGAAAAACTCAGCCGTAATCGCCGGCACGCTTCCGGCTTCGTGCGATACCGAAAGACTTTCCGCCATAGCGGAGGAGGAGCTCGGCGCGGTGCAGATAGAAACCGTCGGCGAGGGAAAATCGGTAAAATATATTTCGGCCGTGTGCCATATAAGCGTCGAAAAACAGCTTACGGCGCTGCTTTCCGACGCGGGCTTCATAAAAAACAACTTTCCGTCGCAGACGGGGGTTGCGTCGGACGAAATAAAAGCGACCGAAGAAAGCATAAAGGCACTCGACGCGCGTGCCGATGAAATAAAAAGCGAGCTTGCGCTCACAGCGCCGCTCTGTCCCGATATGGAATACGCTTACGACAGGATAAAAACCGAGCTTGCCGAAGAAAACGTAAAGCAGAAGCTGCTCGGAACGGGACACACCGTTATAATGACGGGCTGGGTGCCGGAGGACAGGACGGACAAGCTCAAAAAGGTGCTTTCAAAATACGAATGTTTCTGCGAGCTTGCCGATCCCGCGGAGGACGACGATCCGCCGGTGGAGCTTAAAAACAACGGCTTTGCAAGTCCGTTTGAATTTGTAATAGGAATGTATTCGTATCCCAAATACGGCTCGTTTGACCCGACGTTCTGGGTTGCGCTGTTCTTTGCGCTGATATTCGGAATGATGTTTGCCGATTTCGGCTACGGAGTGCTGCTCGTGCTTATCGGCGCGCTCGGCACAAAGCTGATGAAGCCGAAGGGCGGAACTGCGAAGCTGATGAAGCTGTTTGTCATATGCGGCGTTTCGTGTATGATATGCGGCGTTCTGTTCGGCGGCTACTTCGGCGATCTTCCCGCAAAGCTTGCCCAGAGCTTTTCGGGCTCGCATAAGCTTGACGACCTTTCGATACTCTGCAATCCGCTTGAAGAACCCATAATGTTCCTTGTAATTTCGCTCGGCGTGGGCGCGGCTCACCTTATCTGCGGAATGATAATCAATATGATTATGTGCTTCAGGAGAGGCGATTGGCAGAGCGCGGTATTCGACGTCGGGAGCTGGCTTATAATGTTTGCCGGCGCGGGAATATATTTCGGATTCAAGTCCGATATCGGACTTATCGTTCTCGGAGTGGGACTTCTGATGATGCTGACTATGCGCGGCAGAGCGAAAAAGAATATATTCGCAAGGCTGTTTTCGGGCATTGCGGGACTTTACGACATAATAAGCTACGCATCGGATCTGCTTTCGTATTCGAGAATATTTGCTCTTGCGCTTGCCGGAGCGGTTATAGCAAGCGTTGTAAATACGTTTGCGACTCTTATAAACAATCCCGTGATCACCGTGATACTTGTCATAGTGGTGGGAACGTTTGGACATCTTATGAATCTTGCGCTTTCCGCGCTCGGAGCATTTGTCCACACCTGCCGACTTCAGTATGTCGAATTCTTCGGGAAATTCTATGAGGACGGCGGAAGGCATTTCGAGCCTGCTTCTCCCGACCTCAAATACACCGACGTTTACGTCGAATAAACAAAGTAAATTTTTAGGCATTTGCCGGAAAGGGTTTATAAAAATATGGAAATCACAACATTTGCAAGCTTTCTTGCATCCATGCTCAACGGAAGAAACTTTGCGCTTATCGGAGCGGCTCTCGCTGTAATATTCAGCGGTATGGGTTCCGCAAAGGGCGTAGGAATGGTTGCCGAGGCCAGCGCCGGAGTTCTTGCCGAAGATCCTTCAAAATTCGGAAGAACGCTTCTTTTGCAGGTTCTTCCCGGAACGCAGGGCATTTACGGATTTGCCGTAGCATTCCTTATCGTTCTCAAAACAGGTATTCTTTCAACTCCCGTGGAGCTTTCCGTTATGGACGGCGTTCTCATAGGAGCAATGGCGCTTCCCGTTGCGATAGTGGGTTATTTTTCCGCTATAAAGCAGGCAAGAGTTGCGGTATCCGGCGTATCGGTTGTCGCAAAGCGCCCCGAAGAATCGGGTAAGTGCATCACGAGTGCGGTGCTTGTCGAAATGTACGCAATTCTTTCGCTTCTTATATCCGCGCTTCCCATACTTCTTTACAAGGTCGGCTGATATATGAACGGTATAGACGAGATAATCGCCCGTATCGACGCAGAGGCGCTCGCATCGGAAAATGTGCTTCGCGCCGAATATGACGATAAAATAAAAGAAACCGAGGAAGCGTGCGCCGCAGCCTGCGCCGAGCTTGACAATCGCGCAAAGGAAAAAGCCGCGGCAGAGAAAAACGCAATACGTCTGCGCGCGGAAAATCGCGCCGGAACGGCTTGCCGCGACGAGCTTCTTTCGCAGAAGAGAGCGCTTATAGATTCCGTGCTTTGTCGTGCGGCGAAGAGCTTTTCTTCGATGGATAAGAAAAAATACACGCAGATTATGGCAAAGCTCCTTTCGGACGCAGCGTCTGACGACGCCGTAAAGGGCGAAAAACTCTGTCTTACGGTGGCAAAAAACGCCTCCGTAAGCGGCGAAGAGCTTGTAAAAAGCTCGGGCGCGGAAATTTCCGAAATAACGGAAACGGACAGTATCGACGCAGGCTTCATACTCAGAACGAGCCGCATCGAGATAAACTGCACGCCCGAAAAACTGATAGCACAGAAAAGAGAAGCGCTTCTGCCCGCAGTGACGGCGGCTCTTTTCGGATAAAATAATCTATGGAGGCACGGCATTTATGAAAAAGATCCGTGAAACCGAATATGTTTACGCGGCGGCGCGGGTTCACGCGGTGGACGGTGCGCTTATGGGACGCGACAAATATATCCGTCTTGCAGCGGCGCCCGGCGAGGAAGCGTTTTCGAGAATGCTCGGAGAATTCGGCTATGACGTTTCGGACGGCGTTTTCCCGTCGCTTGAAAAAAAGCTTGAAGGCGCTTTTGCGTTTATATCAGATATAGCGCCCGAACCGAAGCTGTTTTTCGCAATGAGATATCCGTATGACTGCAACAGCCTCAAAGCCGCGATAAAATGCGAATTCATTTCCGGATTCGATTTTTCGGCGCTCTATTCTCCGTGCGGAAGCATAAGCGAAAAGCAGGTCGAAAAAGCCGTGCGCGATCGTGATTTTTCCGTATTTCCGGAGCATATGGCAAAGGCGGCGGAGGAAGCGTTGAAGGAATATTCCGAAACCGCCGATCCTCAGCTTATAGATCTTTGTCTTGACCGAGCCTGCTGTGAGGATATGCTTTCGCTTGCCCGTGAATGTAAGGACGAGGTCATAGCGGATTACGTCAGAAACCGCATTGATATGATGAATATTCTTACGGCGCTGAGAATTATAAGAATGGGAAAGGACAGAGCCTTTTTCGAATCCGCCGCATCTGACGGCGGCACCGTGGAAAAATCGGCGCTTGCCAAAGCCGTGTCCGAAGGAGAGGACGCGCTTCTGACGCTCGCGCTGAAAACTCCGCTCGGGAAAAAGCTTCCGACGGACGCTTTTCCGTCCTTTTCGGAAACGGAGCGTATTATGGACGCCGCCTTTGCCGAGAGCTGTGAAAAATACAAGCACAGCGTTTTCGGCTTGGCTTCGCTGCTATGGTATCTGTGCGCGACGGAAAACGAAATCAAAAACATACGCATAATAATCGCCGGACGAGCCGCAGGGCAGTCGGCGGAGAAGATAATCGAAAGGATACGCGAAAGCTATGTATAAGATCGGCGTTATAGGCGACAGGGAAAGCTCGCTTGGATTTATGGCGGTCGGCTTTACCGTAAGAATCGCGGACGGAGCGGAGGATGCCGCAAAAGCGCTCAGAGCGCTTGAAGCGGAAAACTGCGCCGTCATCTTCATAACGGAGGAGCTTGCGGAGCTTATATGGGATGACATACAGCTTTATAAAGACAAAACGCTTCCTTCCGTGGTTATGATACCGTCCAAAAACGGTTCAAAGGGCATAGGAATGACAAATATAAAGAAAAGCGTTGAACGCGCCGTCGGCGCAGATATACTTTTCAAAAACAACTGATTTTATCGGCGCTTTGCGCGGAAAGGTTTAGAAAATGACCGAAGGCAGAATTATCAAGGTTTCCGGACCTCTTGTTGTTGCGGAGGGAATGAGAGAAGCCAATATGTTCGACGTGGTGCGCGTCGGAAAAAACCGTCTTATCGGGGAAATAATTGAGATGCGCGGCGATCGCGCGTCAATACAGGTTTATGAGGAAACGGCGGGACTCGGCTGCGGAGATACGGTTGTATCCACTGGAGAGCCGCTTTCCGTCGAGCTCGGCCCCGGACTTATGACAAATATTTACGACGGTATTCAGCGTCCGCTTGAAGTTATGTATGAAAAATACGGTTCAAACATAATACGCGGAATAGATGAAAAACCGCTTTCGAGAGATATAAAGTGGAGCTTTACGCCCGCCGTCAAAGCAGGCGACAGGGTAAAAGCCGGAGATGTTCTCGGCACGGTAAACGAAACCGAGCTTGTGCTTCACAAAATACTTGTGCCTTTCGGCAAGGACGGCACGATTGAAAGCATATCCGCGGGCGATTTTACCGTTACGGATAAGATAGGTGCAATAAAAAGCGATTCGGGCAAGACTTTTGATATAACCCTTATGCAGAAGTGGCCCGTAAGAAAGGCAAGACCGTATGCGTCAAAGCTTGCGCCCTCAGAGCCTATGGTAACGGGACAGAGAGTTATTGACGCGATGTTCCCGATAGCAAAGGGCGGAACGGCGTGCGTTCCCGGTCCTTTCGGTTCGGGAAAAACGGTGGTTCAGCATCAGCTTGCGAAATGGAGCAACGTCGATATAGTTGTGTATATCGGCTGCGGCGAGCGCGGAAACGAAATGACTGACGTTCTGCGCGAATTTCCGGAGCTGAAGGATCCGCGCAGCGGCTATTCTCTTATGAAGCGCACGGTGCTTATAGCGAACACCTCGGATATGCCCGTTGCCGCAAGAGAAGCTTCGATATACACGGGAATAACCATAGCCGAATATTTTCGCGATATGGGCTATTCCGTTGCCGTAATTGCAGATTCGTCATCACGCTGGGCAGAGGCTCTGCGCGAAATGTCCGGACGTCTTGAAGAAATGCCCGGCGAGGAAGGCTATCCGGCATATCTTACCTCGCGTCTTGCGCAGTTCTACGAAAGAGCGGGAAAGGTGATATGCCTCGGCTCCGACGGCAGAGAGGGAACGCTTTCCGCGATAGGCGCGGTATCTCCGCAGGGCGGCGATATTTCAGAGCCCGTTTCGCAGGCGACGCTCCGTATCGTAAAGGTTTTCTGGGGGCTTGATTCGTCCCTTGCTTACCGCCGTCATTTTCCGGCGATAAACTGGCTGACCTCGTATTCGCTTTACAAGGACAAGCTTGAAGAATGGTTCAATGCAAACGTCGCGCGCGACTGGAACGCCGTGACGGGCGAGGCTATGAGAATTCTTTCGGTTGAAAACGAGCTTGAAGAAATAGTAAAGCTTGTGGGTGTGGACGCGCTTTCTCCGAGCGAAAGACTTACCCTTGAAGCCGCGCGCTCCGTCCGTGAGGATTTCCTCCAACAGAACGCCTTCGAGGACGGCGACTCGTATACCTCGCTTGACAAGCAGTACAGACTTATAAAGCTTATACTTTCATTCTACAAAAAATCGGGCGACGCGCTCAAACGCGGCGCCGATATAGAAAAAATAGCGGAGCTTCCCGTAAGGGAAAGAATCGGACGCGCAAAGAGCGTCGCTCCCGAAAAATATGTAAGCGAATTTGAAGATATAGACCGTGAGATTTCGGCAGAGCTTGCCGCTCTCACCGATAAGGAGGACAGATAATGATAAGAGAATATAAGACGATAGAAGAAGTCGCCGGACCTCTTATGCTTGTCCGAAAGGTAGAGGGCGTCAAATATGACGAGCTCGGCGAAATCGAGCTTCCGGACGGTTCGGTGCGTCGTTGCCGCGTGCTTGAAGTAAACGGCGACAACGTTCTCGTTCAGCTTTTTGAAAGCTCGGCGGGACTCAACCTTGCACAGAGCAAGGTGCGTTTTCTCGGTCACGGGGTGGAGCTCGGCGTTTCTCCCGATATGCTGGGAAGAGTTTTCTCCGGAATGGGAGAGGTTATCGACGGCGGCCCCGAAATAATTCCCGAAAAAATGCTTGATATAAACGGCACGCCGATAAATCCCGCGGCGAGAAACTATCCTTCGGAATTCATTCAGACGGGAATTTCGACAATAGACGGACTCAACACTCTTGTCCGCGGACAGAAGCTTCCGATATTCTCGGGCTCTGGTATGCCGCACGCAAATCTTGCCGCGCAGATAGCGCGTCAGGCAAGAGTTCGCGGAACGGACACAGGCTTTGCCGTTGTGTTTGCGGCTGTCGGCATCACGTTTGAGGAAGCGGATTTCTTTATTTCCGATTTCAAGCGCACAGGCGCCATCGACCGCACGGTTCTTTTTATAAACCTTGCATCCGACGCCGCGATCGAGCGTATATCTACGCCGCGTATGGCTCTTACGGCTGCAGAATATCTTGCTTTTGAAAAGAACATGCACGTTCTTGTAATTATTACGGATATCACAAACTATGCGGAAGCGCTTCGTGAGGTATCCGCTGCGAGAAAAGAGGTTCCCGGCAGACGCGGATATCCCGGATATCTTTACACCGACCTTGCTACGATGTATGAGCGTGCAGGCAGAAAGCTTGACAGGGAAGGTTCGATTACGATGATACCTATCCTTACAATGCCGGAAGACGATAAAACTCATCCCATTCCCGACCTTACGGGATATATCACGGAGGGACAGATAATTCTTTCGCGCGACCTTTACAGAAAAGGAATTCTTCCGCCGGTTGACGTTCTTCCGTCGCTTTCGCGTCTTAAAGACAAGGGAATAGGCACGGGAAAAACGAGAGAAGACCACGCAGGCACTATGAACCAGCTTTTCTCAAGCTACGCGCGCGGAAAGGAAGCAAAGGAACTTATGGTGGTGCTCGGCGAGGCGGCGCTCACGCCTATCGACCGTCTTTACGCAAAATTTGCGGACGAATTTGAAAAGCTGTATGTAAATCAGAGCTTTTACGAAAACAGAACAATCGAGCAGACGCTTGATATCGGCTGGCAGCTTCTCAAGCTCCTGCCGCGCTCCGAAATGAAGCGTATCAAGCCCGAAATACTTGATAAATACTGGCCCAAAGAAAACTGATCAGTCGGGAGGGAATGAAAAGTGGCGCAGATTCGCGTAAATCCTACGCGCATGGAGCTGAAAAAGCTGAAAAACCGTCTTGCCGTGGCAAGACGCGGTCACAAGCTGCTCAAAGACAAGCGCGACGAGCTGATGAAGCAATTTCTTGACGTTGTAAGAGAAACAAAGGAAGTCCGTGAAAAAGTTGAGGCGGCGCTTGAAAAATCAAACAAAAGCTTTGCTCTCGCTTCGGCGGTGACATCTCCCAAGGTGATGACCGAGGCTCTTATGCTTCCGAAAAAGGAGGTGTCGCTTGACATTTCCGAAAAAAACGTTATGAGCGTTATCGTTCCGGTGTTCACCTACGACCTCAAAGGCGCACACCAGTCGGACGGGTACAACTTCGGTCTGGCGTTCACCTCGGGCGAGATAGATACGGCTGTTATGGAGCTTTCGGAAATACTTCCCGATATGATAAAGCTTGCCGAGCTTGAAAAAAGCTCTCAGCTTATGGCGGAGGAAATAGAAAAAACGCGCAGAAGAGTAAACGCTCTCGAACACGTTATGATTCCGCAGATAGAGGAAACGATAAAATCCATAACAATGAAGCTTGACGAAAACGAACGCGGAAATCTTACAAGGCTTATGAAGGTCAAGGATATGATGATAAAAGCTCAGCTTGAAGGCAAGAGCTGAAACAATTCAAAAAACAGACGCATCCGTGCAAAGCAAAACGTTTTGCACGGATGTTTTTTATGTTATTGTGAAAAAACATATCTTTACAAATCGCAGAAAGTGTATTATAATACAATAGAAAAGTTATATATATCTTATGGAGGCAATATGAAGCTTTACAATACACTGACCAAAACGGTTGAAGAATTCGTTCCGCACGAAAGCGGAAAGGTGAAAATGTATACCTGCGGTCCTACCGTTTATCATTATGCGCATATAGGCAATCTCCGTTCGTATATGATGGAGGACGTGCTTGAAAAATATCTGCGCTTTGCCGGCTACGACGTAAAGCGTGCCATGAACATAACCGATGTCGGACATCTTACAAGCGACGCCGATACGGGCGAGGACAAGATGCTGAAGGGTGCAAAGCGCGAGCATAAGACCGTAATGCAGGTTGCGAAGTTCTATACTGACGCGTTCTTTGCCGATTGCGACGCGCTCAATATAAAAAAGCCGGAAATCGTTCAGCCCGCGACAGGCTGTATCGACGATTTTATCCGCGTGATTTGCGCGCTGATAGATAAAGGCTACGCTTACGTTGCCGGCGGAAACGTATATTTCGATACGTCGAAATCGAAAGATTACGGCGAGCTTGCAGGTCATGCCGACAACACCGAAAATCTTATGGTCGGAGTCAGGGATGACGTCGGCGAGGACGAAAACAAAAAGAACAAAAGCGACTTTGCGCTCTGGTTTACAAAGTCAAAATTCGACGAGCAGGAGCTGAAATGGGACAGCCCGTGGGGAGTGGGATATCCCGGCTGGCACATCGAGTGCAGCTGCATAAGTATGAAATACCTCGGCGAATATCTTGATATTCACTGCGGCGGCGTTGATAATATTTTCCCGCATCACACAAACGAAATCGCGCAGAGCGAGGCGTACCTCGGTCACAAATGGTGCGGATACTGGTTCCACGTTCAGCACCTGAACGACGAAACCGGCAAGATGAGCAAATCCAAGGGCGAATTCCTTACGGTGTCGCTTCTCAAATCAAAAGGCTACGATCCGCTTGCGTACAGATATTTCTGCCTGCAGAGCCATTACAGAAAGCCGCTGACCTTCTCGTTTGCTTCGCTTGACAATGCGGCGGCGGCATATTCAAAGCTTTATGCAAGAGTTGCGGCTACCGAGCGCACCGGAGCTATAAACGAAGCAAAGGTAAAAGAGCTTCTCCGCGGCTTTGACGAGGCAATGTCAAATGATCTGAACACTTCGCTTGCCGTCACATCGCTTTACGATATTCTCAAATCCGACGCTACGGGCGCGGAAAAACGCGCGGCGATCGATGCAGTAGATTCGGTGCTTTCGCTCGGACTCAAAGACGCGGCGGTTAAAAAAGAAGAGCCTGCGGCAGAGGAGGGCGATCCCGCAATCCTTGAAAAGATAGCCGAAAGAGCGGCTGCCAAAAAAGCAAAGGATTACGCAAAGGCTGACGCCATAAGAGCGGAGCTTCTCGCGCAGGGAATAGTGCTTGTAGATACTCCGGCAGGCACGACGTATAAAAAGCAATAATCGCGGCAGCTGCCGGATTTCCGGCGGAAAAAAATCAAAATATGCGAAAATATAAGGACAAGCAAAAATGACAAAGAAAAAGACAAAGGTCGGGTTTATATCGCTCGGCTGTTCAAAAAATCTTGCCGATACCGAGGTTATGCTTGCAAGACTTTCGGGCGAAGGCTACGAGATAACTCCCGAGGACACGGAAGCCGACGTTATAGTTATCAACACCTGCGGCTTTATAGAAAGCGCAAAAAAAGAGTCGGTTGAAAGTATTCTTGACGTTGCGTGGCTGAAAAAGCACAAGCAGTTAAAGGCTATAATCGTCACGGGCTGTCTTGCGGAAAGATACCGCGAGCAGATATCGGCGGAGCTTCCCGAGGTTGACGCGGTGCTCGGACTCGGCTCCGAAACAAAAATCTGCGACGCTGTCGAAGCCGTTCTGCGCGGTGAGCATTACGAAAGCTACGGAGATAAGGAATCGCTTCCGCTCGGCGGAGAGAGAATTGTCACGACTCCCGAATACACGGCGTATCTGAAGATTGCCGAGGGCTGCGACAATCGCTGTACCTACTGTGCGATACCGTCCATACGCGGCAGAATGAGATCGAGAACGATAGAGGACATAGTTAAAGAGGCAAAGGAGCTTGAAGCCATCGGCGTAAAGGAGCTTAACCTTATCGCGCAGGACACATCGCGCTACGGTCTTGATATTTACGGCGAATACAAGCTTGCGGAGCTTCTGCGCGCGATAACAAAGGAAACAAACATTCCGTGGATACGGCTTCTTTACTGCTATCCCGACAAGATAACCGACGAGCTGATAGAGGAAATAAAAACGAACGACAGAATCGTAAAATACATAGATCTGCCGATACAGCATATTTCCGAAAGAGTGCTTGAAAAAATGAACCGTCACGGCAGATCGGCGCTGATAAAAGAAGTGATTGAAAAGCTGCGCAAAAACATTCCCGGAATCTGCATAAGAACGACCGTGATGGTGGGTTTCCCGGGCGAAACGGAAGAGGATTTTGAAGAGCTGTGCGAGTTTGTGAGCAAAACAAAGTTTGAGCGGCTCGGCGCGTTTACTTACTCTGCCGAAGA
This sequence comes from uncultured Eubacteriales bacterium, assembly GCA_963614875.1. Classification (GTDB taxonomy): domain Bacteria; phylum Bacillota; class Clostridia; order Oscillospirales; family CAG-272; genus CAG-841. The sequence continues at coordinate 5,200 of CAVEFC010000031.1, read as the reverse complement.
AGGCACGCTTGCCGCCGAAATGCCAGATCAGATAGATGAGCAGACAAAGCAGGATCGCTACGACATAATAATGCAGGAGCAGCTTGCCGTCACGTCGGAGCTGAACGAAAAAATGCTCGGAAAGACGGTGACCGTCCTTTGCGAAGGCTTCGATCCCGTTTCGGAGTCGTATTACGGAAGAAGCGCGTCGGACGCGCCCGATATAGACACAAAGGTGTTCTTCACAAACGGGCTCGGCAAAAAGCGCGTAAAAGAAGGAGAATTCGTAAAGGTTAAAATTGACGAAATTCTGGATTATGACCTCGTCGGTAAGCTTATAAGAGAAGGAGAATGATAAAATGAAAATGAACGTTCCCAACAGGCTTACGGTGATCAGACTTTTGCTTGTGCCGGTATTTCTGGTGTTTATTCTCGGCTTCGGCGGGGAAGTATGGGGCAGGATAGTTGCGGCGGCGGTTTTTGCGCTTGCGTCATTCACCGATTTTCTTGACGGCAAAATAGCGAGAAAATATCATCTTGTAACGGATTTCGGGAAATTTCTCGATCCGCTTGCCGACAAATTCCTTGTTCTTGCCGCGCTTGCGTCGCTCTCGTTTGAGGCGGCGATGAACGCGGAAAAATCAAAGGTATTTCCGATACTTTTCTTCTGCACGTTTATGATTGTGCTTCTGCGCGAGCTTGCCGTGACAAGTATGCGTCTTGTCGTGGCGTCAAGCCCCGACAAAAAGGTCGTGGCGGCGAGCCCTCTCGGCAAAATAAAGACCTGCACGCAGATGTTTTTCATACTTACGGCTATGATCGAGCCGCTTATATGGGACGGACACACGGCAACGTATATTTTTATGGCTGCCGCCGCGGTTATGACGGTCTGGTCGGGGATGTCGTATATTGTCGGCTACTGGAAGTATCTTGATCCGTCTAAATAAGATAAAAACTATTGACATATCCGCCGAAATAGTATAAAATATAATCAGACGAGAAAAAATAAATTCACGGAGATATAAAATGACAGACGAATACACACCCGAAGACGCTGACGTAATAACTCTTACGGACGAAGAAGGCAAAGAGTGCAACTTTGAAATAATCGCCGAAAAAGAGATAGAGGGAATTACCTATTACGCTCTTTTCCCGCTTGAAGACAATGAGGACGGAGAATACGTTCTTCTCAAGCTTGAAAAGGACGAGGACGGCGAAGACATTCTTGTAACCGTTGACGATGACGACGAGTTCGATCGCGTATCCGATATATTCGAGGATGAGTTCTTCTCCGATATAGACCACGACTGAAATGAAAATTTCCTGCCCTTCTCGTGATACGGTTTCAATTAAACCTACAACACGTAATTGGAATCCGAACCTTGCGCGGTTTGCAGACCTCCCGCATATTTCCTGCTTATGACACGATTTATCGCGGATGCTGGGAGCAGTAAAGCGCGGGGCGAGGACACCATCCTTGCTCAAAGCAGGGTGTTAATTACGCCGTACACGGCCCGGCGGGGTCGCATAAAAATGTCTAAACCTGCAAAAAGACTGCTCCTGTGGGGCAGTCTTTTTGTATTTTATGTTGACAAAAAATCGGCGCGGGGATATAATACTTCTCGGGCAGAGCCTGTTTTATTATTTTGTCGCGGTGAAGGAGAAAATATATGCATAATTTCAGAATAAAACCTATGGGAATGCTGCGCCGTTTTATTGAAACGCAGATGGACGGACTTACCGGAAACATAGAAGCGGCAGGATATCCGTTTGATATTTCAACGTGGGGAGACCCCGATTATGTTCCGCAGGAGCCTGTGACATGGTGGCCGTTTGAGCAGACGGGCTACTGGATCGACGGCTATACGCGCTGCGCCATACTTCTTGACGATAAAAAAGCGCTTGAAAGAACGGAGAAAATAATTTATTCGGCTATAAATTCGGCTGATGAGGATTCGTACATAGGTCCGGAATTTATGAAGCATAAAGAGCCCGACGTTGTGAACAGATGGCCGCACGTTGTGTTTTTCAGAGCCTGCAAGGCGCTTTTTGAATATAACGGAGATATGAAAATTCCTCAGGCTATCGCTGCGCATTATCTCAACTGTCCCTACGATTACTCCTTTGACCGCGATGTTCTGAATACCGAAATAATGCTCTGGCTTTATGATGTCACGGGCGACAAAAGCTTGCTTTCGCTTGCGGAAAGCTCATATGCAGGCTTCAATTCCACACCGCAGAAGCCCACAATCACGGGAGATACCGTGTGCGACGCAAGCCTGCTTTCAAAGCGGAAGATGTTGGTTCACGGCGTTTCATACTGTGAATATTCAAAGCTCGGCGCGATATTTTACAGATATACCGGAGACAAAAAATATCTGAAGGTTCCGGAAAAGGCTGTCGCAAGAGCGGACAGATATTATAAGCTTCCCGGAGGATGTATTTCTTCCGGCGAGATGCTGTTCGGAAACAGCTATTACGAAGTAAACGAAACGTGCGACGTCACCGATTATTCGTATTTTCTTGAGCAGCTTTTCTCGGCTACGGGAAATATAAAATATGCCGACGATATAGAAAAATGTATTTTCAACGCCGGAATAGGCGCGGTGACGGAGGATTTCCGCGGGCTTCAGTATTTTTCCTGCGCGAACCAGATAGTAACCGACGAGCAGTCAAATCATGCAAGATATTCGACTGGGAAATCGTGGATGTCATACAGTCCGCACCCGGGAACGCAGTGCTGCCCCGGAAACGTAAACAGATTTATGCCGAACTACATTCTTTCGATGTGGCACACAAGCGGCTCCGATGTTTATTACGATCTTTTCGGCGCGTCCGTGCTTGAGGGCGATATCGACGGCAAAAAGATAAAAATAAGCGTTGACACGCGCTATCCGCTTTCGGACAGACTTGCGTTTGAAATAAAAACCGAAACGCCATTTACGCTGCACATAAGAGTTCCCGCCTTTTCCGAAGGCTTTTCAAAGCTTCCGAAAGAAGCGCGCAGGGACGGAGATTATATCATAATAAATATTGCCTCCGACACGGAATTTGCAATTGATATGAAGCTGAAAACAGAACAGCACATATCGCACGATGGAATATATTTCACGCGCGGAGCGCTCACATATTCGCTCGGAATGAAAGGAAACAGGGAAGCGTACGCTACCGATACCGTCGGCGGAAAAGAATTCATATCCTACCGTATGAGTCCCGACAAGGCGTGGAATTATGCGATAAAAGCAGATTCAAAGCCGAAATTCAGCGAAGGAAGCTCGGATACCTTTGATATTTCATCAGATCTTCCCACCCTTACTGTAAGCGCGCGGAAAATTGAAAACTGGCGTATCCGCAAAACGACAAACTGTCATTGCGTGAACTGGAAATATGAAAAAATAATCAAAAAAGGACCTTTTGTCTTCACACCCAGACTTCCGGATATGAAAAAAGCCGTCCTTTCGCCCGAAACCGAAACGATAACCCTTTATCCCTACGGAGCGTCAAAGGTCAGAATGACGGTGCTTCCGGTGATTGACAAATAAAAAAACAGACCGCTGCGGCGGTCTGTTTTTTATTGTAAAATAATTTATACCGTTTTGTCCGATTCTGCGGCTTCTTCTTTTCTGAAGAACGCAAGGCTTATTTTTCCCTTGTAGCAAAGAATTCCGATAAGCGTTATAACGGCGAAAACTATAAGATAGTAAAGCGACTGTATCTTATACGCCGAAATTGCGGAATAAACCATAAATCCGCAGCATACGCACGCGACGGCGGGCATAACGAACCTCTGAAATACGTTAAGTCCTTTGCCTTTTATCATAAGAACGATAAATATCGGTATGTAAAGTCCGTAAATGGTGATGATCGGAAGCTCGTCGTTTTCCCAGCCGAGAATTGCCGGAAGCTTTCCGCGGATAAGACCGAGCTCCCATTGGAACATCCAGAGCATACAGAGCACAACGCCGATGATAGACGAATTGTGCGGCATATTTGTTTCGTTATCAACCTGAGCAAACATTTTGTATGCGGGGCCCTCTCCTCTGACGGCGATGGAATACATACCGCGGCAGCAGCCGAGCATAAGTCCGTTCATTGTTCCGAGGCAGGAAATGACGATAAAGACGTAAACTATCGTGCCGAAAACTTCGTTTCTGAAAAGCGCGGTGAATGCGTCCTTCGGAACGTCGCCGGACGCCATAAGCTCTTCGGTTCTGAGAACGCCGGAAAGTCCGAGGAAATAGAGAAGATATATCGAAACGACGATTATTGCGCCGAGTACAAGCGCGATGGGAAGATTCTTTTTGGAGTCTTTAAGCTCCGAATTTATCGAGGTTGTGATAATCCAACCCTCATATGCGAACGCAAAAGCGCACATCGCGGCAATTATACTGCCGGAGGAGCCGCCTTCGGACGTGATATTTGCGCTGAAAGCTTCGCCGATGTTGCCGTTTGTAAGTCCGATGATCGTGCCCGCAATGCCCATTACAAGAAGAGGTATGAATTTGACAAAGGTCGCGCTGACCTGCAGCTTACCGGCAAGCTTCGGAGATACGGCGTTTATGAAATATCCCATAATGAGATAAAATGCCGATACCGCAATGTGAAGATCACTGCAAGCATCCCAGCCGAAAAGCACGCAGGTGTACTGTCCCGATACCCATGCAAGAGTTGACGTTATCGTCGGGTAATAAATTGTTGTCATAAACCAGCCGACTACATAAGCGAACTTACGTCCGCAGGTGACTTCGGAATAGTCAACTATGCCGTTTACTTTTTCGTGCCTCTGCGCGAGAATTGAAAAAACATATGAGCAGATGAGCATTATCAGTCCCACTCCGCCGACGGTTATAAGGCATTTGAGCATATTGCCGTTTGTATTTTTCAGAACTTTTCCGGCTTTGAAGAAGATTCCGGAGCCTACGACCGTGCCGACAACCATACATATGGCGGTGAGCAGACCGTATTTTTTGGTCAGTTTGTTTTCCATTCGTTTTTTGTTCCTTAAAATTTTGTTTGAATATACACGTAAGATATATTATTTCAATGATACTCTTTTTCGCATAAATTGTCAAGGATTTGACTGAAAACAATAAAAAATAGTGCGATATGACCAAAAAACAATAAAAAACACGGCGAAACGCATTTTCTGCGTTTCGTCGCGCGGATATGATTATTCTTCGTTTCGTATCTCAAGCTGATATGCGTTTGCAAGCCCTATCAC
>CAVEFC010000030.1:14312-19409 GCA_963614875.1 uncultured Eubacteriales bacterium | reverse complement strand
GCTTATACTACGACAACGACGGGTGCCAACAATTGCAGAAAAGCTTAAACAAAGCATATACCACAATTGCAATAATAATCGCGGTAGCGGTATTGATAACGATATGCCTTTTATACAAAAACATAAGGCTACGCGAAGAAGTATGCGATTTAGAAAAAGAGAAATCCGACATTGAAAAAGAAAAATATGCGTTAGAAAAACAAGTAGCCGATTTGGAACGCGAGAAATATGACACGTCAAAAGACATCAGAGAAATTTTGACGTACATAAGACACGACGAAGATAAATAAAAAGGTTACTTCACAGTAGCAATAATGCACGTAGTGTAATCATTAGCGAGATACACCGTGTCGGTCACCAAATAGTTATCGTGCGTATGAGTGCAAGACGGAGTGCCAGAAGACCAATCGGCAGATATAAGGTGATAATCATAAACACCATCCTTAAAGGTTGCGTAGTACGCGCCGTCAAAATCATAATTAACAGAAGAAGAAATATCCTCAAAATAATCACTCAAACCCTCGGACAAATTATCATAAAGCTTATAACGGCAGAACATCTCGGCGTTTAACTCTAACACTCTATAAGTAACGCCGTCTTTTGTAAGATGAAACAGAAAATCATTGCCGCTGGAGCCACTGTACGGAACGTAAACAACACCGGGATATAAATAATAATTGCCGAAGTCCTCGTCATAGCAATAAATGTACCGACTGTAAAAGTAATAACAGCCGCAAGGGTGACCGTCGGCGTTGGAAAAGCCGGAGTCAAAGTCCGAAATATCCAAAAAGCCGTAATAATCAGCATAAGACACAAAAGACTTCTGAAACGCCTGTTTCAAGCCTGCCTTTTCTTCGGGATAAGAATAAGAAATCAAACTGAAATTACACGCAACAGCCCCGTACTGTTTAGCCTGATTGTCGCAAGATTTTAAGATAATGTAATAAGGACGGCGATTAGAATTAAACGCCCAATACCACTTATAGCCTATTTCTTCGTAAAAATCTAAATAGTCAGTACTGTACGGAGTGGAAACGAAACCGGAAAAATATTTATGCATAGGAGCATAAAACTTAAAAATGCGAGAAACCACACCATCGGTAACGTTTTTACCGTAAGAAGAAACACGCTTAAATTCGTAAAAAGAAACATTGTCGTCATACTTAACTACATCGTATATAAACGCAGTATTAAGAGTAACGGCAAGCATAGCAACGACAACAAAGAATACACAACAAACGGTCAAAGCGTGTCTGCCCATTACTTACCTACCTTTCCGATGACAAAAATAACGATAGCGACAAGGACAAGCAACGAAAGCACCGACAACACGGAAACGCCAGCAACCGACATATTGCCTGTCGTAGTAATGAAGAAACCTGCAACAGAACCGAGTATCTTTGGGAATAGGTCTGTAAGGTCACCTGCACCGGACGCATTTTTGCCGCGCGTGTAACCCTCGGCTATGCCGCTTTGATAGCTTACGTCGTCGTAGCCGTCGTTATCATTATCGCTCACATGAACCTTGGCACAAGTACCGTCAACCGTTATACTCTGGACGCACGAGCCGACCGTAACAACGCCATTCTGCACGGATATATTGTAGACAACGGTTGTAGTGTTGCCGTTAAGGTACGGACTGTCAGACGTAGGCGTTACGGTGAACGTGTACGCGCCGGACGTGGTAAACAAGGAAGCCGGATAAAATATCGTTACATTAGATTTTTTACCGTCGGTGTTGTCGTAAACGGTATCGCTCGTGTCTGTCTGTATAACCTCGCCGTTAAGGCTTAATGTTCTCGTCCAGCCTGTTATCTTATATCCTGTCGGGAACGTATAAGCCGTGCCGATATAATCGACTTTATCTATCGTATTTTTCAAAACGGTAACGGATATACCGACCTTTTTCGGCGCACTCTGTATACCAGCGTTATATCCAGCGGTATAACTGCTGTCATCGCAACCGTCGCTGTTGGTATCGACAATATGAGCCGCGGTGCATACGTCGACATATATATCGTTACTATACACCGTCTTACCGTCAACAGTTTCGGTAATGTAGAATTTTATCCACTTGCTACCGTCGGTCTTGTATGTTGTATAAGCAAAGGTGCTAAGCTCGAAGTAGCCGCTTGCGGAATTCGTAGCGAAGTTTGAGTTGGTATAAGCGACGGGCGCATCGTCCGTCAGATACATCTGGTGCGACTGATAGTACAACGTCACACCGGAGCTACTTCCGACGGCATCCCAGCTCAGACGCGCTCCGTTTGTATAGGACGGGTCATAATAAAGCTTTGGCCGGGCAGCTTGCACAGTTACCGTGTTGCTTTGTCCGAGAAGTTCGTCTGCGGCAAAGCAAGGAACAACGGCGGTACAAAGCACAACAACGCAAGCGCACATTATCATAAGTATTTTTTTCATTAAATCACCTCTTTTTAACCATTTTCAAAGACTGTAACGACAATATCAGACTGTCCGTCTATGATAACCTTTGTTGCGGTAGCGGCAGAAACAGAGCTTGAAATATCATATTGACTTAGCGACGTATCTTCCATATCAGGATAGCCGCCGTCGTTATTGAGCAACGCCATATAAACGTCAGGAGCGTCCGTAGTATAATAGATATAGAAGTAGCGAACGTCGTCGTATTCAAGCAGGTCACTGTCATTTAGAATAGATATCCAATCGCCTGTGCCGTTTATTTGAATATAAACATAGCTATAATAAGTGCTATCGTACGCGACGTTAGAAAAGGTTATAGAATAGCCTTCGTCCGTCGGAGTAGACGATTTTGTAAACGTAACAGTGTTGCTATATTCACTTCTGGAATGAAGAACAAGCGGAAAATAACTATCCTCACTGCCGTTTGCAACTAACCTGACGGTATAAGTACCGTCTGCAAGCGAAGAAAAGTCGTAAGACGTAACACCGGCACTCACATTTTCATTCCATTCAGGCCCGCCGTCTTTAACAACGTAAATAGTATGGCTAACCGTGTCATCCGTCCAAGAAACAGTAGTACCGGACACAGAAATAACGGGCGCAGGCGTACTATAAACAGTGCAATCAAGGGCATTGCTATAATCGCTTGAAATATATCCGTCGGCAGAAGCTTTTACTTTGATTGAATATGAACCGGACGACAAAGCGTCACTGCCAAGCACCAAACAAGGCATAATACCGGAAGTAGCGTCAAGTGTTGAAATCAAGTCGCCGGAAGAATTAAACAAATCGGCAGAATAGCTTGTAGCGTGTGAAACGTCGCTCCACCTAACACGACCAACAACGGCATAGGTCGGACTATTCGATAAGAATATCGAAGGAGCGGCTAACTTCGGCGTATAGTTAACGCACGCGCTTTCCTCGCTATTTGTATAATTACCTGTACCAAGCGTGATGACGGATATAGAATATTCGCCGCCTGTTGTTACGGACACCGTATGTTGCGTTACGTTCTGCGCGGCGTCGTATGTTTGATAAATAGAACCGTCACCGCTTACTTTGCGGTACACAACACGATAGCCGGAGTTATTTTCAACACTGCTCCAACTGATAACATAGCCGTTTATGGAAACGTTAGTAGGCGCGGCAAGCTGTACGGTTTTAGAATATTGAACAGGAGCAGAATTATCACTCGGCAAATAATTATCGATATCAAGAGAAGCGGCTGAAACGTAAATGTTATACGTGCCGACAGCAAGGCTTGACAAGTCATAAGACGTAGTGCTTATCGTTGCAAGCACAACAGTTTCGCCGGAAGATGCGGAAGTAATATAAACACCGTATTTATCGGCGTGTTCCACGGCAGCCCAAGAAACAGTAGTACCGGATATAGTCAGAACGGGAGCGGAAAGGACAACGCGAGCGTCGTCATAAGCATAGACGCGGAACGTGACATATCCTGCGGAAAGCATTGACTTGAACTGACTAAGGTTCTCAAAGTTAGCGTAATTCGCCGTGTAGGTGCTTTTACCGGAAACGGCTTGAAAATACTTAACCTCTACGCCTGTACTGTCGGAAATGGTAGTGCCGCGAGAAAAGGCGCGGACTATATAATAATCTGCATTAACGGAAGAAGTAAACGTAAGGCTGTTTGCCGAAGCAGTCAAGGTTATGTTCGTTTCAACATCCGTTGCAGAAACAGCCAACGCGCACACGAAAAGTAGCAAGAGAATAGTGCAAAAACATAATTTGCGCTTATTTTTTATCTGCATAAAACTCCTTTCACGAAAAGAGGACGGGCGTATTGCCCGCCCTCTTTTGAGGTATTTTTTTATTTTTATAGAAGGAACTTTTTCCGCTTATATCTTGCGGAGGATTGTCCACATAAGTGTGGACGCGAAGCCTACGCCGAGAAATGCAAGTCCCCATACACCGAGAGTCGAAATCGACTTTGTTACTTCGCCATCAGAACCTGTGGTTGTAACGATAAAGAGGTCTTCAAAAACATCGACAATAGACGTGCCTACGCCACCGAGAAGTCCGGTTATGGCTTCTACGATAGAGTCAACTATACTTTTAACCAAAATATGCGCCTCCTTTCCTGCACTATTTTTTTATCTTTTCACGGGCGCGCAACCGTGACAAGAACGTTTGTTATCTTGCCGTTGTGGGCGTTACGGGCTTTGTGTCGTCCTGCAACAGCATACCGAGCAATTCGCTATTGACGTAACCGTCGCTCTTGAACACGGGCGTGAGCTTGATATCACGGTTACGCACCGGGCAATGGTAGGAGTAGTCGAGAGCTTGTCTGCGCTCGCCGTACTTGTCGATATAAGCTCTTTTTTTGATAATGAGCTTAACCTCGATAAATTCTCTTTTTTCGTTGTTTTCCATAAGTAAATATCCTTTCTTTTTTGTTTATTTATTTTTACGGCTATCGCCGTTTTTGACTTCTTCACGCAGCACTTTGTCTATCGTTGCTATGACGGTATCATAGACGCGCTTAGCTTGTTTATTGTGTTCGGCTACGACCGCAAGCACCGCGCCGACCTTAAAAGAGGTTTCAAGGACTTCAATAGGTATGCACTCGTCTTCGGGTACGTCGAGGATATCTCGTCCTATATTCTCGTATAATGCAAGGCGTTTACCTAACAC
>CAVEFC010000030.1:0-14302 GCA_963614875.1 uncultured Eubacteriales bacterium | reverse complement strand
AGGTGGAATTGTAGCCCTTGATACAAGTATCAGTCATATTGTAGGGGCAGTTCTTACAATCGCAACCGTCAAAGACGGTATCTGCAAGGCGTTTAATGTTCGTAAGTTCGTTATCATTCATTTTCATATTCAATTCCTTTCTTTATGTGAGATTATCATTTGCGCGTACTTCCTGTACGCTTCCTCTTTATCGCTGAATATTGCCGTTTCGCCTTGCAATCTGCCTTTGTCTTCGCGGACGATGAACATATCAAGCTCCGGAACGAAGCCAAGGCTTAAAACGTATTCGCGGAACGATTTTGATACAAGCGGTATGCTTGAAATGATTTGGACGGTTGAATAATCGATTGACATAATGTGTACTCCTTTTAATTAAAAAATATTTTTATGAAATTTGCGACGATATAAATAATATTAACAAGCGGTGTTACAAGCATAACGTTAAACATATAACACCTTACCTTTCAAGCCGTGCGTTTTCGGGCAGTTACTAAGGCTCTGTTCGTTTACGCGGTAAAAGGCGATTGAAAAGCCGACGGGCGTAACGGAACGCAGATTTTTCAGCTCCTGACTTCCGATAGGCGACATCTCGGAAATAAACTCGTCTTTCCACTTCGTTTTCCTGTATTTTGAGAGCATAGGCAACGGAGCGGTATAAGGAACAGCAAATTCACCGTACAACCACGTTTCTTTCGGGTAGCGGTCGTTATCGGGGTTCTCGTCGTTATATCCAGCGTACTGATACGGGTTGAAGATACACCGGACTTGTCCGATTTCCGGATTTAGCTTGCGAATTCTTCCCTTTGGGTTCTCGATACACCACACAACAGGATTGAAGTAGTATATAATTTCCATTGTCTTTTTTACAAGGGCGCAGCTCTTAGCAGTCCGTCCGTCGCGGTCTTTGAGCGGAAACCACTCTTCGCCACTGTACGCGAAGTCGGTACACGGTACGGCAGCAAGGACGCACCACACACGGTCTTTCGGTATCTTTTTATAATTCCACGTCATAACGTCGGTTTGAATTTCGTTTTGGATATCTATCTGATACACGGTATAGCCTGCTTCAAGGTACGGGCGCGACCAATTGCCTGTCCTATCGAATAGGGATATTACGATATCTTTCATTATTTGTACTCCTTTTCAGAATGGTAAATCGTCATCATCGGCGATAGTAGTATAGGGCAGACACGAAGTAGTCGGACTTCTCGACTTCGGAGCTTCCGTATAGCTAAACGGTCTGCCGTCTTTATCGAAGCCGTAATAGATATAGCGATGAATACGCCGTCGGAACGCTTTTTCCTGCTCGTCCGTTATCGGCTTAAAGGGGTCATTATACTGTCGGTCTATTGTTTTGTTGCTTATAATGTAGACTTTGTCGTAGCACGCCCATTTATTATTATACCGACACGGCAGCTGTACGGGGTACACGTCAAGGAGCGTAAGCATAAGCTCTATTTTAATCTGCGAAGAAAATTCATCAAAGACCATAACCGGCTCGTAATTATAGTTGTCAAATGGGTGTTCATAATCGGTAACGCGATAAATATCTTTGAACTCATAAGTATCATAAATGGTTTTCGTTTTGCCGGAACCGGACGCGCCGTATATGTATGTGACCTGTATATCCTCGCGGAGCTTTTCGCCGAAAGTACGCTTGATATACATTTCTCTAAGTTTGCGGATATAAGGCATACAATGTGCCGACTGAGGATATTTTATGAGGACTTCATCCTCAGTTGCTCCGACAAGCATTTCATCCGCGATATTCTGGAGGTCGGTGCGCTTGCCTTTATTATCTTCAAGCTCTATCTCGCCGTTCTGTATGCGAATACCTTGATAGGTTTCATCCTCTTTCGTGCAATAATCGTATGCCTGTTTCTTTGTGCCTGCACGCTTCTCAATGTGGATTGCTTTTTTATCGAACTTATTACGGAGTACGTCAAAGCCTATGGGGTTACCGTTTTCAATGTATATCTGCCAATGCAAATAACACTTCCCTGTCGTTTCGTTAACTTCTGTACCTCGTTCAAGCTGTCCGATATAAGTATAATTTCTCAATCGCTCCTGTACTTCTTCTTGACTGTAACCGTCGAACTCAACGTCCGCCGGAACGGTAAGCAGGTACGAGCGCGAAGCTTTTGACACAAAAAAACACCTCATCTCCGATAGGAGTACAAGGTGCAAAGAATAAAAAAGAGTAAATTGTATTTCCATACAATCTACTCTTAAAAATCACGTACACTTCCCTGCTGTCAGGGACTGGATAAAATTCGTATTATATCCGTTTTCTATTTTGTATAATTCACCCTATGCGGCTACATCGTGCCGAATATACTCGTTTGTCGTTGAATTAACGCTGCGAGAGCGTGTTCCCCTCTGCTTAGCCGTCTTTTGTCGGAACACGCTCTCTGCGCTTACAAAATAGTCGTTTTGCGCAAGTGGGAGGGTTCTCTATTTTCTGCTGCCACTCACTCGCTCTGCTTCCTGCGCGTACGGAGGTTTATGCTTGATCTTACGAATTTCCGAGCTTTTTTGTTTTATCAAACGATGCTTTCACCGCATTGATAACAGTCGCGCGGAAAGCTCCGTTTTCAAGCGCGTGTACGCCTGCGATGGTCGAACCGCCGGGACTGCACACTGCGTCCTTCAACTTGCCGGGATGCATACCGCTGACCTCAACCATCGAAGCGGCGCCTATAAGCGTCTGAACCGCATATTTCTGCGCTTTTTCACGGGAAAGTCCGCACTCTACCGCACCGTCGGAAAAAGCCTCGATAAACATATACACAAATGCCGGCCCGCAGCCCGACACCGCGCTTCCCGCATCAATAAGCGATTCGCTTATTTCGTCAAGAGCACCGGAGCTTTCGAGTATTTTTTTGAAAAGCACTTTGGTATCGTCGCATACGAGGTCGTTTGCGCACCATAAAGTCATCCCTTCTCCGATTGAAACAGGAGTATTCGGCATAATTCTTATTACGGGACACGAAAATCCGAGATAAGAAATTATTTTTTCAATGCTTATGCCCGCCGCCATACTGACAACCGTAAAGTCATTTCGTCCGGACAGAATTTTCTTTATGCCGTCTGTCATTTCAGGCAATACGTTAGGCTTTACGGCAAAGAAAATAATATCGCATTTTTCGGCTATTTCCTCATTTGTCGAAGCCGATATTCCAAGCTCCGAAGCCACTTTTTCGGCTTTTTCTCCTGTTCGGTTTGATATATAAATTCGGGTATCGATCGTGCTGCCTTTTACAGCCTTTGCAAGCGCGCTTCCCATATTTCCGGCGCCTATAAATCCGATTTTAAGCATTTTTCCTCCTTTTTCACTCAGCGGATCTGTCCGTTGCCGTGAATAATATATTTATATGTTGTAAGCTCACGAAGCCCGAGAGGTCCGCGGGCGTGCAGTTTTTGCGTGGATATTCCCATTTCGCAGCCGAGTCCGAATTCGCCTCCGTCGGTAAAACGCGTCGAGGCGTTGACATATACCGCGGCGCTGTCAACATTTGAAAGAAAATAATCGGCGGCGGCTTTGTTTTCCGTGATTATGGCTTCGCTGTGCGACGTTGAATGTGCCGCAATATGCTCCACCGCATCCTGTACGGAATCCACCACTTTCACAGCCATAATATAATCAAGAAATTCGGTATCGAAATCACTCGGTTCAGCCTTTGCCGCATCAATATATTTCAGCGCTTCGTCATCACATCTGAGCGTTACGGGCTTTAATCCTTTTGCCGCTCTGTCGTCGGCAAGACGTTTTTTCAGAAGCGGAAGAAATTTGGGCGCTATGTCTTTATGAACCAGACAAACCTCCGCGGCATTGCAAACGGAAGGACGGCTTGCCTTTGCATTTTCCGTTATGGAAAGTGCTTTTGAAAAATCAGCGTCCTTGTCAACATAAATGTGACATATTCCCGTTCCCGTTTCAATGCACGGAACTATTGCGTTTTCCACGCAGGCACGAATAAGTCCCGCGCCGCCCCTCGGTATAAGCAGATCAACGTATCCCTTTGCAAGCATAAGCTCTTTTGCGCTTTCTCTCGAAATATCGTCAACAATCTGAACCGCGTCCTTCGGCAAGCCTGCTTTTTCAAGTCCGCCTCTCAGTATTTCCGTAATTGCTTTTGACGAATTATAAGCTTCTTTTCCGCCGCGAAGTATACAGACGTTGCCGCTTTTCAGCGCAAGCGACGCCGCATCCGAAGTAACGTTGGGACGGCTCTCGTAAATTATGGCAATAACTCCCATGGGCACGCTTACTTTTTCGATTATAAGCCCGTTGGGACGGCTTACCCTTTCAAGCATATTCCCTGTCGGAGAGGGAAATTTCGCCACGTCAAGTATTCCCTTTGCCATTCCGTTTATGCGACTTTCGTCAAGAGCCAGCCGATCTATCATAACGTCGCTTATCCTGCCGCGCACCGCATCGATATCGATTTTGTTTTGAGCCAATATAACGTCCGAATTTTCGGTCAGTGCCTCCGCCATATATCCGAGCGCACGATTGATGTCATCGGCTTTGAACCTGCGCATTTCCTTTGCCGCATTTTTGGCTCTTATAAGTATTTCTCGGGTTTGCATTTTTCTTTACACTCTCTTTGCGTGAAATTTTGTCCCCACGGGATTTCCGTCAATTATACCGTACAGATTTTCGGGGTTGTCTCCATGCATTATTATCATATCACAGCCTGCGGAATTTGCTATTTTTGCCGCCTGAAGCTTTGTTGCCATTCCGCCCGTTCCTCTGGCTGTGCCGGCATCCCCTCCGAGCGCCATTATATCGTCTGTCAGCTCGAACACGTCGCGGATAAGCTCGGCATTGTCGCATTTGTGCGGATCTTTATCGTAAAGTCCGTCTATATCCGACATAAGAACAAGAAGATCCGCCTGTGTGCTTTCGGCAACAATTGCGGCAAGCGTGTCGTTGTCGCCTATCTTTATTTCGTCCGTTGCGACAGTATCGTTTTCGTTTATTATCGGAAGCACTCTCAGTTCGAGCAGCTTTTGCATTGTATTTTCGAATTTCGTGTGTCTGTCTGGAGTTTTCAGATCCTCCGCCGTGAGAAGAATCTGAGCAACCGTCTGATTATACTGCAAAAACAGCTTGTCGTATGTATACATAAGCTCGCACTGCCCTACGGCTGCCGCCGCCTGTTTTCCCGCAATATCCGACGGGCGTTTTTCGAGGTTGAGCTTGCCCACGCCCATTGCAATGGCGCCGGAGGAAACAAGTATAACCTGATTTCCCGCATTTTTAATGTCGCTGAGCACCTTGACAAGCTTTTCTATCCTTCTTATATTCACGCATCCGGTGATATGTGTAAGCGTTGATGTGCCTACTTTAACTACGATTTTCATAATGAAACAACAGCCTTTTCAATAAAATTTTCTATAAATATATCACATAAATAAGTTTTTTTCAATAGAAAAATGTTTATTTGCCGTCGCAGGACAAAATTTGTCCGCGATTGCGCTACAACTTAAAGAAATTTCTGTAAATTATTTCAACTTGCTTTCGCAATCTGCTTGACTTATTGCAATGTTTCGGTTACAATAAGCAATGTGGAAATTTATTTATTTTTGGAGGAAACCCACAATGTTCAATTTTGAAAAAATATTAAGCGAAAGAAAGCGTATGGGACTTTCTCAGGAAAAGTTCGGTGCGCTTATCGGAGTTTCAAGACAGGCTATACAGAAATGGGAAAGCGGCGAAGCCACGCCGGATCTTTCTCATCTCGCTTCAATGGCTGATGTTTTCGGCATAACGCTCGACAGCTTTGTAATCGGATCCGATGAAACCGGTTCCGGCTCCGGCAGTACAAACGACCTTCCAGACTACGATAGTTGGAACTCATGGGAGTCGTACAGCAAAATGCTTAAAACGGAATATAAACAGAGTATAGACGAAGGCAAGGATCTTGAAAAATACGCCGCGCTTTTCGACGCCGTTGCATCGATGCCCGAAACGCTTGAAAAGGATGAGATCGCGGACATTCTTTACAAAATGGTACGCGACGCAAAGCAGGCAGGAAGCTACAAATATACCGAGCCTTCCGACTATGAACACATCTGCCGACTTTGCAGCGAGGAGCATACGGAACTCAAAATGCCCGAAAAAGATGTCCTTTCCGACAAAGTATACGGCGGATGGCTCGGCAGAATATGCGGATGCTACCTCGGTAAGCCCATTGAAGGAATTCACAAGCCCACGCTTGACGAAATCCTCAAGAGAACAAGCAACTATCCCATATCGCGCTACATTTCAAAGGAAGAAATAACCGAAGAGGTTATGAAGGATATCGCCTTCCCCATTGACAAAAAGGCTTATCCCTCCGACTTCGGAATGATGCCCGTTGACGATGACACAAACTACATTCTCATAGGCTATATAATTCTTAAAAAATACGGCCGTGACTTTACCCCCAATGACGTTATGAACGTATGGATAGAACGTCAGGGCAAGAACGCTTACTGCACGGCGGAACGCGTTGCTTACAGAAACTTTGTGAACGGCTTCCGTCCTCCCGTTTCGGCTGTATACAAAAACGCTTACAGAGAATATATCGGCGCACAGATACGCGGAGATTTCTTCGGATATGTCAACCCCTGCGACCCCAAAGCCGCCGCTTCGATGGCTTTCCGCGACGCGTCGATCTCTCACGTCAAAAACGGCATTTACGGCGAAATGTGGGTTTCCGCTATGATCGCGGCTGCTTTCGGAACCGATGATATCAAGGAAATCATAAAAACAGGTCTTGCGTATGTTCCCAAAACATCAAGACTTTACGAAAGCATAAACGGGGTTATAGCCGATTATGAAAACGGCGTAAGCATCGAAGACGTATGGAAAAAGCTTCACGCAAAGTGGAACGAAAAAGATAACTACGATTGGTGCCATACCATCTCAAACGCAATAATCGTCGCGGCTTCTCTTCTCTACGGCGAAAAGGATTACGGAAAGACGGTCTGCCTCTCCGTAAGCGAGGGCTTCGATACCGACTGCAACGCAGCTACTGCCGGCTCGATACTCGGCGTGGTTCTCGGAGGAAGCAACATTCCTGAATACTGGGGCGGAAGAGTAAACGACACGCTTTGCGCGTCTATATTCGGCTTTGACAGAGTTTCAATCAAAGAAATGGCAAAGAAAACGCTTGATTTCTTCCCCGAAAATATAAAGTAAGGAGTTGACAAATTTGAAAATTCTGAGTTTCGGATCGCTTAATTGCGACTATGTTTACAGCACAGATCATTTCGTGGCTCCCGGCGAAACAATAAGCGCGCTCAAGCGCGAAACCTTCTGCGGAGGAAAAGGACTGAATCAATCCATCGCGCTTGCCAAAGCCGGCGCAAATGTTTTTCATGCCGGATGCGTGGGCAGTGACGGCGATATACTTGTCGGCGCGCTTTCGGACGCCGGCGTTGATACTCACCTTATAAAAAATGTAAGCGCTCCGTCGGGACACGCGATAATCGAGGTTGATCCGAGTGGTAAAAACCGCATAATAATTTACGGCGGCGCAAATATGTGTATGACCGAAGAATATATAGATTCTGTCCTTTCCGAATTTTCAGAAGGCGATTTTATAGTTCTTCAGAATGAAATAAATGCGCTTGACCTTATAATGAAAAAGGCAAAAGCGAAAAAAATGAAGGTCGTTCTGAATCCGTCGCCGATGGACGAAGCGCTGAAAAGCGTTGACACTTCCCTTGTCGATTATATGCTTCTGAACGAAACCGAAGGCTACGATATGACGGGAAAAACCGATCCCGACGAAATTATTTCGGAGCTTGAAAAAAAAGCTCCGGAAATAAGCACCGTTCTTACTCTCGGCGATAAAGGCGCACGATACAGCGGCAAGGACGGTAAATATTCGTTCGGCATCTTCCTTGTCAAGGCGGTTGATACCACCGCAGCCGGAGACACCTTCACCGGATTTTTCATCTCGTCCGTATCATCGGGCAAGACAGCCGAAGAAGCGCTCAGAACGGCTTCCGCCGCGTCCGCAATCGCGGTAACGAGAAAAGGTGCTTCCCCTTCGATACCCACAATGGCTGAGGTTACGGAATTTCTTAAAAATAACCGATAAAGCAAAAACGGTGCAACAATTGTTGCACCGTTTTTGGTTTTTACGTTTTTTCGTTTGAGCTTTTTTCTTTGCTTCGCTGTATAATTTCGTCCGGAAGTCCGCGACTCATTTCGATTATATGATACATTTCATCTATTACATCATCTTTCATACCTTTTTCTATCCAATCATATGAAAGTCCGAAAAGCTCGCATTTAAGAAATCTTATGGCGATTGCCCTGTCATATTCGCTGACGGCATTTTTCCCGAAAACAGTGTCAAGATAGGAGGAAACCGCATATTCGCAAATTCTCATCTTTGTTTTTTCGTAAATATCACGATTTGCGGAATTGTAGATATGCATTACCGCTTTTTTGTTTTCCAAAGCAAATCCGAACGCAAGATCAACACATTCTTCAAGAGAGCTTACGGTAGGACACTGCGCTATTATTTTATCCGCTTCTTCTTTGATTATTTCTTCGATAAGCGACGGTATATCCTGAAAATGATAATAAAAAGAGTTGCGGTTTATTCCACAGTCCTCGACGATATCTCTCACACTGATTTTGTTTAAGGGCTGCTCGTTGAGCAGCTTCATGAATGAGGATTTTATTGCCTGCTTTGTGAAGTTTGCCATATGTAATCGTATCGCTCCTTTTAAGCATCAGGTTCTTTGTAAATGTATTATAACATCCGAAACAATTATTTTCAATACATTTTTTTCGGAGTAGAGCCGCATTTTTCAATTGTAGAAAAGAAAAACAGACTATACTTTGTATCTGTTTGCCGTAAACCGAGCGATACATTTTTATAACACGCCCGAAAACAACGAAAAAGAGAACATCATAAAATGCTCTCTTTTTCGTTATAATCATCAGAAAGGTCTTCCGCCGTGACCGCCGGGGAAACCGCCTCCGCCGCCTCCGCCGGGATTACCGCCACCGCCCATACCCGATGAGCTTCCGTAAATAAGGCTTGTCAGCGTAACCTCGGTTGTCTGTCCGCAAGCGGTTATTGTGTACGTTCCGCCCTTTACAAGCGACGGACAGCTTATAACGACGCTGTTATAGCTCTTTGATGGAGTATAGCTTACAAGTACGTTTCCGGATGAATCTTTAAGCACGACGTCGGACTTGGACGACGAGGAATAATTGAGCAATATACTTCCCTGTGTCGATCCGTTTCCGAAGTTCTGCGCCATTCCGGAAGAGCCTACAGCAACTATTATTCCGCCGGTTATCGAAGCCGTTCCGTCATAGTCAAGCGCGCCGTCGCCGTTACTTGTCGGGCCGTTTACATATATTTCTCCGCCGGAAACCGTAAGGCTGCCGTTGGAATCTATTCCGTCACCGGAAGCGTCTATTGTTATTTTGCCGCCGGAAATATTTATATAATAATTTGAAGAGCTGCCGAATGTGTCGGGACGACCTGCAAATCCGCTCTGATCGTTTCCGCCGGCTGCGTTCATTCCGTCGTCGCTTGCAACAATGCTTATCGTTCCTCCGGAAATATCTATTGTCGCGCCTTCTATGCCTTCATAGCTTTTGCTTATTGTTATTTCTCCGCCCGTGATGTTTACGTTTTCGTCGGCATGAACGCCGTCGTCGCCCGTCTTTATGCTGTACGTTCCGCCGCTTATCGAAACGTTTCCGTTTGAATGTATCGCGTCGTCGCAGCAATCAAGCTCATACTCTCCGCTGAGCAGGGTTATCGATGCTCCTGCTTTGATTCCTTTTGCGCTTATATCCGAGCTTACCTTTCCTGCCACTCCTCCGCCCGATGTTATGGTGCATTTTCCGCCGCTTATCGAAAGGCTTGTTTCCGCCTGAATTCCGTCCTCGCCGCTTGTGAGATCAAGCGTTGAATTTTCAATCGCAACATATCCGAGAGTCGTGTCGCTGTCATTTGTCGATCTCAGTGCGTCGCCGCCGCTTGTGACTTTTATATCGGCATTTTTTATAACGCAGTAATCTTTGCCGTTTATGCCGTGATTTTTTGCCGTCACCGTTATGCAGGCGTCCTCGATTTTAAGCGTGTCTTTACTTGTTATACCGTTATTATTGTTGGCATTTACCGTAAGCTTGCCGCTTCCCGCAATAATAAGATCCGATTTTGAATAAAGACAGGCATTTGGTTCTTCATCTTCGGACGACGAATATTCGTCGTCAAAGGTATATGTGCTTCCGTCCGTAAGTGTATTTTCGCTTCCCTCTGCCAGATATATGGTAGTAAGAGATGACTTGTATACATATATGGGACTTCCGTATGAGCATGTTATATCGGCTCCGTCAAGGACAATCGTTACTTCTTCCTTTGGCGCATTGACAATTATTCTTCCTTCGGAAACCGTTCCGCTGAAAACGTATGTCCCGCCGGTTGTTATCGTTGTGACGTTGTTTTCCGCTTTTACGTTTCCGCCGGAGGAAGCCGTCGTTTCATCCGAAAGCTTTATTGTCGTAGCGTTTGTAATATCGGGAGTTTCCACCGTGCTGTCAAGAACGGACTGAATGTCACTGCTTACCGTTTCGGTCGCGCCCGTGTTGGCAGAAGTTGTGATTGTGTCTGTTCCGCTGTCTGTCTTTACGCACGAGCAAAGCATACACGCAATGATAAGTACGCAAAGAAGCAATGCGATTATTCTTTTTCTGTTTTTCATTGTAATATCCTCCTTCGGATTTTCTGACCACAGCATAAACCCGAAAGCTTAAGCCTACCTAAAGAAATCAAAAAATTTTCTTTAGGTTCTCTTTAAGTAGGCGTTTTACCATATAGTCACACAAGGAGGTGGCGCATATGGCAGGAGCTATAAAATACAGCTTCCAAAGATATGAAAGCAAATATTTTCTTTCACCTATTCAATATACGGCAATGCTTTGCGGTATAAGGCAGTATATGAAGCCCGATGAATACGGCAAAACGACAATATGCAACATTTATTACGATACAGACGACTGGCAGCTTATAAGAGCTTCCATTGAAAAGCCCGTATATAAGGAAAAACTGCGCGTAAGGAGCTACGGAATTCCGAAAAGCAACGAAAAGGTTTTTGTGGAGCTGAAAAAGAAATTTTCAGGCGTTGTATATAAAAGGAGAATTTCTGCCGATGTGCAAAGCGCCGATGCTTTTCTTAAAAATACGGCAATCGGGGCAGATGACGCTCAGATAGAGAAGGAAATAAAATGGTTTCAGCGTTTCTACAAAACAAAGCCGAAGGTTTTTATAGCATATGACCGTGTGGCTTATGCTGGGACGGAGGATCCCGATCTGCGTATTACATTCGATACGAATATGAGGTGGCGCAACACCGACCTTGACCTCAGATGCGGAGATTACGGCAAGCCGATAATCGAAACCGAAAGCATCCTTATGGAAATAAAAATACCGGGCGTATGTCCGCTGTGGCTCAGCAATCTGCTTTCTGAAATAAGCGCGTTTCCGACGTCGTTTTCAAAGTACGGAACGTGCTATTCGGAGCATTTGATAAAAAAGAAAAATACAAAAAATGAAAAGGAGGCGCTTTGCAGTGCTTAACTCAATTATAGGAACGGAAATTACATTATCTGTATTTTTAATATGTACCACCGTGTCGCTTGCGCTCGGTATAGGAACGGCTCTTGTCGGAATGTTTAAGGCAAAATGCTCGCAAAGCTTTGCCATAACCATTGCAATTCTTCCGGCCGTGGTTCAGATGGTCATAATGCTCGTAAACGGAAATATAGGCGCGGGCGTTGCCGTTGCCGGCGCTTTCGGACTTGTACGCTTCCGTTCTGCTCCCGGAACGGCAAAAGAAATAGGCGTTATATTTCTTGCGATGGCAATAGGTCTTGCCACCGGAATGGGATACGTGGCTTTGGCGGCAATATTCTTTGTTATTATTGCAGCCGCAATGATAATTCTTACCTCCGTAAGCTTCGGAGCAAAGGATTCATCGGAACGCACGCTCAAAATTACGATACCTGAAAATCTCGACTACGACGGTCTTTTCGACGATCTGTTTGAAAAATACACAAAGGAACATTCTCTTGAAAAAGTAAAAACTTCAAATATGGGAACACTTTATGAGCTCAACTACCGCGTGGTTTTCAAAACCGCACGGATACCCAAAGAATTTATTGATGAAATACGTTGCAGAAACGGAAATCTCAATGTAATATGCGGAAAGGAAGCTTCAGTCGAAGCTCTTTGATTCCGAGTGTTGATTTTTACATTTTCCGGAGTTATAATAGTATAAAAGGGGGCGATTTCAATGCGTTTACTTATAGCCGAAGACGAGCTTGACCTTGCGGAAGCGCTTACGGCATTATTTGAAAAAAATCAATTTTCTGTCGATGCGGTGAATGACGGCTTCTCTGCTTACGAATATGCTTCGTCGGGAGAGTATGACGCTGTTATACTTGACGTTATGATGCCAAAAATGAACGGCGTGGATGTGCTGAAAAAGCTTCGTGAGGAAGGGATAAAAACTCCGATTATGATGCTTACCGCAAAAGCGCAGAAGGACGATCGGATAACGGGCTTCAATGCGGGCGCGGACGATTATCTTCCGAAGCCTTTTGAACCGGACGAGCTTATCTGCCGCGTCCGCGCAATGCTCAGAAGAAGCGGCGAATACAAGCCTTCGATACTGCAGTTCGGCGATCTTTCGCTCAATTCCGCCACGGGAATTATGGAATGCGGCGAAAAATCGGTGCGCCTGAGCGGAAGAGAATTTCAGGTAATGGAGATGCTTATGCGCTCGCCCAAGGTCGTATTCTCCGCTGACAGACTTATGGAAAAAATATGGGGCTGGGACAGCGACGCCGAAATAAATGTTGTCTGGGTTCATATATCAAACCTGAGAAAAAAGCTGAGATCCATAGGCTCATCCGTGTCGATATACGCAAACAGAGGACTCGGATATATGCTTGAGGTGGAGAAATGATAAAACGGCTCAGGAAAAAATTTATACTTATAACGATGGTATCGGTAGCCTCGGTAATGCTTTTGCTCAGTCTTATCGTAAATATAGCAAATTATATTTCGGTGGATTCGGGACTTACACAGATGCTTCGAATGATAAGCGACAATCAGGGTAAGGTTCCGTCGGCGCCGCCAGATATAAAATCCGGAGAAAAGCCCGAAAAACAGTTCAATATCGAAGCTCCGTATTCGACGCGTTACTTTGTTCTTCGGTATACGGAGGACGGCGAGCTTATTCAGGCTGATCTGAAAAACATCGCCGCAGTAACGGAAGACGATACTGGAAAATATCTTGAAATCGCTCAGAAGCACGGCGAAGGCTTCGGATATGTGAAGGGTTACAGATATTACGTCGTAAGGCACGACAGCGACAAATATATGGCGATCTTTCTCGATTGCAACAATGAAATGCAGTCGGTAGCGACATTTGCGGCATATTCCGCCATAGCAACGGTTATATGTACGGCTCTTGTATATATTCTTGTTCTTATTTTTTCACGGAAAGCAATAGATCCGGTTGTAAAAGCGTCCGAAAAGCAAAAGCAATTTATCACAGACGCAGGGCACGAGCTTAAAACTCCGATAACGGTAATAGCGACAAGTCTGAAAGTGCTTGAAATGGAAACGGGAAAGCAAAAGTGGATAGACAAAGCCATGTCGCAAACGGAAAAGCTGAAGGATCTCGTCAATTCCCTTGTTACGCTTTCAAAAATGGATGAGGACGCCTCTCCTCTTACGTTTGCCGAGTTCAACATAAGCGACGCTATGACCGAAACTGCCGAATCCTTCAAGGATTTTGCTTTATCTCAGGGACACGAGCTTAACATATATATTACTCCCGAAATAATATATCGCGGAGATGAGTATGCTCTGCGTCAGCTCGCCTCGACTCTTATAGACAATGCCGTAAAGTATGCCGACGAAGGAACGCCGATATCGTTTTCGCTCGACAAAACAAAAAAAGGCGTTGTGATAAAAACGTCAAACAAATGCGAAAACATCGAAAAAGAAGATCTTGACAAGCTGTTTGACCGTTTTTACCGTCCAGACAAATCAAGGAATTCAGGCACGGGAGGCTTCGGAATAGGACTTTCCATCGTCCGCAGCATCGCCGAGGGACATAAAGGCACGGCAATTGCAAAAGCGGAAAATGACCACACGATAGAATTTATAATTCAGCTCAGATAAAATAAAAAAGCGTGATGCAGTGTGCACAAGTCCGTAAAAAACGGACAGTTGAAAAAAAGAGCCTCCTATGGTAGAAT
>CAVEFC010000029.1:0-19640 GCA_963614875.1 uncultured Eubacteriales bacterium | reverse complement strand
GAATAAACCGTCGGGCAAAAAAAGAGCTTTCTGCAAGAAAGCTCTTTTTTCGTGTTTGAAATGTTCACAAAAAAATGATACGATGTAAACGATACAAATAACGAAAAGCCTGTTTTTCGGGCAAAAGGGCTTAAAAACAGAGAAGAAACGGGCTTTTGCGACTATAATAAAAAAATCCGGCAAAAATTTTTATAAAAAATGAAACCGTCCCGCAAAAAAACTGTATATAGGGATAGGAGCGCATAAGAGCAGGAGGTGAAAACGTGGAGGATTTGCAGATAATCGATCTGTATTTTGACCGAAACGAAACGGCAATAACCGAAACCGAAAAAAAGTACGGATCGTATTGCATGAAAATAGCGATGAACATTCTTGAAAGCGAACCCGACAGCGAAGAATGTGTAAACGATGTCTGGCTGAAAGCATGGAATTCGATTCCGCCGAACCGTCCGCAGAATTTTGCGGCATATCTCGGGAAGCTTGCACGGAATATTTCAATAAACAAATACAGAATGAAATATGCCGGAAAGCGTGCCGAAGGAGAATTCGCGGTTTCCCTCGATGAGCTTGACGAATGTGTTCCGGGAGGTGAAACCATGGATACGGAGGAGCAGGCAAGGCTGATAGGAAAAAGCATAAGCGAATTTCTGCACACGCAGAAGGAGCTTACGCGCAAGGTTTTTGTCTGCAGGTATTTTTATTGCGATCAGGTGTCCGAAATTGCCGAAAGATTTGATATCAGCGAAAGCCACGTTAAATCATTGCTGTTCCGCACGCGCCTGAAATTGAAAACGCATCTTGAGCGGGAAGGGATCACGGTATAGGATGAAAAAAGAATATATGAAAAATGAAATTCTTGCAAGAGCCATCACCGAGATAGACGATGACCTGCTTGCAGAGGCGCACGAGCCCGTAAAAAAGAAAAAGCCGGATTACCGCATTATAATAACAAGGTATGCGGCGGCTGTCGCGGCGTGCTTTGTGCTTGTGTTTTCGCTTGTTTTCTTCGGAAATTACGGAAGAGGCGGCGAGCTTGACATAAGCGTGGACGGGCAAGCCGTTTCGGCGGACGGCGGCAAAATAACGCTGCCGCTTATCTCCGTTCAGACGGAGGATCCGTTTGCGCGAAGCACAAAAAAAATAACCGTTCCCGTAAAGATAAACGCAGACGGGAAAAACGCTTTTGTCACGGCGTCACGCGGTGGGGCGATACGCACCGAAAGCGGAGAAGAATGCGAAATGCTTAAAGTGAAAAGCGGTGCCGACATCGAATGGGTGGTTGACATTTCGCAGGAAAGCCGGTTTGAGCTGACGGTAACGTCGAAAAAGCAAACACTTATAATCAGAGCCTTTTATGACAGCGAACAGGAATGTATGATTTTGTCCGCTGCCGAAGGCGAAAACTAAAAAAATTGAAAAAAGGAAAAACTCAAAATGAAAAAAATTATTGCACTTTTGCTTGCAGGCATTATGCTTGCTTTTACACTCGCGCTTGTTTCCTGCAAAAATAATGACAACCCGGGCGAATCGACAAACGGCACAACGACAAACGGCACAACAACACAAGCCACAACGACAACGGAAAAGACCGAAACTCCCACCGCGCCGACTTACGCGAGCGCGCTTGACCTTTTCAACAAGATCTGGGCTTCTTATACGGACGATGAAAAATTCCCCTGCGACGGCGGTGACGCGGATCACGATTCGGAGGACGGCCCCGGAATTTTCGATACGGAAAATGAAGAAAGCAGAGAATCGCTTAAAACCTACACGCACATTACGGACGAGCTTCTCGGAATGGTTACAAACGACGTGGCAACGCTTATGCATATGATGAACACAAATACGTTCAGCTCCGCGATTTTCCACCTCAAAGACGCTTCGACGGCTGAAAAATTTGCTGCCGATTACAATACCGCAATTCAGAACACGCACTGGATGTGCGGCTTTCCGGAAAGAGTAGCTGTCGTTTCCGTCGGAGAATATATTATAGTCGTATTCGGCTATGAGGAGCTTACCTCGGTATTTACGGCAAAATGTCTTGCCGTCGACACGTCGGCGAAAGTTCTTCTTGACAACGCCATAGACGGATAACCGGAAAACCCGAAAAAGTATGAGCGGCACCGCTTGTGCGGTGCCGTAACTATGTGAAAAGGTGGATTTATGTTATTTTCAAGTATTCCGTTTTTATATTATTTTCTGCCGTGCGTGATATTGCTGTATCTTGCGGCTCCGCGCTTTCTTAAAAATACGGTACTGCTGCTTTCAAGCCTTGTGTTTTATGCATGGGGCGAGCCGAGATACGTTATATGGATGATACTTTCCATTGCGCTCGGATATATTTTCGGACTTCTGATAGAGCGCTTCAAGGAAAAGCGCGGCATTGCAAAGCTGTTTATGATACTTTCGGTTGTCAGCAGTCTTGCCGTGCTGGGATATTTCAAATACGCCGATTTCTTTATTTCAAATATCAACGCCGTTACGGGACTTTCGATTCCGCTTCTGAAAATCACGCTTCCTGTCGGAATAAGCTTTTATACCTTCCAGATACTCAGCTACACGGTTGACGTTTACAGGGGCGATGTCGCCGCGCAGAAAAATCCTATAGATCTTGCCACATATGTGGCGCTTTTTCCGCAGCTTATCGCAGGACCTATCGTGCGTTATTCCGATATAGCGCAGCAGCTTAAAAACCGCAGTCATTCGTTTGAAAAAATATCCGCCGGAATGGGCAGATTTATACTCGGACTTTCAAAAAAGATACTGATAGCGAATACTCTCGGCGAGCTTTGCGATATTTTCAAAAGCTCTGGTGATAAATCCGTGCTGTTTTTCTGGCTTTACGCCGTGGCATATACGCTTCACATCTATTTCGATTTCTCCGGCTACAGCGATATGGCGATAGGTCTCGGAAAGATATTCGGCTTCGATTTTCTTGAAAACTTCAATTATCCTTATATTTCGGGCAGCGTTACGGAATTCTGGCGCAGATGGCATATGTCGCTGGGGTCGTGGTTCCGCGACTATGTTTATATTCCGCTCGGCGGAAACAGAGTAAGCACGGCGCGCCATATTTTCAACATTTTCGTTGTATGGATGCTGACGGGAATGTGGCACGGCGCCGCGTGGAACTTCATAGTTTGGGGACTTTATTTTGCGGTTATTCTGATGATAGAAAAGCTGTTTTTGCTCAGATATCTGAAAAAAAGCAAGGTGATAAATCACGTTTATGTGCTTCTGCTTATAGTGATAAGCTTTGTTATCTTTGACGCGGCAAGCATAAAGGACGCCTTTTCGTACATCGGCGCGATGTTCGGCGCGGGAGATTATCCGCTTGTTTCAACGGAGTTTGTGTATTATCTGCGCAGCTACGGCGTGGTGCTTCTTGTCGGAATTATCGGCTCGACGCCGCTTCCGAAGCTTGCGGTAAAGAAAATAAACGAAAGCAAAGCCGGCGGAAAGATAATGACCTTCCTTGCGCCTGCTGTGCTTTGTATATTGCTTGCGGTATGCACGGCCTGCCTTGTCGACGGCTCGTACAATCCGTTCCTTTATTTCCGCTTCTGACGGAGGTGTGTTATGAATAACAAAGTAAAAAGTATAATATCCTTTGCGATGGTCGCCGTGTTTTTTGCGACGATGGTCATCGCCTGCTGGGCAGTGCCTTCAAAGCAGTATTCCGACAGCGAAAGAAGGGAGCTTGCCCAGCTTCCGAAGGTCGATATAAAGACGCTTCTTGACGGCAGCTTTATGACGAAGTTCGAATCCTACACGCAGGATCAGTTTCCCCTGCGCGAGAAGTTCAGAACGCTGAAAGCTATGATGAGCTATTACGTTTTCCGACAGCTTGACAACAACGATATTTATATAAAGGACGGATACGCGGCAAAGATAGAATATCCGCTGAATGACAAATCGCTTGATTACGCCGCCGGAAGATTTGAATACGTCTATAAAAAATATATGGAGGGAAAAGCCTCCGGCGTATATCTTTCGATAGTTCCGGATAAAAGCTATTTTCTTGCGGACAAGGGCGGATATCTTAAAATGGACTACGAAAAGCTTGTAGCCGAAATGAAAGACAAAATGACCTACGCGCAGTATATAGACATAATGAATACGCTTGAAATTTCCGACTATTACAAGACTGACACTCATTGGCGGCAGGAAAAGCTTGTCGATACGGCAAAGACGCTTGCCTCGGGAATGGACGTAACGCTTGCCGCTCAGTACAGAGAAAACACGCTTGACAACGCTTTTTACGGCGTTTATTACGGTCAGGCGGCGCTTCCGATGCCCGCGGAAACGATAAAATATCTTACAAGCGACATTCTTGACGGCTGTACAGTTACAAACTACGAAACGGGCAAGAAATCAACCGTATACGATATGGAAAAAGCATACGGCAAGGATCCTTATCAGATGTTTCTTTCCGGCTCGGTATCGCTTATGACGATTGAAAATCCGAATGCGACGACGGACAAAGAGCTTATAATTTTCCGCGATTCGTTCGGAAGCAGTATAGCGCCTTTGCTTGTCGAGGGCTATACGAAGATAACTCTTGTCGATATACGCTATATCAATCCCGATTATCTCGGAAGGTTTGTAAACTTTGAGGGGAGCGATGTTCTGTTCCTTTACAGCACGCTTGTTCTCAACAACAGCGAAACAATAAAATAATTGATAAAAGGCACTGTAAAAAACGTTTTTTACAGTGCCTTTTCGTCAGCTTACCGTTCCGCCGCGGAAGGTGCGGTTTATTTCGGCAAGCTCTTTTTTGCCTTCTATATATTCGCGGTATATTTCAAATGCGTCGCCGCAGCCTGCGCCGTCGCAGCCGGAGCAGCCGCTGCAGCCTTCGCCTCCGAGCGAGCGGAGAACTATTTCTTTTCGCTGCTTGCGCGTCGTGTTTCTGATAAGATATTTTTCGTTTTTTTCCATACAAAAAGCGCCGTCCTTTCGGATAAAGCTTTACCCGCGCGGCGCTTTTTTATTCGCTGTATCAGATTAAAACAAAATCAGCCTTTGCCGAAAGCTTCGATTCCGCTCTGTAGGAAAGATAATCGGCGTCGGCAACTCTTTCGTCAAGACTTATCTTTCCGAAAATGCCTTTTGAAAGGAAGTTGTCCGAAAGGAAGTTTATTCCGTACTTTATAAACTTTGTCCCGGGGAATTCGTCCTGACTGTAGCTTACCTGATTTTCGTCAAAAATCAGCTTTATCGTTTTCGAGCAGGGCGTTTCGATGAAATCAATCTTTATTTTAAGCACGGGAAGATAATCCTCGTTTTCGGCAAATCTGCCGTGAACCGCAACCCTGAACGGAAGTCCGCCGAGCTTTATTTCGGTTTTTTCATAATCGGAAAAGCCGACCGGCACGGAGATTATATCGTCGCCTTCAAAGAATGAAACGATAAATTTTCCGTCCTTTGTTTCAAAGCCTATCTTTTCAAGACCTTTGCCGAAGGTATTTCCGCAGACCTGAAGCGCCACGGGAAAAACGCTTATCGAGGTGGTTTTTCCTTCGGGAAGAGTGCAGAATCTGCCGTCAAGCTCCTGTATCATTTCGGACGCCTGCTTTCTGTCCTTGCGCGCCGCAAGGAAGCCTTCGTAGCGGAAATCCTTTCTCGCAAGACGCTTTATCATTGCGTCAAGGGAGGGCGTGTCGTCGCGGACGACGGCATCGGGACTGTCCGAGGAGAAATATTTTTCGCATATGCGGCAGAAGGGCGACTGCTGGAAAAATTCGCAGTTGCCGGCGTTTGCCGTGATTATCGTATTTGTGTTTCTGAAGCAGAGCATATTCTGCCCGAACATGCCGTTGAACAGGAACGAATCGGAATTTCTGCCCACCCAGATCTGATAGCCGTAATCGAAATCGCCGTAATCGTCGGGGGCTTTGGCGTGCGCTCTCATCGCGCGGGTTATATAGCTTTTCGGAATAAGACGCTGACCGTTCCATACGCCGCCGCAAAGCACAAGCTGACCGAGCTTTGCCATATCCTCGGGGCAGATGTAAAGTCCCCAGCCGCCGCATTCCGTTCCGAACGAATTTTTCTCCCAGAAGATATTCTTTATGCCGAGCGGCTCAAACAGCCTCGGGCGCAGATATTCGGTTACGGTATCGCCGCTTTTGTGGCGGACTATGCAGGCGAGCATATATGTGTTCAGACTGTTGTAGAAAAACGTTTTTCCTATGCTGCCGAACGGCACTATGGTAAAGAATTCTTTTTCCCAGTTTTCCTCGACCGCCGCGCCTATTTCGTTGAAGCACGAGCTTGACCGCATTGTGAGAAGATCTTCGACTGTGAGCTTTTCATACCGTTTTTTCGTTATGGGATTTACATCGGGAATTATGTCTACCACTTTTTCGTCAAGAAAAAGGCGCTTTTCGCCTATGAGTATTCCTATTGCAAGGGATATCACGCTTTTACATTCCGAAAAGGTGGATTGCGGAAGCGTTGCCTCATACGGACCGAACATAGCCTGAGTTATGAGCTTTCCGTCCTTTATTATTGTGACGCCGTGAACATCGACGTCGCGGTTTTCGTAAAGCTCGCGGAGAAATTCCGCTATTCTTTCCGACGGTATTCCGACCTCCTCCGGCTTTGCGCGCTCAAACGGCTGCTCTATCTCCGCGTTTTTCGGCTCGGCTTTAAGAATGGGGTTTTTGGTTGTCGCTATGACGGGAACCTTCGTGTCGGTAAGGCGCTTTATATATTCTATTGCTTTTGACGGATACGTTATTCCCATAGTTATATCCTCCTGAAAATTATATTTTCACCTGTTATTGTACCACCGATTTTCCGATTTTACAAGGCTGTGTTGACATTTTGCTCTGCAATTGATATAATTTTATATGTGATGTTGACAATCGCGCGGTTTTGCGGTAAAGTTAATTGATTGCGAAAAACGGAAAAGGAGGAACTTGCGCTTATGCTTTCCGACGCAAAATGGATATGGCTTGACGAGAGCGCCCACGCAGAAGATATATCCGCTCACGGCGGATACTGCGCAGCCGAAATATCAAAGGCGTACAGGCTGATGAAAACGGGCGTAAAGCTTTGCGTGCAGGTATCGGCGGACACGGTATACAAGCTCTGGATAAACGGAACG
This sequence comes from uncultured Eubacteriales bacterium, assembly GCA_963614875.1. Lineage (GTDB taxonomy): Bacteria > Bacillota > Clostridia > Oscillospirales > CAG-272 > CAG-841. The sequence continues at coordinate 12,526 of CAVEFC010000029.1, read as the reverse complement.
TTTGTCGGCTCGGGGCCTTCGTATCCGCTTGACAAGATGAGCTTTTATTCCGAATATGAGCTTTCCTCCGCGCCCGATACGCTTCTGATAAAGGCTGTGGTGAGAAAACGTCCCGAAAGCGAAGCCGAAAGCTCGCACGGCGAGGGAGGCTTCATACTTTCGTGCGATATAGAATATGACGACGGAACGCTTGAAAATATCTGCACCGATGAAAAATGGGACATAAGATATCTGCCGAGCCATATAAGCGATACCGAAACGGATTTCACCGTCGCGCCGTGCGAATGGGAAAAAGCCGTCGCGGCAGATTATCCGGCGGCGCTGGTAAAATCGCCGCTGCCGCCGCTGTTCGAGCATATCGTGCTTCCCGATCCGCAGGAGATGTACGTTTGCCCGAAACATTCGATGGCGCGCTTCTGCGTGACCTTTCCGACGCTTCTCACGGCTTACCCCGCGTTTTCCGCTGACGGCGACGATTACGAAATAACCCTTGAGCTTGCCGAGGAGGGCGATGTCCCCTCGCGCACGGAAACGATTCGCGCACACGGCAGAATAAATTACACTTCGATTCAGTATACGGGCGTTTCAAAGCTGATAATAAACGTTATAAACAACGGAAAAAGCGACGTTAAAATATTTGATGTGCAGCTTATCCGCAGCGAATATCCGATCATCAGAAAAGCGGCGTTTTCCTGCTCGGACGGGGAGCTCTGCTCGATATGGCAGAACTGCGTCGGTACGCTTGAAAACTGTCGCAGAGATTCTTATATCGAAAGCCCCACAAGCAAAAAATTCATATCCGCCGTAAGAGATATCCGCCTTGAAGCGCTGTTTTCTCAGGTTGCGTTCGGAGATGTATCGCTTGCGCGGTTCGATATACTAAAGCTTTCCGAAAGAATAAAAAAATCCGCCGGAGAGCTTGAAAATTCGGCAGGACTGCTTTCGTTTGTGCCTATGATATGGGATTACTATATGTATACGGGCGACGCCTCGTTTTTTGAAGCTACCGAGGAGGCGATGACGACGCTTCTCGACGCCTTCGATTCCTATCTTTCGGACGCGAAAATAATAGAAACTCCGCCCGATTACGCTCCCGTGGACAATATGAAAACGGGCAATTATTCGCTTGAAAATCCGCCGAAAGCACTCGGTCAGGCGGTTGTCACGGCGCTTTACTGCAAGGCGCTCGACATAGCGTCGAAAATCTATGCCGAAAGAGGAAACAACAAGCTTCGCACTGCGTACAGGCTTCGCGCCGACGCCGTGAAAAAAGGCTTTGAGACGGCGTTTTTCGACAGGGATCGTCAGCTTTGCTTTGCAGGCCTTTCGACAAAGGACAAAAAGCCGTGCCGCGCTCCGAAAAATACGGGAAGAAAATACTACACGCGCCATGTGAATATTCTTGCGGCGCTCTACGGACTGTGCGACAGCGTTTCGTCAAAGCAGATAGCGCTGAGAGCCGCCTCGGACAAGTCGCTCGGAGACGTTCAGCCGGCGTTTACGGCGTATCTGCTCGAAACCGTTTGGCAATACGGACTTTTTGAAAAATACGGTATGAATATTATCCGTCGCTGGAAGGACTTCGGCGACAAATGCAAAAACGGCGTCGGCAGGGAATGGAACAGCGAGGGAAAAGGCTTCGGCTACGGCGGAGGATGCGCTCCGGCATATTATCTGCCGCTTGCGCTTCTCGGCTTTGAAATGGTTCGCCCGGGCTTTGAGGAGATAAAGCTTGCTCCGCGACTTTACGGTCTTGAAAGCGCAAATGTCAGCATTCCGACTCCCTACGGTTACATAACCGTCGATATGGAAAGAGGCAAGCCCGCCGACATAAAAATCCCGAGCGAGATAAAATATACTATTGTATAAAACCAAAAACGCAGTCGGAATAAGGATAATTATAAAATCGAAAAGGAAGTTTACATATGAAGTGCGAAAAAGTAATGCTTAAAAAGCTCAGTCCTCTTGCAAAGGTTCCGGTGTATTCGAGCGATTTTGCCGCGGGCGCGGATCTTTATGCCGCGACCGACAGCGACATTGTCATAGCTCCGGAGCAGACGGTGATGGTCGGCACGGGAATTGCCGTTCAGATCCCCGACGGGCTTGTCGGACTCGTTTATGCGAGAAGCGGACTTGCGTCAAAGCGCGGCGTCGCTCCGGCAAACAAGGTCGGAGTTATAGATTCGGATTATCGCGGAGAGATAATCGTTTCGCTTCACAACCATTCGGGACAGCCTCAGACAATCTCCGCGGGAGAGAGGATCGCCCAGCTTGTGATAGCTCCTTATATCCGCGCGGAATTTGAGGAAAGCGACGCTCTCGACGAAACGAAAAGAGGCGCGGGAGGCTTCGGCTCCACCGGAACAAAATAAAAAAACGCAAAATAAAAAGCTCCGCCATTCAAAGCGGAGCTATTATTTTATACGAAAGTATAATATGCGAAAAATCAAGGCTGTATCAGTCAAATATCAGATCGTTCTTAAAGGCTTCCCACCTGCGATAGCCGTCGCTGCCGGGATCGCCGGCATAGTAGCGCGGACAATCCTTTCCGGTTACATCGTAATGGCGGATAACGTTTTCCTTTGAAATTCCGTACTTGCTGCAAAGCCACGAAACAAGCTTCACAAGCGAATTATATGTAGCCTCGTTGAATTTTCCGTCGGCTGTCGGGTGACACACCTCGATGCCTATCGAGTAATAATTCACCTTTCCGGCGTGATACGAAACCTCGTCTATTGGCATACACTGAATTATTTCTCCGTCAAGCCCTACGATAAAGTTTGAGCTTGCGTCGCGTTCTCCGGACGTTGCGTAGTTCCGGAAGCAGCTCCAGTTCTGCTCCGCCGTGGAGGACGGATTTGCGACGTAGTGAACGACTATCTGCGTTGTGGCTGTCCGCTTGTGTCCTACCCGCGAATGAGGATTTATCGGCAGGTCCTTTTCTTCTATCAGCTTTTTCATTTCCTCGTCGGTCGGGACGCGCGAAATCGGAGCGGTGGTTTCCCGCGACGTTGACGTCGATTCCGATGTGGAAGGCTTGCTTTCCATTGTGGTTGTCGCGGCGGCGGTTGTCTGCGCGGCTGTGGTCGCGACCGTTGACTCCGCGGACGATGCGGTGGTTTCGTGCGCATCCTCAAAGGGCGAAGTCAGATTTATGATAAATGCCGCGGTCACAATTACAATCGTAAGCCCCAGAACTCTGAAAAATCCGACCGAGCCGCCGCCCGATCTTCCGCTTTCCCTGAAGCTTTTGTTTTTCTTCATGCGCGCCTCCTCTCATATCAACTTGTTTGAAATTATACCACAGAAAAACGGGGGTGTCAATCAGCTCTCGTTTTTTTCGTAAACCGCTATGCAGAACTCGACGCGCGTGTCGAGCGAGGTGAGCGCGTCAAGCTTTTTTCTGTCCTTTTCGGAGGTCTTGTAGCAGTACGGCGTCATTGTGAAAAGGTCAAGAATTTCGCCCTGCGAAGCCAGATGAATACGGTACGAAAGCTCCTTTTTATACATAAGTGTAAAACCCGAAAAGTCAAGCGTGTCAATGACATTTTCGTATGGCACGTCATAGACGGCTTCCTTGAGCTCCCACAGATGACGGGCAAGAGGGAACACCCTTATCATCTTTGCGTCGGGCGCGGAAATCCTTGAAAATTCACTCGGCTCGTGCGGAGCGAAAAGGTTGAGAATAAGATTTGCGGATTCGTCTGCCAGAGGGAGCGAGAACGCGCTGGCAACCGCAAGCGATATTCCGCAATTGCGCTTGCCAGCGGCGTCGAGAGCCTTTTTTGATATATCTATTCCGTATATGTCGCACGGAATGTTTTTTTCTTTCATTGCGCGGGCGATATGCTCCGTGTAGTAGCATTCGCCGCAGCCGATGTCGGCTATCACGCCGCCGCGCGAAATAAGCCCAAGGGCGATATCGCAGACTTCGCTGCGGAGTCTGTCATAATGCCCGAGCGAGAGAAAACGCGTCCGCGCCGACACCATTTCGCCGTCGTCGCCGTGACGTTTTTTCGACGACGCCTGCGACATCAGCAGATTTACATATCCGCGGCGGGATATGTCGTAGCTGTGCCCGAGAGGGCATTTCATCTGCGAATCGTGCCTTTCAAGTCTTTGTCTGCACACGGGACAAGTGAATTCTGACATATGCTGCTCCTTTGAAATATACAAAAGTATAATATCTGAAATTACCTGTATCTGTCGAAGATTATTACGGTTCTGCCTCGTTTGGATACGCCGTCCGACGATATGATTTTCGCCTTGCCCATTCCCCGAAGAACTATTTTGTCGCCGTCTTTTATCGGGGCGTCGGGCTTCGACGCTTTTATGTCGTTCACAAAGGCAATCCCTGTAAGAACCGCTTCTTCCGCCTTCGATCTTGAAAGCGAATATATCGCCGAAAGCACGCAGTCGAGCCGCATGGAAGCCACCGTGTCGCGCATACGTTCGACGTTTACCTCCGGAAAAATAACTTCGGAAAGCGGAATTTCGCGCACGGAAAGTGCGGCTCTGCCGGCTTTTTCGTAGTGAGAAATCAAAAATCCGACCATTTGCGGAAGCACGAAAATGTCAGCCGAAGCTTCCGAAACGAGGATATCGCCCGTAGCTTCGCGCGTTATTCCGAGCGCAAGCATCGAGCCCAGAATATCGCGGTGAGAGAGCTTCGGCGAGCCTTGCGCCCAAGTGCATCTCACGGCTTTTACGGGCTGATCCTCGCCTTCGTCGAAAAAATACGAGGGAAACATTTCGTCGGGATAAAAATCCGGCACAAAAGCGCATATAACTCTTTCGGCGCTTTCGTAGCCGCCGAAAAATACCGCGCGCGCTTTTTCCGCGACGCAGAAACGCTTCGCCTCCGACAGCGAGGCTGCGTCAAGAAAGTGCGTGCTTTGAATACAGTCGCGCTCGCGGCAGTAGCGGAGCTTGTCCGAAAGGTGAGAAATAAGCACGTCTTTTTCGGTCATATGTATGTCCTCCCGACAAAAATAATACAAAAGTATAAATTATCGAAAATCACGCCGACATCGAGCTTTTTCCAAATTACAGCCTGACGGTTTCTCCGCCTTTTATTTCAAGCGCGGAGCCGCCTGAGCTTACCCACACGGAAATTGCCGACGGGTTGTAAAGCGTCCTCTGATCCTGCGATACGATAAGCGCGCGTCTGGCGGTTATATAATCGCAGATTTCGATATTTGTCGCATACCAGACATCAGAAAGTCCGGAAAGCGAGGCGCACATTTCTTCCGCAAGCTGCCAGTTGTCCGCGATGTTGAAATCAAAGCTGTGCCCCCAGATGTCGATAAGTCCGCCGTAGCTCCACGGCTGATTTATCCATGCGTTTTTGAAATTTTCTATGATTTTCGGTGCAGACGAGTGATGGCAGGTCGGATTCCAATCAAGAAAGTCCGCGGGAACCGACATTCCGCCCGTGGAGCTTGCGCTGCGCGAATACGCGATGCCTGCGGCTTTCATTGCCGTTACCGTATCGGCGGTTTTTTCGCCGTAGGGCAGCGACATTCCGCGAACGAGCGTTCCCGAGACGGCTTCAAGCTCGGCGCGGCAGCGCGTTATTTCTTCAAGCTGAGAGGAGACCGGCATTCCGGCAAGGTGCGGATGCGAATAAGTATGTCCCGATATTTCGTGGCCTGAATAAAGCGTTTTTATTTCGCTCTCGGAAACCACCGTGTCGCCGCCGAATCTTGACGGTATAAGGTGAAAGGTCGCCTTAAGATTGTATCTGTTGAAAAGCGCGACAAGCCGCCTGTCGGCGATGTTTCCGTCGTCGTAGCTGAAGGTTACGGCAAAATGCTTTCCGCCCGGGTATCTGTCGTATTTTATCATATCGTCACCGCCGATGTTTTCGGTATTTCAAGCGGCTGATCGTCAACAGAAATCCAGAGGTCGATATCCGTGGGATTGTAAAACGACTTTCCGTCGGCGGAGCGGCGGAGCGCTTTGAGCGCGTTTACATAATCGTAAATTTCTATGTTTGTGGCAAACCATATGCCGTCCGCGTCGTCCGCAAGGGAGGCAAGCACGCCTTCGAGCTGCTGCCACTGAACAGGGTAGTCCTTGTTGTCAAGCTCGTAGCTGTGTCCCCATATGTAAAGCACGCCGCCGGCGCGCCATATCGCTTTTTCAACGTTGTAGAGGAATTTTTTCACATAAGGCTCGCACTCGTTGTGGTGCGTGGTGGGATTCCATATTCTGAAATCGGACGGAAGCTCAAAGCAGTTTGAAGCGGTTGCCGTCCTGCCGTAGACAAGGGAAGCGGTTTTCATTGCGGCAAAGGTCGTGTCCGGACTGTAAGTGCCGAACGGATACGCAAGTCCGCGTATGATTCTGCCCGTGGCGTCTTCTATTATCTGCCTGTCGCGGATAAGCTCCTCGTACTGATCCTGAACGGACATTCTTTCAAGATGCGGATGCGAATATGTATGGCAGGCGATTTCGTGACCGTCGTAAAGCTCCTTGAGCTCGGCTGTTTTTATTCCCGTGCCTTCGGTTTTCACAAGCGAAGAGGAAATAAGGTTGAACGTGCATTTTGCGCCGTACTTGTTGAAAAGCTCGACAAGGCGTCTGTCCGCGGCGCCGCCGTCGTCATAGCTGAATGTTGCGGCATAACGCTTGCCGCCCGTGTATCTGTCATATTTTATCATAAACAAAACTTCCTTTCAGAAAAACATTTCGGTTATTTGCCGCGCTTTGCCGATTTTCCGGCTTCTCTGGCAAGGCGCTCTTCCTTGTTTGCCATCGCTTTGAATATTCCGCCGCACGAAGAATCGCCCAGAGCTTCGGACAGACATCTGCAAAGCCCCGACGCCGACGGGAACACTATAAGCGTGTCACTGCATTTGTATTTGCTTGCTTTGATCTGCGGTATCGGCTCTGTCGATACGATTACGCAGTACTTTCCGGCTTTGTAAATGTCGGCGCGCAGATCGTCTTCCGCTTTATAAAACGCCGTTTTCGAGTATTTTATTTCACTTACAGGAACGGAATGTTTTTTTGCAAACGCACATTTCCATGTTACCGAGCTGTCCGTGACGATGAGCTTTTCGGAGCATTTCTTCCACATCTGCGGCAGGCCTATCGCGCAGAAAACGCAGAGAAGCACAAGCATGGAAATGCTCGAAGCAAGGAAACGTCCCTCCTTGTAGCGCAGATATGTGCAAAAGGACAGGGCTATCATTGCTATGCACGCGCAGATGACGGCAATCAAAAGAAAGCGTCCGAGCGCGGAGAGTATGGGGTGACTTCTGAATACTTTTTTCATTTTACACAGGTTACCTTTCGGAAAGTTTTTGAAGATCAAACAAATACATTTTACCGCAAACGACGCATCTTTTCAAGCGTTTTGAAAAATATGTGAAAAAACTTTAACATACGGCGCGTTTATATGCTATAATATTAAAAACGGGCGAAAAGGAGGCTTTTCACGGTTTGAAAAAGATAATGGCTGTTTTCGGAACACGTCCGGAGGCTATAAAAATGTGTCCCGTGATAATCGAGCTGAAAAAGCGGAAAGACGTTGATTTATACGTTTGTGTAACGGGACAGCACAGAGAAATGCTCCGATCGGTGCTGGATATTTTCGGTGTGAGCGCCGACTGTGACCTTGACATAATGAAATCGGGGCAGACGCTTTTCGATATAACCTTTTCGGTTACCGAAAGGCTGAAAGCGGTGCTTGAAAGAGAAAAGCCCGACGTTGTGCTTGTTCACGGAGATACGACGAGCGCCTTTGCGGCGTCGCTTGCCTGCTTTTATATGAGGATACCCGTGGGGCACGTCGAGGCGGGACTCCGCACATATGACGTTTACGCTCCGTATCCGGAGGAATTCAACCGCCGCGCGATAGACATAACGGCGGAATACCTTTTTGCGCCGACAAAGCTTTCGGCGGAAAATCTTCTGCGCGAGGGCGCGGACGAAAGAAAAATATCCGTGACGGGAAACACCGCCATAGACGCGATGAAATACACGGTAAAGGAAGGCTATTCTTCACCCGTTACAAAATGGGCAGAAAACAGCAGGATGATACTTCTTACGGCGCACAGACGCGAGAGCATAGGCAAGGCGATGCGCGAAATGTTCGGCGCTGTCCGCAGGATTGCGGACGAGTTTGAAGACGTGAGGATAGTTTATCCCGTTCATCCGAATCCGCAGGTGAGAAAAGCCGCGGACGAGATGCTTTCCGGTCACGAAAGGATAAAGCTTATCGAACCGCTTGACGTCTGCGATTTTCACAATCTTATGGCAAAAAGCCATCTTATTCTTACGGACAGCGGAGGAATTCAGGAGGAAGCGCCGTCGCTTCGCAAGCCGGTGCTTGTTTTGCGCGACGTCACCGAGCGTCCCGAGGGAATAAAAGCCGGAACGCTGAAGCTTGCCGGAACGTCCGGCGAAAGCATTTATTTTGCGTGCAGAAATCTGCTCTGCGATAAGGCCGAATACGAAAAAATGGTGCGTGCGGAAAATCCCTACGGCGACGGAAAAGCGTCGGAGCGGATAGCGGACGTGCTGTTGGGTATAAATTGAAAAATCAAGACGGGATAAGGATAAATCATAAATTATACGAAAGTATAAAACTGCAAAAAAGCTTGATTTTGTCCGCCGGATTTTCGCTTTGAGCGGACGAAAAAAGCAAGTATTGACAAATCAAAATGTTTGTTGTATAATGTAATCTCAAAAAGAATGAAATACAGGAGGGTGCAATTATGAGTATTTTACTTGCCGGCGGTGCCGGATATATAGGTTCTCATACCGCGGTGGAGCTGCTTTCCGCAGGCTACGATATAGTTATTGCGGATAACTATTCAAACAGCAAGCCCGAGGCGGTACGCAGAATAAAACAGATAACGGGAAAAAACTTTCCCGCTTACGAAGTGGACGTGTGCGACGCCGAAGCGCTTTCAAAGGTGTTTGAAAAGGAGCATATAGACACGGTGATTCACTTTGCGGGACTCAAAGCCGTGGGCGAATCCGTTGCACAGCCTATAAGATATTACAGAAACAATCTCGATTCAACGCTTACACTGCTTGAAACGATGAAAAAGTATGACGCGCACAACATCATCTTTTCTTCGTCGGCTACGGTTTACGGCGATCCGGACGAAGTGCCGATAAAGGAAACCGCTCCCGTTGGTCGCTGCACGAACCCTTACGGCTGGACAAAATATATGATAGAGGTCATTCTGCAGTCGGCGGCAAAGGCGGATCCCGAGCTTTCGGTGATTCTGCTCCGCTATTTCAACCCCGTCGGCGCGCACGAAAGCGGACTTATAGGCGAGGATCCGAACGGTATTCCGAACAACCTTATGCCGCGTATCGCGCAGACGGCTGTCGGTAAGCTTTCGCAGATGACCGTCTACGGAACGGATTATCCCACCAAGGACGGCACGGGAGTAAGAGATTATATTCACGTTGTCGATCTTGCGAAAGGTCACGTTGCCGCGGCGGATTATATCGGCGCTCACAAGGGAGTTGAAGTGTTCAATCTCGGAACGAGCGTAGGCTACAGCGTGCTTGAAATGATATCCGCATTTGAAAAAGCGTGCGGAAAGGAAATAAAGAAGGTAATGCTCGACAGACGTCCCGGGGATATCGCCGAGTGCTACGCCGACGCCACAAAGGCAAAGGAAATTCTCGGCTGGAAGGCTGAAAAGAATCTTGACGATATGTGCGAGGATACATGGCGCTGGCAGACGAAAAATCCCAACGGCTACGATAAGTAAAAAGCAAAAACAAAAAAAGCGTTTTTCCGCACGGAAAAACGCTTTTCTCTTTTCACGGGCGAAAAAATGTGATACAATATAAAAAATAAAAAATTTGCAAAAGCGGTGAGATAATTTTCACCGCTCTGCGACTAATGGGTACAAAGGAGCGAAAAGCATTATGCCGGAAGACAAAAATATAAACGCCGATGCGACGTCGCGCGATGTGGGAGCCGACCTTTACAGAAAATGGCTCGGAGGCGATGGCACGGCATTTGACAAAATAATCGAAATATATCACGACGCGCTTATATTTTTCGCTTACGGCATTGTAAAAAATTTTGCCGACGCGGAGGATATAGCGGCAGACGTTTTCGCGGACGTGATAGTTCATCCGAAGAGATATTTTTTCGGATGCTCGCTTAAAACATATCTTTTTTCCATGGCGAGAAACAAAGCGGTGGACAGGATCCGCCGCCGCGGACGTTTTTCCGCCGCGGACATAAACGAAAGCGAGGAAAGCATATCGGACGGAAAGCTCCTTGAAGATAAGCTTATTGCCGACGAAAAGGCAAAAGCGGTGCGCGACGCGCTGAAGGAGATAAATCCGGAATACGCAACGGCGCTGAAGCTGACGTATTTTTACGGATTTTCGGGCGATGAAATATGTATTATAATGAACAAAAACAAAAAGCAGATGACAAATCTGCTTTACAGAGGAAAAGAAGCCTTGAAAAAAGCGCTCGAAGGAAAGGGGGTTGAATCGGTATGAAAAATATGGACGAATTTCGCCGCTCGGTGTATGAAAAAGCCGAAAAGAAAGCCGCAGAAGAAAAAGCGAAAAAGCTGAAAATAACAAAATTCGCAGCGATGGCGGCGGCGTTTGCCGTAATTGTTATTCCCGCAATATTTGTGGCGGGATCGCTGCCGAAGGAAAATGTAACGGAGAAGTTTTCACAGACTTATACGGGAAGCGGTTATTACGGGAACAGCGATACGTCTGGCAAGCTCACGATTGAATATGCGGAAACAACCACCGCAAATGAGGAGGCTTATACCACCGATACCACGGCTCCCGTTTACACGACAACGCCCGTATTCACCACGACGACGCCCGTGTTTACTCAGATCGAAACGACGAGAGCCGAAACAAAGGCAGGCGATACGTCGATGGCGGAAACGATCGCCGCGGTAACAGGCGATTCCGCAACCGTAACCGTCGGCGGAAAGGATATAGCGCTGACGCAGGGAATGACATACAAAAAAGTCTGCGAGCTGCTTGGCGGCGAGGGCAGAATGGCTCTGGGCGCGCCGGTATACAGATGGGAGTGCGACGACGGCGTTGTTATCAGCGTGCGTTTTGAGGTTACGGGCAAATACGACGAAGCTCCTGAGGAAAGGCTGAGAGCCGTTTCGTTTACGGTGATGCACTGATTGAAAACAAAAATATTATATATTGAAAGGAGAAAGGCGAAAATGAAAAGAATTTTTGCAATGATACTTGCGCTTTCAATGCTTGCGCTCGTGCTTTGCTCGTGCGCGAAAACAAATGTTGAACCGAAAGCGACGAGCGGCGATTTGCCGGCGACAGAACCGACAGACGCAAAAGCCGCAGGCGATCTGCTCAAGGATTTTGTAGCGACGGAGGTTACGGGAAAGGACGCCGACGGAAAATTCAAAAGCGGTATGCTTGATTTTGCCGTAAAGCTTATGCAGAACACGCTTGACGGGAAAAAGAAAAGTTCGCTTATCTCTCCGCTTTCCGTTATAGTTGCGCTCGGAATGACGGCAAGCGGCTCGGACGGCGAAACAAGAGAAGAATTTGAAAAGCTTTTCGGATTTTCCGTAGACGAGGCGAACGCCTATCTTTACACGCTTGCACATTCGCTTTACAGCGGCGACGGAGCAAAGGTTGAGCTTGCAAATTCGATATGGTTCGGAAAGGACGGCGGGATAGCCGTTCACGACGATTTCTTGCAGGCGAACAAAAGCTATTACGACGCTCAGGTATATGAAGAGGACTTTTTCAGTCGGGAAACGGTTGACAAGATAAACAGGTGGGTAAGCGAGCATACCGACGATATGATAGACGAAATCATAGACGAAATCGATCCGGATACGATAATGATACTTATAAACGCGCTTGTTTTCGACGCGCTGTGGGACGATCAGTATAATGATTATCAGTGCACAAAAGGAACGTTTACGGCTTACGACAAGAGCAAAAACTCCGCAACGTTTATGGGCAGCGAGGAAACGCTGATATCTACGGACAATGCGATAGGCTTCCGTAAATATTACAGAGGGAGCTATGCTTTCGTTGCGATGCTTCCCGACGGCGACGTTTTCGATTATGTCGCTTCGCTTAAGGGCGATGAGCTGGGGCAGATACTTTCCGGAAAGAAAAACGATTATACCCGCAATGCAAGGGCGTATCTTCCCAAGTTTGAATACGACTACGACCTCAGTCTTCACGACGCGCTCGAATCGATGGGGCTGAAAAAAGCTTTCTCCCGCTCGGAAGCCGATTTTTCGGGCATAGGCGATTGCGAAAGCAATATTTATATAGGCGATGTGATTCACAAAACGCACATTGAGGTAATGCAGTCCGGCACGAGAGCGGCAGCCGTCACGGCGGTGATATTGGAAACCTACGGGGCAGCGCCGAAAAAAACCGTTGACGTAAGGCTCGACAGACCGTTTGTGTATTTTATAATCGATACAAATACAAATCTTCCGCTCTTTATGGGAGTGGTTACGGAGACAGAATAAATCAGATGACAAAAAATCGGCACGGCAAAAGC
>CAVEFC010000028.1:12595-21123 GCA_963614875.1 uncultured Eubacteriales bacterium | reverse complement strand
TGAAAATCTATGACGACAAAAAAAGATAACCGCCTGCTTACCGGATAGGCGGTTAACTTTTTTAACCAACTTGAGTGGAAGCCAACCGTTGCCGGACGGCTTCTTTTCGCTATTATTATACAACACAAAAAGGTGTTTTGTCAACACCTTTTTTTCTTATTTTTCTTTAACACTTTCGGCGGAATAATAATAATTGCCGCTTTCGCTTTCGGATTCTTCTATACTGAGTTTTACTTCCGTGCCTTTTTTGCCGACAAGGGTTGCTTCGGTTATGTAGCGGGCAATGGACGACGTTACTTTGCTATCACTATACACTACCTTATCAACGGAAACTATCGTCCAGCTGGCTGAGCCGGTTTCTGTTTTCGTATAGTCTCTATAAGTTACTGCGTAATAAGTGCCACTTGTTGGCTTTGTACCTGTTGCACTGCCCAACGACGTTTCACTTTCGTCACTCTTCGTAACCGAAAAATACGTAACACTGGAAGTAGCAATTGTCGAGTCTTTCGTTTCCGTATCCGGAGCCGTGAATTCAGGCATATCGCCGAAATCAACCATACTTTCACTAATATCTTCGTCGCCACTAACTTCTGCATTGTTTGAGGAGGAGGAAAAAGAAATTACAAAACAATTCGGAGTATTTCCCTTATTATCCGCGATATAAACGTAATATTTTTCGTCCATACGCGATTTTATTTCCTGATAATCAGCCGACTGCTTTGCGCTGGTTACAACACTTGAAAAGGTGCCTATCATTACGCCCGCAAGAATTGCTATTACTGCAATTACTATAACAAGCTCTACAAGGGTAAAACCCTTTTTATTCTGGTTTTTCATAATTTTTTCCTCGTTTTTTTAGTATTTCCCCCAAAAATGTGCCTTGCGGCAAACAGCCCCTTTCGGGGCTGTTTTGCTGTGTTTTTTTGCTTTTGGTTGGTTTATTTTGCTTCAACAGTATTTGTAAGAGCGTTAAATCTGTAATTTTTCGTGTCAAGCTTGCAGTCAGCCTTTGAAATGCTGAACGCGCCCTTTTTGCCCTTAAATGTACCGCCTGTAATTTCAAGCGTTACATAGTCGGTTGTAGAGCTGTCTTCCCATATGGTCTTATCATTGAGATCCTTAGCTTCGTAACCAGTAAGAGTTGCTTTATGATCCTTCAGGTTTTTAGCTATACATTCAATAAGTGCATAGTTGCTGTCGCTTATAAATGTACCCCCGGAGATATGTACATCAAGTTTTGTCGATGTGACTTCGTTGTTGTTAGCTGTTCCGTCGTCATACTTTCCGTCGAAGTCGTTCATATCGCTCGACAGCGTAATAGCTGCGCCGGTTACTTTTTCTGCTTCATACGGGCCTGCAGCCACTGCGTTCGGGTGTACGTTCTGAGAGTTGTATACGCCGCCTGTGATATAGAACGTACCGCTGCTTGCAACGATAGGAGAGAAAATAGATTCTTCATCTGCTGCGGATTCAGGGTCAGCTCTTGTTATTGTGCCGGAAAGGTACCATACAGCGTAGCCTGAAGGACGGATTCCCGTGCCCCACGATTTGATAACCGAAGTGGATCCGAGGGTTATCTGCGGAGCTGTTTTTTCGTCCAGATTTGCGCTGAAGCCAGCCGTAACGTGTACGCCAACACCTGACTTGTTTTCATAGTTACTCTTACCAATAAGAGTGCCGTTTATCTCAACGTTGATACCATACAGACCGTCTCCGTCGTGGTTTATTTCAACGGCTTTCGTTCCTTCTACCGTTACGTCCTTGCCTACAATCAGTTTAGCTGATATGTTGTCGGTCATTCTTCCATTCTGTTTTAAACCAGCAATTGTTTCCGTATCAAGTCCTGTTACATACAATGTCCAGAAGTCTGTGAGTTTCAGGGTCTCGTCTTTCAATACGGATTTATCCACAGTCACTGTTCCCTTGCCTGTAAACTCAAGCTTTCCGAATATCAACCAAATAAATGCATCTTCATTTTTATTAGTTATGCTCTTTGCCTTTATCACAGTGATATCGTGACCGTTCATGTCTATTGTTACATTCTTACCATTGCTTATCTTCCAAACGCCGACGTCGTCCGTGCTCAAATCTACGTTTATATCAGCTTCAAGTTTATAGTTACCACCCGCTCCGCTATTTGTAAGAGCTTCTTTAAGTCCTTCGGCGGTTGTAATTGTTGTCCAACCGTCTTCACCAACAATTGTACCTGTACCTGTACTGCTTTTTATCTTTCCATTTCCTTTTTCAAGAATAACTGATGCTTTTGTTGAATTGTTTGTAAGCAATGCAATTGTACCGTTGTTTGCTATTGTAACGTTAACGGTGGATTCTTCTGCAACCGTAATTGCGTTTACCTTAACGCCTGCGGCAATTTCAATTTCAACCGTTCCGGTTGATTTAACCGTAACCGTGCCGGTTACCTCCGATTTAGCTTCAAATACAACTCTGCCCTTGCAGATTGTTGCACTTCCCACCTTACCGAAAAGGTGTACGGATTCGAGAGCTGCTGCCTCAACGTCAAGGGTTTCAGCGTCGCAGTAAACATATACTGTAGCGTTGGGTGCGTTGACTGTAAGTTTCTTTATCGTCTTTTCGCTCTTTATAATAAGAGTTTTAACGTCTGTTGTAGTAAGTTCAAGCTCCAGATCTTCGCCGTCAACAACTATTGTCGAGCCGGAGTTGAGGCTCTTAACTGCTGCTTCAAATTCTTCAGCTGTGTTAACCGTTTTTGTAACGGGAACGAGCTTTTCAACAATTGCTTCTATTTGCTTTTCCGTAAGCGCGGTTGCCTTCATGCTTTCAATGGCGGCAAGTATTTTGTCAGCCTGCTTAGTAGCTTCTTCGGTTGTATAAAGGCCTGCGTCCTTAATAGCCTGTACAATGTCGCTCATTGTAAGGTTTTTAGCCTGAGCGGCGTCAACTATAGCCTGAATCTGCGCCTTGGTAACGGGTGTGCCGATACTGCTTACCGCGGAATTTACTATAGCCTTAACCTGAGCTTCCGTAACGCCTGTTCCGTTCTTGGAGAGCGCGTCCTCAATTATGTATCTAACCTGCGCTTCCGTAAGTCCGGTGTTGCCTTCGCTTGCCTTCTTGGCAAATTCGTCAACAGCCTTCTGAAGTGCGTCAGTGATAACGGCAACATTTGCATTGCCAATTGTCTGTGTCTGTTCGCCTATTTTTTCGGCAAGGCTCGTTTCGAAGTCCGTCCAGCCGAGCCAATCCTTGTTGTTAAGCTTTTCAAGAATATCGTTAGCTGTCTGTTCTGTTTTAGCGGCAGCCATCTCCTGCTGCTCAACAGACTTCTGAGCTTTCTTTACCACGCTTGCGAACGTGCCTATCATAACGCCGGCGAGTATCGCGATAACGGCGATGACAATAACAAGCTCTACAAGGGTAAAGCCTTTTTTGTTTCTCATAGTGGATCCTCCTATAAACATAAAAAAATCTTCTTTGCGTTCTGCGGAGAACTCTTCCCCCGGGTCAAACCGCTCACAGCATTATCCGGATACTGCGCTCGGCAGCCGCAGGCACGCTTTTTTGGTCGGGCGGGTAAAATATCCCGCCAAACTTTATTTATATAATACCTCTTTCCGACATATAAAACGTTACGTTGTGTATCAGTAGCGCGTTTGGAAGAATTTTTCGCAATAATTTTTCGTTGCGGCACGTTTTGTTACAATTCGTACCACATTTTTTGTTACCATTTGTTACAATATAACCGTAAGACATTGTGAAAGGAGAGTTACGGAATGGAATATCTGAAGCTGCTGCGAAAGCAACGCAACTTAAATCAGCAAAAGGTAGCAATGGATCTGAACATCACGCGTGAAGCATTGTCGCATTACGAAACTGGCAGGCGCGAGCCGAGCCTTCGTATGCTCCGTGCGATGAGCGAATATTTCAACGTTTCAATTGACTATCTTCTGACAGGTCACGAGTTCCAGAAGCGCTGAAAAAAACGGCAGCCCTATCAAAATAGGGCTGCCGTTTTTTCTTTTTGCGAAATTATTCGTCTTCGCGGGAGAAAAGCTCTCCTTCGTCGATGTCGCAGTCTTCCTGCTCCTTGGGATCGTCGCCGCAATCCTCGCAATCGGGATCGCCGCATCCGCACGTTTCGCTGAGAATTTCGGAATGACGGCCTTCAAATCTCACATATGCGCCGATAATTCCGGCAACAAGTCCGAGCCCGAGGAAAAATCCGCCGAGCTCTCTTTTCTTTTTCGCCGTCATAACAATTGATGTTATCAGCGACGCGATAGAGCCGATCGTCACTACGAATCCTGCAAGAATTTTTTTGTTTTTCATGGTAAAAATCTCCCTTCAAAAAATTAAATTTTACGCTATACTTTTAAGGTATGCGTTTATAAACTCATCAATTTCGCCGTCCATAACGGCGTTTATGTCGCCGTCCTCACAGCCTGTTCGGTTGTCCTTTGCAAGCGTGTACGGCATAAAAACATACGAGCGGATCTGCGATCCCCACTCAATGTTCGATTTATCTCCGCGGATATCGTCTATTTTTTCAAGATTTTCGCGGCGTTTGATTTCCGCAAGCTTCGAGCGGAGCATTTTCATTGCGGTTTCCTTGTTCTGCAGCTGACTGCGTTCGGTCTGACATCCGACAACTATTCCCGTCGGCTTATGAACTATTCGTATGGCGGAGTCGGTCTTGTTTATGTGCTGACCGCCCGCGCCGCTCGAACGGTGCGCCGTAACTTCGATATCCTCGGGCTTGATAACTATGCTGTCGTCGTCGTCCATTTCGGGCGTAACCTCAACCGAAGCAAACGAGGTATGTCTTCTTCCCGAAGCGTCGAACGGAGAAATCCTTACAAGGCGATGCACGCCGTTCTCGCTTTTGAGATATCCGTAGGCGTTTGTGCCTTCGATAAGTATCGTCGCGCTTTTGAGTCCAGCCTCATCGCCGTCAAGCCAATCGAGAAGCTTTACCGTATATCCGTGACGTTCTGCCCAGCGTGTATACATTCTGTAAAGCATCGAAGCCCAGTCCTGAGCCTCCGTTCCGCCCGCGCCGGGATGGAACGAAAGAATTGCGTTGTTTCTGTCGTAAGGTCCTGAAAGCAGCGTTTCGATATTCATCGATTCTATGCTCTTTTCAAGATTCTTCACCTCGGAATCGACCTCGTCGCAGACGCTTTCGTCGTTTTCCTCTATTCCCATTTCCGCAAGAGTAAGCGAATCCTCTATGCGTCTGCACAGCTTTTCATAGGCTTCTATTTTGTCCTTTGTTCTTTTCAGCTCCTGCAATGTCACTCCGGATTTTTCCTGATCGTCCCAGAAGTTTGCTTCAAAGGTTTTTTCCTCAAGCGTCTTTGCGTTTTCACGCAGCTTTTCTATTTTCAGCGCAGAGCCGAGCTCCTTTACGGCTTCTTCAAGTCCCTGCAGTTTGTATTTGGCTTCTTCAAGTCTGATTATCATTTGTCAATACGTCCTTCCGCCGATATACCGGCTTTCTTGTTTATATTATATCAAAAAGCAAAGCGTTTGTAAACCGCTATTTTTTATTTTTGCACGGATCTGCAAAAAATGCGGAAAGATTCATATATAATTTCCCTTCGCTTTCCGAAAATCCGAGAGAACGTATAAACGGAGTATCTTCTCCGTTGTAATAAGCGTCGTGCGCGCCGACTATGTCCATAAAGTTCTCAACTCCCCTGCCGAGTATAAACATAGCTTCCGAATCGAAGGTATCCTTTACGGGCGCGATTTCGCTTATGTAGCCCGCGTCGCCGCTTATTATAAACTGACTTACGCCGAGAGGGATTTCGTCCTCATACGCGCCGTATGCAAGATATGTTTCCTTGTATTCAATCCCGCACAGCGCGCAGAGCCGCTCCTGCTCGGACTTTTCTCTTATCGGTTTTATTTTCAGCATTTACACCGTTCCTTTCAGTTTGCTTATCTGAGAGGCGTCAAGCATTCTCCACTTCCCCGTCGGAAGCTCGCCCAGCCTTATCTCGCCTATCGATATTCTTTTAAGCTCCGCCACTTCAAGCGAGCATCTGTCGCACATTTTTCTTATCTGCCTGTTCCGCCCCTCGAAAAGCTTTATCGAAAGCAGAGTCGTCCCGTCCGCCTCTCCGAGCCTTTTCACCTCGGCAGGTTTTGTTATGTAGCCGTCGATATTGAACGGACGGCAAAGACGGCCGAGCGTTTTTTCGTCAACCGTGCCGCGCACCCTGACATTGTAAACCTTCGGCTTGTGATATTTCGGGTGAGTGAGCATATTCGCAAGCTCGCCGTCGTTTGTAAGGAGCAGCAGCCCCTCGGAATCGCGGTCGAGTCTGCCTATGGGATACACCCTTGCGCCGACGTCCGAAACGAGATCCGCAACGCACCTGCGTCCGCGCTCGTCCTCCATTGTGGTGACATAGCCGCGGGGCTTGTTGAGCATTATGCATATTTTCCCGACCTCGCCGCCGACGGACTTTCCTTTATATATAACGACGTCGCTTGCCGGATCTATCTTCTGTCCGAGAACCGCAGGCTTGCCGTTTACCGTAACCTTTCCGGCGGAGATTTCCTCGTCGGCGGTACGCCGCGACATTATTCCCTGTCCGGAAAGATATTTTGAAATTCTTATTTTTTCCACTTTTTATTTCCCGAATATATTTTTCTTTTTAGGCTTTACAGCCGAGCCTTCCTTTGCGACAAGCGCCGCTCTGCCTATCCTTTTTCCGTCAAGATAATACGAAACAAAGCCGAGCGTATCGCCCTTTTCAAAGCCTGCGTAAACAAACGGCGAAAGCTCGGTCACGCTTTCCGTTTTTCCGCGTGACCTCGGCAGAGTCACCGAAAGCTCCTCTCCGCAGCATACGCCAACGCTTGCCTTTTCCCCTCCGCAGACGTGAACGATTCTCTCCTCGCCGCCCTTTTCGCAAAGGGTTACCCTTTCGTAAAGCTCCAGCCCCGCCGAAAGAAGCCTCCGGTGATCGCGCCAGTCGTCGCCGTCGCAAAGCGTAACGCATATAACCGTGACGCCGTCGCGCTCCGCCGCCGACACAAGCGTTCTTCCGCACTTTTTCGTAAAGCCGGTCTTTACGCCGATTATATCGTCGTATTCGAAAAGCAGTCTGTTGTGATTTTTGAACACGCGCGTGACGCTTCCTCCCGAAAGCTTTACCGCTTTCGTTTTCGTCGAAACGATTTTTCCGAATTCCTCGTTTTTCAGCGCCTCGCGCGCTATCATCGCAAGGTCGTATGCCGTCGTGTAGTGACTTTCTCCGTCAAGCCCGTGAGGATTTTCAAAGTGCGTGTCGGAAAGTCCCATCTTCTCTGCCCGCGCGTTCATCATTTCGGCAAAGCCTTCAATGCTCCCGCCGATATGATACGCTATCGCCGCCGCGGCGTCGTTTGCCGAGCCGAGCATCATCGCATAAAGCAGATCCGACAAAGGCACGCTTTCGCCCGCGCAAAGATACGCGCTCGAGCCCTCCGTGCCTGCGGCTCGCGGATCTATTTTCACAACGTCGTCCGTCCGACCGTTTTCGAGCGCGACGAGCGCCGTCATTATTTTCGTTGTGCTTGCGGGGCCACGCCTTTCGTGAGCATTCTTTTCAAATACAACATCTCCCGATTCGGCTTCGATAACAACCGAGCACAGCGACGAATCGCCGGGAGAATATGCCGCCGAAACGCAAACCGAAAATATAAAAGCAATAAATAAAATTGCAAGAATAAACTTTTTAATCATCTGAAACCGCCTGTCATTTTTTATAAATGATGTGCAGTTTCCGATTTTTTTATTCGGCGTCTTCCACAGCCGTTTCTTCCGTTTCGCAGGATTCCTTTTCCTCTGCCGCCTTTGCCGCTTTTTCTGCTTTTTCGGCTTTCTTTTTGTCGATAAGTTCTTTTATTCTGCCGATCAGCCCCTTTGCTCTTTCGGCGATTTCTCCTATCGAAGCGCCGTCGACGCCCATAGGATTTTCAACGCTTATGAAATTCACGTCGCCGTCCGCATTCACAACGACAAAGCCAATGGGCGACGCCGAAACTCCCGTTCCGCCTCCGCCGCCGAAATTCTTTTTGTCGTCCTTTTTGGAGCCGAAATCCGTGCCGCCGCCGACAAATCCGACGGAAACCTTTGACACGGGAATTATCGTCGTGCCGGAAGCCGTCGTTATCGGAGCGCCCATAACGGTGTTTGAATCGACAACGTTCTTCACGCTGTCAAGCGTCGATGCAAAAAGATCGCTGATTTTGTTTTCTTCCATAAATTTATCCTTCCTTTCCCGGAGTGTTTGTCCGAGGTTTTGTTTCGACAGGTTCCGTCGTGCCGAAGTTCCGCGCATATGCAATATATGTCGGAACAAGCATCGCAAGTGCGCCGAACACGCTTATGCTCACGTCTATTTTGACGTCGGCAGTTGTTTTGTCGCTTGTGAAATCAACCCACACAAGCGAATTTTTCTTTGAAAAAGTGAATTTTGCGTTTTCTCCCAGCACCGTAAAAAGATATGCCGTCGCCTGCTCGGCAGCGCCGTAAAGGAGCGCGGTCTTTGCGG
>CAVEFC010000028.1:0-12585 GCA_963614875.1 uncultured Eubacteriales bacterium | reverse complement strand
GCCTTTGCGGCGTCGTCCGTCCCGATTATTATTTTATACCGCAGAACCTTTATTTTTACGTGCTTTGAAAACTGTCTGAGAAAAACGCCGAGAATATCCGCAACGGAGCGTATAAGCGACGGGATATCTCTTTTTTCCTTTTCTTTTTTCTCCGTTTTTTCCTTTGGCTTTTGGGATTTCGGCTTTTGCTCTTTTTTCTTCTTTTCCGGTTTTTTCTTCACCGGAAAAAGCTTTATTTTCACAAAAAGTATTCTGAGAAAAACCTTTGCGCCGTCGTTTATCGCGGCGGTTATATGCACCGGAAGAAAAAGCAACAGAGCAATAACAAAAAGTATTGCGCCGATTATTATAAGCGCCGTCATATCGTTTCTCCGGTCGATGTTTTTATCGGCGGAAGCTCCTCTATCGAGGAAAGCCCGAATATGCGCAGGAATTTTTCCGTCGTGCCGTAAAGGCGCGGTCTGCCCGGGACTTCAAGCCGTCCGACCTCTTCAATAAGCTCTCTTTCGGCAAGCACGCCGACAGAATACGAGCTGTCCGCTCCGCGCACCTGTTCGATATAGGAGCGCGTCACCGGCTGATTGTAGGCTATTATCGCAAGAGTTTCAAGCGACGCGCGTGAAAGATTTCCTCCGTCGCGTATGCCGAGTGCGGCTTTTACATAGTCGGCAAAGGCTTCCTTTGTCACAAGCTGGCACGCCTTTCCGAGCACAAGCAGCTGTATTCCGCGCGGAAAATCGCCCTCGTATTCTTCCTTGTATTCAAGAACAACGCTTTTTACCGTTTCCTCGTCCGTACCCATTACTTCGGCAAGCTTGGCAAACGTCACGGGATGCCCCGCCGCAAACAGCACGGCTTCCGTTATGCGTTTCATTTCGCTTGTGGTAAGAACCTTTTCGTCATTCATTGCCTTCAACTCCGCTCTTTTCGTCGCGGGCGTGAGTGTAACTCAAACCCAATATTATATTCGTGCTGTCGGTATCGCCTTCGGCACGCTTCATCGTTACTCTGCCCGTTCTCAGAAGCTCAAGCAGAGCGTAAAATATCGTTATTATTTCCGAACGCCCCTCCGCGCCCTCGAATATCTCGTCAAAATGCACCGAGCCCCGTCCGTACATTTTCCGCATTATGAATATTACCCTGCCGCCGACGGAAACAACCTTTCTTCTCACCATAGGCGCGATAGCCTCCATGGGAGCGAGCTTTTCCGCTTCTCTTCTTTCCGCGTCGCGGATAAATATTTTCGCAAGCGCCGCCGAAAGCAGTGCGGAATCTATGCGGACATTATCGTCAAAATCGGGCTTTATTTCGTCGGTATCCTTTTCAAAGCGTCCGGCAAATTCGCTTTCGCGCTCGGAAAGCAGCTTTGCCGCCTCCTTTGCCGTCTTGTATTCCATAAGCTTGCGAACAAGCTCCTGTCTCGGATCTTCCTCCTCGGGCTTGGGAAGGAGCATCTTGCTTTTTATATACATAAGCTCCGCCGCCATAGTGATAAATTCGCCCGCTATCTCCATGTCAAGCTTCTGCATTTCGCTTACATACGCCATATACTGCTCAAACAGCTCCGATATGCGTATGTCGAAAATGCTCATTTTGTTTTTTGAAATCAGAGAAAGCAAAAGGTCGAGCGGACCTTCGTACTTTTCCGTTTTGAATACAAGCTCCAAATGATTTGTTTCTCCTGTCTTTTATTTATCTGAAAATCGGGACGCGCGTTATAAGCCAGTTCATTCCGTAGAAAAGCTTGTCGGCAAGCCAGCCTATCGTGCCGTCGAACACGCCGAGCCAGAGCAGTGCGAACATCGCTATCATAATGTATCTTTCGTATTTCATCACGCCGAAATAAACCTTTGTCGGCAGGAAGATAAAAAGTATTCTCGAACCGTCGAGCGGCGGAATGGGCAAAAGGTTGAACACGGCAAGATAGATGTTCATCTCCGCCATCAGATAGAAAAAGAGATACGCAACCCCGACAGCCGTGCTTCCGAAGCCCTCGCTGCTTACGGGAATTATCCCGACAAGGTTCATAAATATCAGGTTCAGAAACGCCAGAATTATGTTTGAAAGCGGACCTGCGGCGGCTGTTATCGCCATGCCGCTCCGCGGATGCTTGTAATATCTCGGATTTACCGGACACGGCTTTGCCCAGCCGAAACCGAAAAGAAGCATACACAACGCGCCCATGGGATCGAGATGCTTTAAGGGATTGAGCGTCAGTCTGCCGTAGTTTCTCGCCGTGTTGTCGCCGAGAAGATACGAGGCGTAGCCGTGTGAAAATTCGTGCACGGTAAGCGATATAAGCACAATCGGAACGACTATAAGAAACGTTATCAGAACGTCCTTGAAGGTCGACTGTCCGCTTGCAAGCGCCTTGATTGTCTGTATAAGCATTTATTTTTCCTCCGGAAATTATTTCAGATGCTCCGATATCACGGAGATTACTTCGTCCTTTCCCTCACCCGTAAGCGATGAAAAGGCGATTACTTTTATTTTCTCCGCCGCCATCGGAGGATTCAGAAGAGGATGCTCGCACAGAGCCTCAAAATTATGTTTTCTGTCAGTTTTGTTCAGTTTATCCGCCTTCGTCGCAATTATCGCATAAGGAATACCGGACTTGTCGAGCCAGTCGAACATCATACAGTCGTCGCCCGTAGGGCCTACCTTGAGATCGACGAGCTGAAGCACAAGCGACGGCGAGCTTTCGCCCGTAAGATAGCCGTTTGTCAGCGCCGACCAGACTCTTTTCTCCGATTCGGAGCGTTTTGCGTAGCCATATCCCGGCAGATCGACGAGATAGAATTTTTTATCTATATCGTAAAAATTCACGGTTATCGTCTTTCCCGGCTCGGAGCTTGTCCTCGCAAGCTTTTTTCTTCCGAGAACGGTATTTATAAGCGAGCTTTTCCCGACGTTTGACCGTCCGGACATTGCTATCTGCGGTCTGCCGTCGCGCGGAAACTGATTTTCTTTTCCCGCGGAAAACGCAAACTCCGCTTTTGAAAGGTTGAATTTCATCGGCGTTCTCCTGTCTTTATTTTGAGGCTTCTATCGCCGCTCCCCTGCCGTGACTTTCCGGCACGGCAATATACGGCTTTTCGTTGTTTTCCCTCGGCAGACTCTTTTTTTCGTAGGCGAAAGGCTCGGCGCAGAGCGCAAGTCTTGCCGCCTCGTCCGCGTGCGATATGTAGATTATTTCGGTATTTTCCTTTACCTCGGGAAGAATTTCTCCCTCGTCCTTGCGGTTTTCCTCGGGAAGAAGTATCGTCTTTACTCCGGCAAGATATGCAGCCATCGTCTTTTCGCGAAGTCCGCCTATGGCAAGCACTCTGCCGCGGAGCGTTATCTCGCCCGTCATTGCGACATCGCGCTTCACCGCTATGCCGGTAAGCTCGCTTATCAGCGCTACCGATATCGCAACGCCTGCGGACGGACCGTCCTTGGGAACGGCGCCCTCGGGGAAATGTATATGTATATCCTTCTTTTTGTAGAATTCCGGATCTATGCCGAGGCTTTCCGCGCGCGAACGGACAAAGCTTATTGCCGCCTGCGCGGATTCCTTCATAACGTCGCCGAGCATACCTGTAAGCTCCGTTTTGCCCGTGCCGTCAAGCGAAAGCACCTCTATACGCATTATCTCTCCGCCGAGCTCCGTATATGCCATTCCGCACACCGTGCCGACTTCGTTTTCCGGCAGGATTTTATCCTTTGCCATTCTTTCCGTGCCGGCGTAATCGGCAAGATTGCTTTCCGTTATCTTCACGCTCTTTGTCCCGTCGCAGACTATTTCCTTTGCAACGCGCCGACAGCATTTCGCTATCATTCTTTCAAGCTGGCGCACGCCCGCCTCGGAGGTGTATTCGTCTATGAGCGCATAAAGCGCGCCGTCGTCGATTTTCATCGTTCTGCCGCTCAGCCCGTGACGCTTCGACTGCTTCGGAATCAGGTGATGACGCGCTATGGAGAATTTTTCCCCGCGCGTGTATATCTTCATTTCCACAATTTCCATTCTGTCGATAAGCGGCTGAGGAACGGTGGAAAGTGAATTTGCCGTAGTTATGAAAAGACAGTCCGAAAGATCCACCGGCGACTCTATGAAATGGTCGCGGAAGCTTTTGTTCTGTTCGGTGTCAAGCACTTCGAGCAGTGCCGACGCCGGATCGCCGTGCGAATCGCGCGTCAGCTTATCGACCTCGTCCATAAGTATCAGCGGATTCATACTCTTTGCCTGAGTGAGCGCGGTTATGATTCTTCCCGGCATCGAGCCTATATACGTTTTTCTGTGACCTCTTATATCCGCTTCGTCGCGCACGCCGCCGAGGGAAATCCTTACGAATTTTCTGTTCATTGCGCGCGCTATCGACGACGCCACCGAGGTTTTTCCCGTTCCGGGAGGGCCGACAAGGCACAGCACCTGATTTTTAAGCTCGGGGTTGAGCTTCTGCGCCGCAAGATATTCCATTATCCTGCTTTTCACGTCGTCAAGCCCGTCGTGATCCTCGTCAAGTATTTTTTTCGCCTGCGGAATGTCTATTCTGTCCTTTGTCTTTTTGCCGAACGGAATTTCAAGGCAGGTTTCTATATAGTTGCGTATGACCGCGCCTTCGGCTGCGCCGAACGGCGTTTTTGAAAGCTTTTTCACTTCTTTTACAAGCTTTTCGCGCATATCCGCGGGGAGCGGCGCTTTCATTACCTTTTCGTAATATTCGGCTACCTCCTCGTCGTCGAATTCTTCATCCTCGCCGAGCTCGCTTTTTATGACTTTAAGCTGCTCGCGCAGATAATAATCGCGCTGACTTTTGTCTATCCTTGCGTGAACCTCACGGTTTATCTTCGCTTCCTCGCGCATTACAAGCTTTTCGCTTTCAAGCTTGAGCAGCAGAAGCTCAGCGCGCGACTTGGGATCAAACACCTCGAGCAGCTGCTGACGGTCTGCGGTATCGGGCAGAATGTTCGTCGCAACGAAATCGCACAGAAGCGACATATCCTCAATCGAGTCTATCACCGCCGAAAGATCCTTTGAAAACTTCGGCAGAAACGACGAAAATTCGGCTACCGTGCTTTTTATGTCGCGCATCATCGCAACGCTCGTGACGCCGCCGTCGTCAAAGCTCACCGACTTTTCGAGAGCTTCGGCAACGCAATATTTTCCGCTGCGGTAAAAATCCGTTATTTCGGCTCTTTCAAGCGGTTCTATAAGCGTGCGGTATATTCCTCCGTCGGCTTTTACAAGCTGTTTTATCTTAGCCGTCACGCCCACGGAATAAAGATCATCCTTTTTAGGTTCTTCAACCGAAGGATCCTTCTGACATACGAGCAGAACAAGCCCGTCCGAAGAGAGCGCCGCGTCGCACGCCTTTTTCGACGCGCTCCTGCCCACTTCGAGATTCATTGCTATTTTGGGAAAAGCGACCGTTCCGCGCATCGCTATGCACGGAAGTATCGTTTTCTTTATCATTTCTCTGGTTACAGCCATTTCGTTATCCTTTTTTTGAATATATTCTGATTTCCGCTTCCGCGGAGCATATTACTCTAATTTAACTTTGATATATTATATCACACTGTTTCTGTGATTTCCACATATTTATCGAAATTTAACTTTTTTGAAACAAAAACGTGCCGCGAGATGCTCGCAGCACGCATTTTTTTACAGTCCGGGTATCGAGGGGGTGTCCTTCGGCAGCGCGGATTTGCACAGCTCCTCGTTGCAGGTCTGATAAAGGAACTGAATTTTAAGCACGTCCCTTGTGTATATACCTTCAAGCTCGCTCGTCGTAAGATTGTAGCCTCCGTAATAGAACAGATACGTCTGAAGATTTGCAAGATCCTCCTTGTAGTCGCTGTTTGTGTATTCTATTCCAAGCGATTTCTTTACGGCGTGAGTGATGAGCGCCTCCTTTGCGGAAGCCTCCGCGCTCGATTTTATATATTCGTCGGCGGCTGCCGAGCTTCCGTAAACACGTTTCTTTGCCTCGTCCTCCGATATGCCGTACTTTGAAGCCGCCTCGGAAACGGTGGCGGCTACCTCGTCCTCAAAATATTTTTCGTACTGCGTTATAAGCGATGAAGGATATTCCTTTATGCTTGATTTTTCCACCGTCATATCCATCATTTTGTTTTTCATATAGTGAATAACGCGCAGAGCGTTTTTAAGCTCGTAATAATCGGCAAAACCGGTATTCTGCTTTACCGTTTCGTCCGTGTTGTAAACTTCTTTTACGGTTATGGCAAATTCGGCTTCCTTGCCGGCTATCGTGCTGTCGTCATAGCCCGAAGGAAATACAACCTTTATCGTGAATTCATCGCCCGCGCCGTGACCTTTGAGTCCTTCCTCAAAGCTTTCGAAAAGATATCCCGCGCCTATGCGTATTTTGTAATCCTCGCCCGAGCCGCCGTCGAATTCCTCGCCGTCTATCGTGCCCTTGAAATCGAAAACTATCCAGTCGCCGTCCTCGGCTTTGTCCTTTTTGTAGCCGCACGCTTCAAAAAACGCGGATATTTCGGAATATATATCGTCGTCCGTCGTTCCGGGAAGAACGTCAAGCACCGTGACCGTAAAGCGCACGGACTTTCCCGCTACCTCGTCATCCTCATATGACGAGGGAATCGTCATTGTAAAAGAAAACGCCTTGTCTATGGAAACCTCTCTTTCCGATTCGTAGCTGTCGGAGGTATCCTTTATGTCGTAGTGAATTCCGCTGTCGAACTTTTCGTTTGCGACGTTTTTTCCGACGCAATAATTTTCTATGCACTTATCGTCCCCGTCAAAGCACCAGCTTTCGTAGCGCTTGTAGGAAACGGTCGTTGTCGTGCCGTCCTCTGAGGTTTCCTCGGTAACCGTTTCCGCCGTGACGGAAATATCGACGGAAAATCCGTCCTCAACCACAAACGATGAATCGTTGCTTTTTATTTCTTCGGCATAGCTTTTGCGGTATTCTTCGTATCTTTTTTCAAAATCGGCGTATGTGAAGCTGTTGTAGTCCGCAAGCTCGACGTATTTTGAAAGATCCTCCTTGTCATAATTGAAGCCGCACCCGCACAAAGCAACGGCAAGCACGGAAAGGAGCATAATAAAACAAACTGTTTTTTTCATCTTTATCTCTTTCGCTGTTTATTTATTTCAATCTACCACGCAAAGCGCGCCAAATCAACTGCAGACGCCGAATGTTTGCACTTTATTCAAACATTCTTAACGTCGGGACGGTAAAGCTCGAATTTTCCGCGCAGATAATCAAGCGAACGGTTGAGCGTCGCTATGTCAACGCTGCCGTCGTCGGAAAGCACGGGCGATTCAAGCGTCACGCTTCCCTCGTAGTGCGGCATATTCGAAATAATATGGTCAAAATCGACCTTTCCCTCTCCGGGCTGAAGAATGGGACGTATAAGTCCGAGCTCGTTCTGAGTGCCGCTGTACGAGCTTGCGTGCATATGCTTTACGTTTTTCCACACCGGACTTGCGAAAATATCCATATACTGATCGTGAAATCTTCCGAAGCGCGTATCGAAGATAAATCCCATATCGGAAATTCTCGAATATATTTTCTCCCATATCGAAAGCGGATCGTTGTAAATGCACGGAATGTTTTCTATAAGCAGCTCTGTGCCGGCTTCCCTGCATATGTCGCGCATCTGCGGAAGAAGCTCTATCGCGCCGTCAACCGCACTGTCGGACTTCGGCCCTCCCCACAGATGAAACACCGCCTTTCCCGCTCCGATAAGCTTTGCAAGCCTTGCGTTTTCGCAAAAAAGCTTCATCGCTTCGACATTCGTTTTTTCGTCGCCGTCGGCGAGCATAATGCCTATGTCCTTGTCAAAATGTATAACGGGAGTGTAAATTTCCGCTTTTTTCAGTGCCTCCGCTATTTCGTCTGTTCTGTTGTACCAGAAGCGCAGCATCATAAGCTCAAGCCCGTCCGCGCGGATATCCTTTGCGTTGTTTATTATAACGTTGTAATCGAAATTGTTTGCTCTGCCCACGATCGTGCCCGTGGAAGCATAAAATTTGTTTTTAAGCTCACTCATAATAACGTACGTTTGCAATTACCTTTCCGAGAATATATACCTCTTTCGCTATTATAGGCTTCATCGTTTTGTTTTCGGGCTGAAGTCTGAACGCCCCGTTTTCCTTGTAGAACGTTTTGACGGTTGCTTCATCGCCTATAAGCACCACGGCAATATCTCCGTCCTCAACGTAGCTCGTCCGGCTGACTATGACATAGTCGCCGTCCATAATGCCGGCGTCTATCATACTTTCGCCCTTTACGGCAAGAGCAAAAAGCTCGCTGCGCGCGCCTATCGCTCTCGGAGGACAGAAATCTATAAAGCCGTCAAAGTTTTCCTCCGCAAGAATGGGAAGTCCCGCCGCGACCTGTCCCAGTATCGGAACGCTCACGTTTGAAGAGGCGGTCTTTTCTGAATCGCCGCCGAGGCGCAGCGTCCTGCTTTTCCCCTGCTCTTTTCGGATATAATCCTTCTTTTCAAGACGTTCGAGATACGAATGAACGGTTGCCGTGCTCTTTATTCCGAGCGCCGTTTTTATATCGCGCACCGACGGAGAATACCCGTTTTTTTCTATCGTTGAGCAGATATAATCGTACACGCGGCGTTCGCGTTCGGTCAGCTTTTCCATAGGAAACATCCCCCTTGTGAAAAATTTTATTTTCTTTTCCGCTTATTATACCACACTTTTATTCAAAATGCAAACTTTTGTTCTTGTTTTTTTGAAATTTTTCATCGCTTTGAAAAAATATTCCCCGCTCAAAGCCGGCTTTGAGCCTTTCCGCACGCTTGACACAGCCCCTTGCAAGTGATACAATTTAGAAAACCGCAGAAAAAAGGAGCCTTTCATATGGCTGATTATTATATCGATTCACTCACCGGTCTTGACGGAAACGACGGCAAAAGCCCGTCCTCTCCGCTTCCGTCGCACGAAAAAATTTCGCTTTTGCCGGGCGACACCGTATATTTCCGCCGCGGAAGCGAATATCGCTGCGGAATTTTTTCTCCGAACGGAGAAAAGGACAAGCCGATAACCTTCAAAACCTACGGAGAGGGCCCCGCACCGAAATTCTTCGGCTCGAAAAACTGCTCGGGCAAATGGCTCTGGGAAGAAACCGGAAAAAACATCTACCGCCTGAGAATACCGCTTGCAAGCGAGCCGGGAAACATCATTTTCGGATTCGGAAAAAGCTTCGGAACGCTCGTGTGGAGCAAAAGCGACCTTGACGAAAACGGAAAATGGTGGTTTTCGGCATACGGATGCCAAAAAAGCGTTCCGCAGGGCGCGGAGCTTTATCTGTATTCGGAGGGAAATCCGTCCGATGTGTTCGGCGATATAGAAATCGCGCTTTTCGGAAACCGCTGTCTTGCCTCGGGAAAAAGCTTTGTCCGCTTTGAAGGACTGCATTTTCTCTGCTCGGGACTTCACGGCTACGCGCAGACAAAGCCGTCCGATATCGAAATTTCCGACTGCCGCTTTGATTTCATCGGCGGCTGCGTATGGAACGAGGAGCGGAAAATACGCTACGGAAACGCCGTCGAATTCTGGAACGGCGCGGAAAACTGCACAATCGAAAACTGTGAATTTCTCGAAATCTACGATTCGTGCTTTACCACTCAGGGCGGAGCGGACTGCGGCGATTTCGAAAACATCGTTTTCAGAAGCAACACAATGTATAACTACGGCTTTGCGGCATATGAAATACGCGACAGAATCGGCAGAAACGTTTCGTTTGAATTCAACGTCTGCGACGGAGCGGGGCTCGGCTTTTCGTCACAGCACGAGGGCAAAACAAGAACCTCGGAAATATACCCCGAGCCTGTCGGAAGTCACATCTTCGCGTGGCGGATAGAAAAGCCGACCGACAGCGGAAAAATACGCATAATGAGCAACATCTTCCGCGGCACGCCGAAAGGCGATGTGTTCACGAAAAGAATAGCTCCGTCCGCGCTCGCGCAGATACAGACAGACTTTTAATACACAAGTATAAAATCGGAAATCCCGCGCTGCCGCTGTGAATTTCCGATTTTTCCTTCTGATTTTATTTTTTTGCCGAAAGTATTGAAAAGTGTTGAAAAACGCTTTTTTGCGTGATATACTTATCTTGTAAATTTTTGTTTTGACGAAAGGATAAAACTGTTATGAACAAACTCTACGGCAATGCTGTAATAGGTCAGTCCGGCGGTCCGACCGCGGCTATAAACGCCACGCTTTCCGGCGTTGTGCGCGGCTGTAAAAGCGCAGACTGCATAGGAAAAATATACGGCGCGATAAACGGCATCGAAGGCGTTCTTGCCGAGCGCTTCTGCGATCTCGGAGAAAAGCTTCCGGACGAAAAATCGCTTGAGCTCCTCGAACAGACTCCCGCCGCCGCTCTCGGCTCGTGCAGAAAAAAGCTCCCCAAGCCCGAGGACGATCCCGCAACGTTCGAAAAGCTCGTTGAAATTTTCAGAAAATACGATATCCGCTATTTCTTCTACATCGGCGGAAACGACTCGATGGATACCGTCGCAAAGCTTTCGCGCTACTGCGCCTCGGTCGGCTTCGATATGCGCGTTATGGGCGTGCCGAAAACAATAGACAACGACCTTGCCGGCACCGATCATACGCCCGGCTTCGGCTCAGCCGCAAAGTACATCGCAACCGTAACGCAGGAAATCCTTCTCGATACGGCTGTTTACACGGTAAAAGCCGTCACGATAATAGAAATAATGGGGCGCGACGCGGGATGGCTCACCGCATCGGCTGCGCTTCCCTCACTTTCGGGCATCGCTCCCGACCTTGTGTATCTGCCCGAGGTTCCCTTTGATTACGACCGGTTCTATGAGGATATCGCCGCGGCGTTCGAAAAGCA
Organism: uncultured Eubacteriales bacterium; assembly: GCA_963614875.1. GTDB lineage: Bacteria > Bacillota > Clostridia > Oscillospirales > CAG-272 > CAG-841. The sequence goes on along the minus strand of CAVEFC010000028.1, from coordinate 1,735 downwards.
TCCGAACGTTGTCGTGGCGGTTTCCGAGGGCGTGCGTACCGCCGACGGAGCATATGTCGGCGAAGGCACTCAGAGCGGTGCGGTCGATGTTTTCGGTCACAAGTATCTTTCCGGCACGGGAAAAGCGCTTGAACTTGCCGTAAAGGAAAAATTCGGCTGTAAGGTGCGCTCGATCGAGCTCAACCTGCCGCAGAGATGCGCGGCTCACATCCGTTCGAAAACCGATATCGACGAATCCGTTATGATCGGCAAAGCCGCCGCGGATTATGCGGTAAACGGCGAAACGGGAAAAATGGCGTGCTTTGTAAGAATGTCATCCGAACCTTACAAATGCGAAGCCGGACTTTGCGATATCGCCTCCGTTGCAAACGCCGTCAGAAGCGTGCCGAAGGAATTCATCAATGCGCGCGGAAACGGCGTGACCGAAGAATGTGTAAAATACATCGCTCCGCTTATAGCCGGCGAAGCAAACTGCACCTACAAAAACGGACTTCCCGATTTTATATCCCTCAAATAAATCGGCGCGATATGTACGCATACGAAAAAAAGACCGAATATTCCTATAATTTCGGCACGGTAAAGGAGCTTTCCTACGTCTGCCGCAGAAACGGAATAAACATTCCGATGCGTGAGGATATATCTCCTCTTTCGGAAAAACCGAAGCTGCGCATAAAAGACGGAAGCTTTATCTCCCTTGCAAATCCGATCGCCGTAAATCCCGTGGAATGTCTTGATTTCTGCGACGACGGCTCACCGTCCTTCCTTTCGGAAAGGCGGTGGCTCCGTTTTGCCTCGTCCGGCGCGGGACTTATATATTGCGGCACCGCCGCGCTTGACAAAGACTGTCGCCGGAGCGAGCGTCAGCTTGTTGTCACAAGTGAAAATATACACAAGTATAAAACGCTGATAAATAAGATGAGAGCTGTATCTTCCGCGCCTTTGATAATTCAGCTGTCGGTGGGAAAGGCAAGTAAAAATGCGCCCGCTAAAAGATTTTCCGAAGCCGCGGAGCTTATCTTTGATGCCGGCTTTGACGGCGTTGACATAAAGCTTTGTCACGGCGATGCTCTCCGCCCGTCCGACATCGGCGAGGTTTTCGGTTCGGTAATCGATATCGCTCCGCGCGGCGCTGTGATCTCCTGCCGCTACGGTCTTTCGGAAAGCGCGGAAAATGATGCGAAAACCGCTCTGTCGCACTGCGGAAAAGGACTTTCCGCAGTGAATATAACCGCCGGCTCGCCCGACGGAAAAAGTCATCTTTGCTTTCCGTCAAACGTTTCCGAAGAAAAGCCGCCGGAGCATCCGCTGAAAAGCCTTGAAAGGCTTATCTGCGGAGCGGCCGAAATAAAAAAAGCCGCGCCCGAGCTCTGCGTCATAGCCTCGGGACTCAGCTATCTCAAAAATCTTGCGCCGTATGTCGCGGCGGAAATTATCGCTTCGGGAAAAAGCGATATGGTCGGATTCGGTCGCGCGGCTCTCGCCGATCCCTTTTTTGCGGAAAATTTCATTTCCGGAAAAGCCGAGCCGAAAAGCTCGTGCATCGCGTGCGGAAAATGCGCAAAGCTTTACCTTTCGGGCGAGGTCGTCGGCTGTCCGATAAGAGATCAGAAAATTTATCTTCCGATTCTGAGAAAAATCTTGGGACAAAATCCGCAGGATTGAAAAATCCTTGCGCCGACTGTGTTTTATAATTTATACATAAGTATATAATATTAAAAATCGGCACGGCTTTTGC
>CAVEFC010000027.1:0-21485 GCA_963614875.1 uncultured Eubacteriales bacterium | reverse complement strand
CGTCAATCTCGTCGGACGCATTATTGTATGATACCGAGATTAAATTGTTAAAGATTTCGGAACGGGCTGAAGAGAGTCTGAATTTGGCAATGAAAAGCGAACGCATAAAAGTAGAGCTGATTACGAATGTATCTCACGATCTAAAGACTCCGCTGACAGCTATAATAGGATATACCGAAAGACTTAATTCGTTTGATTTACCGGAAGAGTCTAAGAAATATGTTGAAAAATTGAATTTTAAGCTGAAATATTTTTCAGAATTGCTATCTGATATTTTTGAACTTTCGAAAGCTTCAACCGGAAATCTTAAAGCTAATAAAGAATTGATTGATATAAGAAAACTTGTTGAACAGACGGTGGCAGAGTTTTTTGATGAGATTGTTTCGGCAAAACTTGAGGTGATAGTAAATTGCAAAAATAAAGAAATTCTTTCAGAATTAGATGGTATGCAGATCCATAGAGTACTGCAGAATTTATTGGATAATGCAATTAAGTATTCTCTTCCAACAACAAGAATTTATGTAATGATTAAAACTTCAAGCGAAAATTGCAATATAGAGATTATAAACACATCATCATACAGAATGGATTTCTCAACCGAAGAAATAATGGAGCGATTTGCTCGCGGAGACAAATCCAGAATGAGTTGCGGTAGCGGTCTTGGGCTTAATATAGCAAAAACATATACGCAAATAAACGATGGCGATATGTCGGTTAAAATAACAGGAGACCAGTTTAGCGTGTTGCTTGCATATCCTATTTTGAAAGTGAATTGAAAGATTTTGCACAGTAAATAGAAGTATTTTTGTGATAAGATATCAGTCGATGGAGTTGGGCTGAAATAAATTGAAGTCAAACTTACCCATTTAAAGCTGTAGTGCGATTCCAAAAAGAAATTCAAGGAGGAAAAATGAGAAGAACAAAATTATTGGCCTTTGTAATGTGTATAATCGTCTGCGCCAGCCAGTTTGCGGTGCCGATTTTTGCTGTCAACGGAATTAGCGCAAATTATTTTGGAGTAAAGCCTTGTGCGTCGGTAACTTATGAACGCACAGAAATTCCGGCAAGTCAGACAATGGCGTTTTATTACACGAATGGAACACAGAACGGATGGACTATTTTAGCTGGGACGACAGTTCAGTTTAATTTCAAAAGCGAGGAAAATGAGCAGAACATATATGTGGGATACATCAAAGATGGCGTGCAAAGCGATTCGCAGAAGCCGGATTATGTCGGACGAAATATATTCCAGAAATTGTATCGATATAAGACGACTTTTACAATTACGGAGCCCGGGGTTTATCAATTTTACATCTTTAATGGAACTGCTTGGACGTTTGTCGCATTTGATTGCACAATAGAATTTTAAAACATCAAACGGCATTTTCCCTAAATAAAATTATCGCACTATAGAAAGAACGAGCTTGATTTTAATTAAAAATGCGGCTCGTTTATTTTAAGGAGGACAAGATGGTTTTAATAAACGCAAAAAATCTTTGCAAAACATACGGCGACAGCGGCACTGCCGTAAATGCCGTGAGAAATGTTTCGTTTGAAATTGAAAAAGGGGATACGGTTTCGATAATCGGGCGGTCGGGCTCGGGAAAATCGACGCTTCTGCGTCTTATCGGCGGTCTTGATTTTCCGACTTCTGGGAAAATAACCGTTGACGGCGCGGACGTAGGCTCGCTTGGCGAAAAAGAACTGGCGGAATACAGAAGAAAAAAAGTCGGATTTGTTTTTCAGAATTATAACCTTTTGCCTTCGCTTTCTGTTTATGATAATGTGGTCATTCCTGCCGTTTTTGACGGAGTAAATCCTCCGAAAGAGCGTGTTTTCGAGATACTCGGCAAGCTCGGTATAAAAGAAAAGGCTGATTTTTATCCGTGCGAGCTTTCCGGCGGACAACAGCAGAGAGCAGCTATTGCCAGGGCGCTTATAAACTCTCCGCAGATAATTCTTGCGGACGAGCCGACGGGAAATCTTGACAGTGCAAGCGGCAAGGAAACCATAGAATATCTTTACGGTATCTGCCGCGAATACGGCTGTACCCTTGTTGTCGTTACGCACGATATGAAGACCGCATCGTATTCCGAGTGGGTTTTTGTTATGCAGGACGGCGGACTTTTGGAGCGGACGATATGAAAACGAAACAAGTCTTCGGATATGCCGCAAAGCTCATAAAGGGAGACAGAGGTCGGTTCCTTTTGATATTTATCGGCGTGATGCTTGCTTCTGTCGTTATTTCCGCGCTTTTTTCGGCTTATACGGCATATGAAGCCGTCGTCGGAGATATGGGCGGAGTGGGTATAATATTGCAGATAAAAGATGAGCTTGATGCAGGTCATTCGCTTTCTGATAACGAGCCGTTGATGATGAAAATCGTTTTTACAGCGATATTTCTGACTATATCTGTGCTTTCTATGAGATTGACCATATGTATATACAATGTCTACGTCATAAACAACGGAAAAAATCTTATGACGATGCTGTGCCTCGGTGCAGACAGGCGCAGTATCAGCCGTATTTCCGCTGCACAGGCGGTAATCGTTTCGGCTGTCAGCGCACCGGCGGGAAACATTATCGGAATTGCGGTTTTTGCCGTATTTTCGGGGAAGATCGGGGAGATTATCGAAAAAAACCTCGTTTTTCAGCCGAAAATTCTGCCTTATGTAATAACTGATATTGCGCTTATTGCGGTTTGTGTTGTTGCGATGATGCTTTACGTAAGGAGGATTTGCGGGAAATATCCCGTCGAAAATGTGCCGAAAGCGAAAAAAATAAAGAGAAAAAAGCGCAGAATATCCGTCCGTAACCGAATTTTTCATATTGCAAATGCAAGAGTTTCTGCCGATAAAAAGGAAAAACGGAGCATAGTTTTATACATTTCACTTTCGCTTATGCTCCTGATGTGTATTATGCAACAGAGAAGTTGCTTTGAGAAATCCGCTGTAAAGAAAGAGCTTGCCAAAAATTTTGATGTTTCCGTTTCGTTTCGGGCTTTTGATGGCGAAGACGAATTTATTTCGGAGATAAAATCTGCCGCTGTTTCGTATTATTCCGATATGGTTTATGCAAAAAGCTGTATGTTTATCGCGAGCGGACGGGAAAAATCTTTTGGTCTTTACCTTACCGGTATAGACGACAGGAGCTTTGCTTCATATACGGAGAGGGCAGGAATTGAAATCACGGAGAGTGCGGCGATGCCGTGTATTCTTCTTTCCGCCGTCAGCACAGACGAAAAATACAGCGACGTATATGGCAAGACAAGCCGCAGTTTTGATATTGAAATCGGCAATTATACGGCGAGTGCAAAGGATGACAACGGAGAAGTCGTATCCGTTGATATCCTCGGTGCGAGCGACGAGGTATATATCGGACAGTTTTTGCCCGTCCGCGGTAAGAACGACGAAACGACAGTCCGCGGCGTTGTTCCGCTTTCTTATATGAAAAACGCAATTGAAGAATGCGGAGTGCCGCATATGTTCGATTTTACGCATATGTATTTTGTGAGCGCCGACGAGGAAGCTCTGGCGAAGATTGTCGGAGCGGTTGCGGAAAAATGCTCAGTTGATGCGGATATTTCCGAAAAGAAATTGCTTGTTAAAGAGAAAAGCAACACAAGACTTATCGGTGTTGTGAATGTGGCGGCGATACTTCTGATTGCGTTTGCCGCGCTTTCGATAATGAATGTTCTCGGCAATCATTTCGCTTCGGGCAGGGGTGATCTGGAAACGCTTTCGTATCTCGGTATAAAGAAGAGCGATCGGCGCGGTATAATCGTTGCGGAAAGTCTGATTTATGCGGCAGAAAGCTGTTTGATTGCAATAATTGCCGGCTATGTTGCAATGATTCTGATATACCTTCTGAACGTTAACGTTGTTTCCGACGTCGGATTTTCATTTGATCCGCTCGTAAAGGAAGTCGTGGCTTTGCCCGCTTCGGTTTTTACCATTGTTATGATTTTGCAATTGTTTGAAAGGGTTTTAAATAAAAGAAGATTATAATAAAAAACACGCATAAAATTAAAATTGATGAGATCGAAAAACAAATCGAAAAGTGTGAAAAATTATTTCTCTCTGTTATTTTTGATATTAGGCGTTTGAAAAACAATAGAATGGTATCAATCACACTGATTTCACAAGTTTTTCTCTTGACAAGCAACTAATTCTGCGGTATAATGTCGGCTCATCCCGCTCGGATAAAAAATTATAAAAAAACAAGCTCTCGTCTGATTATTTCAAAACGGGAGCTTGTTTGATTATATAGGGCAGAGGTATGCCTTATTCGTGTATTTTAGTTGCTTGGGTACAAGACTTTGGGTTGTAGTTCAATGATAAATGCCTATCATTTTATCAACCGATTCATTATACTGTTCAAGTATCAATTTTTCAACGAGCAGAACATATTCCTCTTTTGCCTCATTTATCATTTTCTCCAAATCAATTCCATTTGGATTGTCGACGGATTTCAAAGTTTTCTTCGGAAAATAAAAGCCATCGTATACCTGAACGAAATCAATTCCCATATCTCTCAGCCTTTTATTAACCAACAGATATATGCAGGATTCGTCCAAAAACACTTCGGTTTTTTTGTCTTTGTCATTAGCACCGATTATATTAACAAGTGGTTTCTGCCATTTTTCTATAAGCTCTTTCAAGAAAAAACCTTTCTTTTCATATTCACAAAAAGGCTTTGACACTGTAATAAAATTCGGTGCGCGATTTTCTTTTTCTGCCAATCTGTTTTCTTCTTTAATTGCAGATCCTTCTGCTCGTTTTTCTTTTTTCAATATTCCTTTGGCAATTCTTTTTGCATCTCCGCCGAAATACAATCTCATAAACATCAGCTTGAAAAATGAACGACATTCAGGCTCGTTCAGATTGCCTTTTTTTCCGAACAACAATTCATAATCATCAGTGAACTTGCCAAATAAAGTTTCATAAATATCTTCTTTCATAGTTCCCATCGGTTTATTTTTGTTGATTGCGCGAGCAACTCTCGGGACGCTCGCCTTAACATCAAATTCTTCATAATCATTGCCAAGCCGAGAAATCAAATAGTCTTCACGATAAATTTCATCGGACTTCTTTTTGTAATTTGAGTTTTTATTGATTTGTTTTTCCAATGAGGTATATCTGCATACATCCGAATATGCTCTGATACCTATTTTTGTAATTGTACCATTATCATTGATATGTATATTCGGTGAAAACCGTATCTTTTCGGCATCGAAAGCAATTCTCTTATTGAGCTCATCAACAAAAGAAATAAAATAAGGTATCTGAGGGTACCAGCTATACAATTCGGTATATATATTTTTGATTGTTTTATAATCATCTTTTGTAATTTTCAAATCTGCATCAAGTCTGACCGTTTCAAAAAGTTCTTTTGGATTTTGCTGTTTTTTGTTTGATAACTGATAAAGCAGACTTAAAATATTGTCAAGATTATAATGATTAACATAATATTTCTTTGCTTGCTGATGTGGCTTATAATTCAGCTCGTTTTGCATATCAACTTCAATTTCATGTATTACATTCATTTTTGTTAAGATGTCAATTCCACGACTTATGTTAGAGTGAAAGGACAAAAATGCTTTATCCTTTTCCTCGGATGACGCATCTTTTAAGTTTTCAAGTTTTCCTTTCTTATCATAGCTTTTCAGCAAACTCTCTGTAGTCTGAGGGATAAAAATTACATCTTTTCCCTGAGATTTTGATGAAATAAATTCTATCAGCTGACGATGATTCAATATATTGCTTTTATATTGTCTGCCCAAAATTTCGGATAAATTTCCCTTGGGATTATCGGGGCATAATTTTTTCGCCGCGGCAATCTGTTCTGTTGTCGGCTCGATAAATTGTTCGTCATTGTCAAAAAAATCATTGTCTAAGATATCTTCAAACGACAGACAGGGTGCAGGATTATTATTTGAATTCATAAAAAAAATATTTTCCTTTCAAGTAATGATACTGATTTGCATACAGATTTCTATTACGGATAGACAGTTATAATGAGTAATGATAGTAAGAGATTTAGGTATGAGATGATAGTAGGTATGTGGTTGATAGTAACGTATTTTAACCTTTAGTGTGCAAACTCATTTTCATCTATTCTATCACATTTGTCTGAATTTGTAAACCTTTACTTTACATACGCACCGAGCAAAATCTGACGGATGACCTCTTTGTTTGCATTCATTTCACGAGCTATTCTGCTTATATTCATTCCGCCACGGTACAGCTCATTCACCTTTTCATCAAAAAGCTCCGACTGTGATTTTTCGGGCAGGCTGGGATGCAAAAGCTCATCGGTTTTTATTCCGAGAAAGAGAGCTATAAGCAAAATATCGAAAACATTCATATATCGGTTTCTTAAAATGTTTGCAAGTCGTGATTTGTTTATTTTATAATACTCCAAGCCATCATAAAAACTGCCCATATCAGAAAGCAAGAGGTCAAGATTTCGTTGTACTCCACGAGGAGATACATATTTTGTATTTTCTATTTTGCTTGTCAGAAAAGAGCCTATGGGGATATCACAATTATAATTCTGCTCTGCTCGGACAAAATCCGAAACATAAGCCGATACTTTTATATTTATATCATTTTCACTTATCATCTTTGGTATGGAAAAGTCAAAATCAATCTGGTCAAGAGATTTGAAAGAAATATATTTTTCTTTATCCACTTTCAGATTTGCATTACGATACTGACAGAAATGACGGGGACAGAAATCAGCCCCCATAATCTGTGCTTCTCGTGTAAAATAAGGCTCTCCGGAGCCTTTTATACATATCGGACAATAACGAACATAGCCGCAGTGTTCCGTCGGATATGCAAGTGATTTTGAAATATTAGGCTCAAGCCGTATTGCTTTTTTCAAAATCTCATTTTTGCTTTCTCGACTGTAAAAAGCAGAATAGAACGGGACAAGGGTATGCTTTTTTATCAGATTTTCAATGCCGAATTTTTCATCAAGTAAATCTGCCGTTTCATTATTGAAGCAATTATAAAAAGTATAATCAACAGCTTCTGTTTCTCGTCTGAGAATGCTCTTTTTGAAGGTACTGCTTGTTGTATAGGGGCTGTGAGTATACAACCGTGAAAGAAAGCTGAAAAGCAGTTCTTCCTCATATATCTGTGGCAAATATCGTATCATAGCTTTATACACTCCACAGTGATATATTTGCTCAAAATTTCTATTGCCTTATCGGCATTCTTATCTGCACGAGCCGAAAGATTTTCAAAAATATTGTTATAGTCGAAAGGTATCGTTCCATTATCAGTTTCAGACAGTTCATTTTGACTTCTTGCATTCGGAAAAATGTGTTTTCCCAAGTCGGAATAAGGTGTTATGATACTCATTTTATCGGTAAAGGCTTGACTTACGGAAAGCATATCAAGCTTTTCATAATCGTTGCTTATAGCTATCTGTTGCGCCGCAACGAAAAGCTGTACCGTTAATGCCGTTATACCGTTTGAATATTTATAAAAAAGCCGTAAAATATTGCTGTCAAGTTCTGTCTTATGCAGTGTGAACTGATAATTGAAAAGCTCTTTGCAAAACCCGTAATATTCGTTTCCGTAGGGCATTTGCCTATATACATTTCCCATACTTCGACGGGAAAGGTACTCCGTCGATGAGAAAAATTCAATTGCTCTCGGTGTGCCGACAAAAATAATACTTATACCGCACATATTGAGAAGCTCTGTTATAAAATTGACAAAAGTATAAGATTTTTTGTTTCCGACAAGTCTGTCCACCTCATCAACTATAAGCACTCCGCAGTGCAGTAAAAGGGCATTGCTTACAGCGCCGAGAAGAGAATCGGTGTTTATTGTTGTTCTGTTGTTTGCAGTATAATAATCAGTTCCGATTATTGAATCCATAACTCTCAGAATTTCAAGAAAAAAGCCTTTTATGCTCACCATCGGGCTTGCCTCGACAGTCATAACAGGGATTACGGTACAGTATGGATTTTCGGTTTCAATTACGGAATTTTCAGAGATAATGCTCACGGCTCTTGCTATGCTCTGTGATTTTCCCATTCCGCTGTCGCCCACAATCAAAGAGCAATCACCACCGTTTATTCCACTGGTTATCCCTCTGCCGTTTATGACCTTTCTGTTGTCATTCATTTTATATGTGTCGTAAAGCTTGCTTTTTCTGTTCAGACTACGCACAAGAGCAAAATATACGGTGCTGTATATCTCTCTTGCCATATTTGTGGGGATAAACAAATCATATACGGAAAGCAAATTCAAAAGTCGGCTCTGCTTCGATGTGTCGTCGGACTTGATTTCGGGCAGGGCTGAAAGCTTTTTTGTCAGCTCATTGTCTGTATAATATGGTGGCATTTTATCTGTCAGATTCATTTGCTTGCCCCTTTCCTTATATGCTCTTTGGCTATCTCGGCAGCTCGGTTTTGCCGTACATTTTTCGTGTCTGCAACTCTTTGTTTGCCGATAATAATATCATCTATGCAAGCACCCAAATCCATTTCCGACTGCAGACTTTCCTCTGTGCAGGCTTTGATTGCTTTGTTTCTGTCCTTGCACAGTTTTTCGGCTTCATCCGATGTTTTGCCCTCAAAAAACGAATCAATCAGCTCAAATCTTGTATATTCTCCGTTTTCCAAGAGATAGACCTCTCCGATATTGTACGGATTATAGGCAACAGTGGCACTGCCGCCACGAAGATATCTTTCCGTAAAATTAGGTGCTCTGTATCGAAGACCACAGGCAAAAAGTCCGTTTCTTCTGAAAGTACCCCTTGTTCTCGGAAGCAGTACTTTTCGCAGTTTTTCATCCGATACCTCTATAAAACAGTTCGGATTTTCACTGTATGACTGCAAAAACAAATCACAGGCAAAAGGCTTTGTCTTTCCTATGTAACTATACGGCATATTTCGTATAATTCTTTTGGAATTGTAATGAATTATGCACATAAGCAGTATTTTATTGAATTCGGGCAAAGTCAGTGTTGCCTGCTTTCTGTAGTCGGGAGCACCCCTCAGATTGAAATCTTCACGGATAACGCCGCTGTTCATAAGGTATTGCTTATAGTAATTCTGAATTATATTGAAAAACTGCTCCACCATACCTTTTTCATTCGGTGAGAACTGACGCAGATTTATTATCTCAACTCCCAGATCGGTAAGCTGTGAGTAGTTTTCGGAAAGATACTCCTTGCCTCTGTCCGTTATAATCGTCATAGGTATTCCGCTGTTTGCCCAAACATTTTTATCAATTTCAATACCCAAGCTTTTGCAGAAGTCAACCTTGTTGCAGTTTACATTTCTCATAAGGTCGGAAAGAGATGTCGCTCCGCCCTCAAAGCCTATTGTATATCCGAGCAAAAGCTGAGAAAACGGACAGACCATTGCTGTGATTATCGGTCGTCCGACGAGGTTGTGATTCTCATCCGACAGCCATATATCGGCTATCGTGCTGTCAACCTCACCGAATCCGACACTGCCGAAATAATTCCGTGAATTGCCGAGAAGAGGCTTGAGATCTCTGTCATATTTATATCTGCCGTATCGGGATATAAGGAAATTGTCCGTCCTCTTTGTTTTGTAATAGTAATATCTGAATCTGTGAAATGGGGGATATTCGGGCAAAAGCTTGCCTTTTTCATCGGAATATCTTTCTCTCAGAAGATAGATATAGCAAGTGTGAAGAGAACGACGGTCTGTGCTGTAAAAATATTTGTTTAGGATATATCTGAAATTCTTTTCGTCATCTGTCATTGTTTTTTTGCTTTTCCGACGGAGAAAGCACATCATATTCTGAAACACAAGGTATTTGCAAAGATATTTTCTCACGGTCTGTGCAGTTATTCCGTACTTTTCCGATGCCCGTCTTATCATTTCTTTACGCACGGTTTCATCATCGGCAAAAGGTACAACTGAGGCTATGATGCTATAAGCCTCTCTCATCTGTCTTTTCTCATCTCCGCACAGCTCATCTGCATCGGGAAAACGACAGCCGAGTATTTCTTGCATTTCTGCTTCGGATATGGATTTGAATTCGGAAAGATTTTCTTTTTCCGTCCAATACGGCATAGTCTGCTTCTTGCAGTTGATAATAAAAGCTTTGCTTTCCGACAGAGCAAGCACTCTTATCAGCTTTTCGCCGCTCTGCAAAATGTCATTTTTCTTCATTTTTATCACCTACCACAAGTCTGAAATCGGTAGCTCCACGATTCTTCCAGTATCGGTGTGAGCAGTCAAGCAGTCGGCAGTTCATAGGCTTGAGAAGATGTTTTTTCGGCACAGTTTCAACTATCAGAAGCTCGCCGCTTTTCTTTGAGCAGACAAAATCCGTCGAATAGTTGTCGCCAAGTTCAAAGCCGGGCAGTTTTACATTGCATTTTATCTCTGCAATGTTATCGTCCTTTTCCAAAACCTCTGCATAAGCCCATTGCACTTCGTTATAGGCAATAAATCTTTTATTGCATTTTGCCAAAGCCCTCGTCATCGTTTTGCCCTTTGTGTTTGTGTTTCTCACAGAAAACCTCTTTCCGTGCCGGAGGTATTATTTTGCTTTTAATACTTTTTACTTAAAATTGTTTTAATACCTTTTGGCACTGTTTTAATACTTTTTTGCAGGCAATCCGTGAGCAGAAGGGGACTTTTTCTTATTTATCCGAAAATCACTGTGTCTTTGCACAAATCCAAACATCCGCTTTTGTACAAAAATTTTTATCCTCATATAACAGCAAAAATCAAACAAAAAAATCTGCTTTTCAAGGATTATTTTTCACGATAAAAATTTCATTAAGATAAATCATAAAAGGCTCAAAATATTTGACAGTATAAAGAAAAATCTGTTTTTTGCTTTTTTATAAAAACACATTTAATGTCCTTGAAATGCAAACAAAAAAGCCCTTTTGCAAGGGCTTTTGTTTTTTGTAAAACAGAATAAAATTCTTTGTACAAAATTGATTGTTTTTGAGTGTGATGAATCAAAAAACAACTTAGTCTGTTACGAAAGGAATAAGCGCCATATGACGAGCTCTCTTTATAGCGATGGTGAGCTCTCTCTGATGCTTGGCACAGGTTCCGGTAACTCTGCGGGGCAGAATTTTGGAACGCTCGGAAATGAACTTTCTGAGCTTTGCCACATCCTTGTAATCAATGCTTTCCGCATGCTCTTCGCAGAAAATGCAAACTTTCTTTCTTCTCTGATGAGCAACGGGGCGGGAAGACTTCTGAACTTCTTTATCCATGATCTATGAAACCTCCTTTATAGAATGTGTTGACCCTGTCAGAACGGCAGGTCGTCGTCGCCGGATACCTCTTCGAATTTTGCGGTATCGGTTGCACCCGCAGAAAATGCGGGAGTCTGATAATCATCGGTTCTGGGGGCGGAATCGCTCTTTCTTTCAACAAAGCTTGCCTCTTCGGCAACAACCTCCGTTACATAACGTTTTGTGCCGTCCTGAGCGGTATAGTTCCTTGTCTGAAGCGAACCGCAGATACATATGGCGCTGCCTTTTCTGAAATATTTGGCTATAAATTCTGCTGTTGATCTCCATGCAACGATATTGATGAAATCGCTCTGAGGCTGTTCGCCCTGACGCTGAAATCTTCTTGTAACGCCGATGGAAAACGAAGTGACGCTTACGCCGGTGGGAGTCTGTTTAAGCTCCGGATCCGCCGTCAGATGACCTATCAGTATAACCTTGTTAAGACTTGCCATATTAACCTCCGATTAAAGTTTGATTGTGAGATAACGCATTATACCTTCCGTGATATTGAATACACGGCTGAGCTCTTCGGAGAAATCCGTTTCCGCTTTGTAATCAACGAGAACGTAATAACCCTCCGTCATATCGTTTATGGGATATGCGAGCTTGCGTTTACCCCATTCCTCGATCTTTTCGATCGTGCCGTTGGCTTCGATAAGCGATCTGAACTTTGCAACAACAGCTGCGGTAGCTTCCTCGCTTGCGGAGCAGTCAACGATGAACATCGTTTCATAGGACGAGATAATTTTTTCCATTGTGATTGCACCTCCTTCTGGACATAAGACCGGAGCATAGAAAAATTTGCATCCGGTAAGGAGAAAAAACGGGCAGATATCAAAAGCCGCGTTCTTTTCCGAGTAGTTATTATATCATTATAAAAGCAATTTGTCAATCAAAAATTTTAATATCGGTGAAAAATATAAAAAAACTCTTGATTTTTCTTTTTGAATGTGATAGTATACTTGTACCGTTGTAAAACGGAATGTATGAAAATATATGCTTCGGTGTCGAAATACTTAATCGGCGGATGGCGCGGAAGTGAGATAATTGCCGCCGGAATGGGAGATTTTTTATAATGAGCGTACTTCAGTACATTTTGGGCGCAGTTCTTATGGTTTGCGCGATATTCCTTACGGTTGTTGTTCTTTTTCAGGACAAGTCAAAAGGTCTTTCCGGCGCTATCGGCGGCGGTGCATCCGAAACATACTTCGGTAAGAACAAGGGCTCTTCGACAAACAAAAAGCTTTCAAAGCTTACAACAATAGTTTCAATAGTATTTGTTGTGCTTGTTTTCGTAACGTTCCTTTTTTCGTAAGAGAAAAAATTATCAAAGCCGCCCTTCAGGGCGGTTTTTTTGATATTTTACAATTTGTTATTTATTTTTGCGCGATATTGTGATAAACTTTATTCAATCAAACATTTTATGAAAGGCGAATAAATGAGCAAAAAAGAAAAACAGCAGGATCCGCTCGCCTGCCGCAGAAACAAGGTCGGCGGTCAGGCGGTGCTTGAAGGCGTTATGATGAAAAGCGGAGAAAAGGTCTGCATTGCGGTACGCAAGCCCGACGGCTCGATAGCAAAGCGCGACTCATCCTTCGTTTCGGTAAGAAAAAAACACAAAATACTCAATATACCCATTCTTCGCGGAGCGATAAACTTCGTTGAAATGATGAAGCTTTCGTTTTCCACGCTTTCCGCGTCGGGAGAGATGCTCGGCACGGAGGAGGAAGAAACAAAATTCGAAAAATGGCTGAGAGAAAAATTCGGCAAATCAATAATGGTTGTGATAATGCCGATATCGGTAATCCTTGCGCTTGCGCTCTCGGTCGGACTTTTCTTTCTCTTGCCGACGTATGCCACAAAGGGCGTTGAATATTTCATAGGCGGCGAGCTTGACGGCTGGCTGAAAAGCATAATCGAGGGCGTTCTGAAAATAGTGATATTTATCTGCTATCTGCTTCTGGTATCGCTTATGCCGGATATAAAGCGGACGTTTATGTATCAGGGCTCGGAGCATAAATCAATATTCTGCTACGAGCACGGACTGCCGCTCACCGTCGAAAACGTAAGAATTCAGAGACGTTTCCACCCCAGATGCGGAACGAGCTTTATGTTCGTTATGATACTCATAGGCGTGCTTATAGGCATACTTATACCGTGGGAATGGGCAAATGTCGAATCAAAGCTTTTAAGCTCGCTTATAAGAGTGGGAATAAAGCTTCTTCTTCTTCCGCTGACCTGCGGCATAGGATATGAATTTCTTATGTATGCCGGAAAGCACGACAATACGCTTGTAAAGGTGCTTTCCGCGCCGGGACTCTGGATGCAGAGAATAACCACAAAGGAGCCGGACGATTCTATGATAGAGGTTGCTATAGCGGCGCTCAAAGGCGCGATGCCCGACGAATTTCCGCCCGAAGAAAACGAGCCTGCAAAAGCAGAGCCGGACGGCGCCGGATCCGAAGAATGAAATACGCCGAGCTTATAAAGAAAATAAAGGATATTCTTCTGCCCGTGAGCAGAGAATATGCCGATTATGAGGCGGGGAGGATCGTGCGCCTGACGGCGAAGACCGACTCCGCCCGTCTTTTTGCGGCGCTGAGGGACGATGTGCCTTCGGATATCGCGGAAAAATCGGAGAATATTGCAAAAAGGCGTCTTTGCGGAAAGCCTCTTGAATATATAATAAAGAGGGCTGATTTTTTCGGGCTGGAATTTTATGTCGATCGGCGGGTGCTTGTTCCGCGCGCGGATACGGAGGTCATAGTCGAAAAAGCGATAAGCCTTTCGCGCGGCGGCATAAAGACAGCCGATATATGCTGCGGAAGCGGCTGTATAGGACTTTCCGTTTTGAAAAATACGGAAAACACGACAGCCGATATGTTCGATATATCGGAGGGAGCGTGTGAAATAACCGCAAAAAACGCGGCGTCGCTCGGACTTGCGGACAGGGTGAGCGTCTTTTGCAGAGATGTGTTTTCCGACGGATTTTTTGACGGTTGCGGAAAATACGATATGATAATTTCAAATCCGCCGTATATAAAAACCGACGTGATAGACGGGCTTTCCCCCGAGGTGAAAAGCGAGCCGCATATCGCCCTTGACGGCGGAGATGACGGACTTGTCTTTTATCGCAGGCTGTTTGATATCTGCCCCGAAATGCTTTCGGAGGGCGGAACAATAATATTTGAAATCGGCTGCGATCAGGCGCGGCAGGTGATAAGCGAAGGCGAAAGGCATGGCTTTTATTGCGAAGCCTTCCGCGATTACGGCGGCAATTTCCGCTGTGTTACGGCGAAAAAATTATAATTTACGGGAGAAATTTATGGACGGCAGAGCAATAGGCGTTTTTGACAGCGGTCTTGGCGGACTTTGCGCCGTGCGTGAGCTTGAAAAACTGCTTCCGCACGAAAAGCTGATATATTTCGGCGATACGGGCAGAGTTCCTTACGGGACAAAATCCGAGGAAACGATAAAAAAGTATGCCTCTCAGGACGTGAGGTTTTTGCTTTCGCACGATGTCAAAGCCGTGCTTGCCGCCTGCGGAACGGTCAGCTCCGTTGCGCTCGATCTTTTGCGTGAGCAGTTCGACGTTTCGATTTTCGGCGTTATTGACGGCGCGGCGGAGGCGGCGTATTCGGCAAGCAAAAACAAAAAAATAGCCGTTATCGGCACGGAAGCAACGATAGCGGCGGGAGTGTTTGAAAAAAGACTTAAAGACAAGGGAGCAAAAACAATAGGAGTTGCCTGTCCGCTTTTTGTGCCGCTTGTCGAATGCGGTTTTACCTCCGACGACTGCAAAATAACCGAGCTTGTCTGCGAGCAGTATCTCGGCGCGATAAAGGATTTCGGCGCGGATACGCTTATTCTCGGCTGTACGCATTTCCCGATAATTTCCGGCGCGATAGGCAGATATCTGCCCGATGCCACGCTTATAAATCCGGCAAAGGAGGCGGCAAATCTGCTTTCGGAGGAGCTTCTTCTCTGCGATATGCTTTCGCGTGAGGGCGGCGCGACGCAATATTACGTTTCCGACGAGCCGAAGCGCTTTGACGCGGTTGCAAAAATATTCATAGGAAGAAAAATATCCGCCGAGCGTGTGGATATAGAAAAATACTGAAAACAAAAAAATCCGACGCATTTTGCGTCGGATTTTTGATTTACAGTCTTATCAGATTATAATTTCCGACAGACGCCATAGCTCTTTCTTCTCTGCCGTGACAGGTGAAGATAAGGCTTTGCGAGCTGCAGCCTTCAAGCCCCTCGGAGATGAGCGTCAGCGCCGCGGAAAGTCGCGCGTCGTCGGTTCTTGCGAAGCTTTCGTCGAATATGAGCGGCGGCTTTGATTTCGTGAAAAGCACCTCCATAAGCGCAAGCCGCAGGGAAATATACGCCATGTCCGAGGTTCCCGCGCTGAAGCAGTCCGCCGTGTGAGTGGACGCGCCGTCGGTGAAGGTCATAGCAAAGTCGGGATCTATGCCGATTTCGCTGTATTTTCCGCACGAAAGCTTTGACATTATCACGCTTGCCGATTTTGCTATTTTCGGCGAAATGCCCTCGCGCAGCTTTCCTCCGGCGGCTTCTATCGCATCTATTGCCATAACGTATGCGTCAAACTTTTCTCTGAGAACGTCAAGCTCGTGCTCGACCGCAAGCAGTGTTTCCGATATTTCCGTCGGGCGCTGAACGGTTGCGTTCAGCACGGCAAGCTCCTTTTCCGTCTGGGCGAGCTTTTCGGTCATCGCGCCGATGGAATTCTGAAGAAAATCATAATTGCGCTTTGCGGATTTTACGTCGAACGCTTTCATTTTTTCTTCGTCGTAGGTGCCGGTGAGCGCCTCGCGCAGATAGCTTTCGTCGCAGGCGCGGAGCTTGTCGTCAAGCTCGCGAACCTTTTGCCTCTGACTTTCGAGCATTATTTTCAGCTTTTCGTATTCGGATTTTTCTCTGCGGCATATTTTCAGCGCTTCCGAAAGGGAAAGGCGCGTGCTTGTTTCCATGGCAAAGGACGCCTGCGTCAGCACGGACACGATTTTTGAATTCGTCGCGTCGAGTTCGTCCGCAGCTTTTTTGGCGTTTACCTCCGCTTTGTCCTTTGTTTCGGTTATGAGCGTAAGCACCGCTTCATCTCTGCCGGCGGCTTTTACAAGCTCGTCAAATTCTTCGTAGTTTCTGCAGCCGAAGGTGGAGCAATCGCGCAGCATCATTTTATGCTTGCTTTTTGAAATCACAAACAAAGCTATCGAGGCTATTATCGAAACGCACGCAAGGACGGCGAAAACCGTGGCATAGGAATATGCCTTCGCAAGCGAAACAACGCATACGGCGGCAAATATAAAGGTAAGCACCGTCATAATCACGGCTATCATTTTAAGCGTTGCCGAGGTGCTGTGGTTTGAATTTATATTGTCAACTATTCTGTCGCGCTTGTCGCCCTTTGAGCCGAGACGTCTGAACACCTCTATTTTTTCGCTCATATCTATGATTTTTCTGTTTGCTTCGTCAAGCGCGGAGCAGGCGGCGTCATAGCGCGCCGTTGCGGTTTCGAGTCTGCGCGAAAGCTCTTCGAGCGAGGTTATGTATTCGTCGCTGTAAACGGGAACTCCGCCGTGCTTTTCGCAAAGACGGCTTTTTTCGGCGGACTGCTCCATTTCACGCAGCTTTGCGGCTTCCTCTTTCCGCGTAAGATATACCTGTCTTGTGCTGTATTTTTCATAGGTGTCAAGCTCATCCGAGCATTCGGCAAGACGTTTTTTCGATTTTTCGGTTTTTTCGGAAAGCTCTCTCTGCGTGCCTTCAAGGAAAATTATATCGCCGCTTTCCGCCTGCGCTTTTTCAAGACGCTCGGAAAGCTCGGCTTTTTTTGCTTCAAGCTCGGCTATTTTTCCGCCGCGCCTGTTTTTGTAAAGAAGATATACTCTTGCGTCGTCGAGCTTTTTTATTGCTTTTTTGGCATTTACGCTTTCGCTTGCGGAAAAGAGAATGTTTTCCGCGGCTTCGGCAAGAGGTCTGCCGCCGACGCGGCTGTCGCCTATCTGCCCGACGTATACGGTGCTTTCAAAAACGTCGGCAGGCACGCCGAAAAACACTTCGCCCGCGTTCTGACCGCGGAACACCGCCGTGGAAAGCTCGGTATCTATCACCGCGCTTCTTTCGCGGACGGAAAGCTTGCCTTCGGCTTCTCCCGTGCATATGGCTTCGCGCTCTATGCGATAGCGTCTGCCGCCGCTCGAAACTATGGCGTAGCCGCTTGCGGAGGAGGAATTCCAGCTTATGCAGCGCTGTTTTTCTTCCGCGCCGCGCCCTGCAAGACCGTAGAAAACAAAACGAATGAAATTGCATACGGTGCTTTTTCCGGATTCGTTTTCTCCGCGCAGGATGTTCACTCCGTCCGAAAGATTTATCGTTACGTTATCAAGCTTTCCGAAGCTTTTTATATAAAGCGATTCAATTATCATTTATCTGCACACTCTCCTTTCGAAAAACATCTGTCGGAATGTTTTTTTTCAAAGCTTTTTATTATCGGCTTTTCAAGCGCGCGCTTGAACCTGAAAAAAAGATTTTCTTTGTACGGAATCGGCTTTGTAAGGATTGCCACAGCGCCCGCGCGGTTTGCGCAAAGCACGTCGGTGAATATCTGATCGCCTATGACCGCCGTATCACGCGGGCTTACGGAAAATTCCTTGCAGACGGCTTTCACAGCCTTTGCGGACGGTTTTCCGCTTTTGCTCACGCAGAAAATTCCCAGATTGCGATTGAAAAGCCGTACTCTTTCTTCATTGTTGTTTGAAGCAATGGCGGCTTTTATTCCCGCCTGCGCAAGAGAGGCTACCCAGAACGTTACTTTTTTGCTCGGCTCGGCTTCTCCGTAGGTGACAAGGGTGTTGTCTATATCGAGCACTACGGCTTTTATTCCCGCCGAAAGCAGAAATTCGGGCGTTATGTCAAATGCGCTGCCGAAATAATAATCGGGCGAAAAGAATTTCCCCATAAAGCCGCTCCCTTCATCAAACGCATCACAAATATCATTATATCACAGTCTGCGTTAATAATCAATACATTAAATAACCAAAAATATTCTATATACGTTTTACAAAATATCCTTTGATTTGACGTCGGTTTATGGTATAATATAAATGCGGAGAGGGAAGAATTCCTCAAAGCAAATCTCCAAAGTGAAAGGTGAAACGCTATGAAAATCACATTCGTTTGCAAGCAACTTACCGCCGACGAGAAGCTGAAGGCTCTCATTGAAAAGAAAATCGGCAAGCTGGAAAAATTCTTCCGTGACGATGCGGAAGCGTTCGTTACGCTTTCAAAATTCAAAAACACGGAGGTGCTTGAGCTTACGATTTCTATGGGCGGAACGCTTTTCAGAAGCGAGGTGGAAGGCGAAAGCTTTTATCACGATATCGACGTTGCCGTCGATGTGATTGAACGTCAGCTCCGCAAAAACAAAACCCGTCTTGAAAAGAAAATGCGTAAAGAAGCGTTCGCAGAACCGGAGGCTTATTCCGAGGAAATTGCCGAAGATCCAGAAGAGCTTATAAGAACAAAGAAATTCGATCTTCGCCCGATGACGACGGAGGATGCGATCCTTCAGATGAATCTGCTCGATCATACGTTCTTTGTTTTTCTGAATCAGGATACGGATACCGTATGCGTCGTTTACAGAAGAAAAGACAACGGCTACGGCCTTATAGAAACCCAGAGATGATAAATTGACAAAAAAAGCGGCGGGAGCCGCTTTTTTTGTTGCTTTATATCGGGATATGTGATATCATTGGAATGTAAAAATGTAAATCCGGAAGGGGAAGTACGGTAATATGCCGAAAAAAAACGATATTGTAAGACTCGAAATAACGGATATAACTCCGCAAGGAGCGGGCGTCGGCAGAATTTGCGGATATGTTTTGTTTGTTTTTGGAACTGCGCCGGGAGATATAATCGACGCGCTTGTAATGAAAGCCGGAAAAAGCTTCGGCTATGCAAAGCCTGTGAATATAATCACGCCGTCGCCTTACAGAGCAGAGAGCGACTGCTCTGTTTTCGGCAGATGCGGCGGCTGTGTTTTCCGTCATATAAAATATGAAAAAGAGCTTGAAATAAAGAAAAATACGGCAGATGAAAATCTGAAAAGGCTCGGCGGACTTGATATTGAGTGTGAAAAAATAATTCCGTCGCCGCAGGAAAACGGATACAGAAACAAGGCGCAGCATCCTGCGGCAATCATAGACGGCAGAATGCGTTTCGGCTTTTATTCAAGGCACAGTCACAGAGTTGCTCCGTGCGAAAAATGTCCGCTTCAGCCCGATTTTTATGCCGATACAGTAAAAACCGTTGAAAAATTCTGCGATGAAAACGGCATAACCGCATACGACGAAAAAACGGGAAAAGGTCTGCTTCGGCATCTTTATATCCGCGACGGAAGAAAAAGCGGAGAAATACTTGTCTGTCTTGTGGCAACGGGCAGAATACCGTACACAGAAAAGCTTATAAAAATGCTGACGGAGCAAAACAAAAATATAAAAAGTATTGTTCTCAACATAAACAAAAAGGATACAAACGTTATTTTATCTGACGATTGCATAACGCTCTGGGGAAAGGATACGATATCCGATGTTCTGTGCGGACTTGAATTTGAAATATCGCCGCGGTCGTTTTATCAGGTAAATCACGACGGCGCGGAAAAGCTGTACGGTCTGGCGGCGGAATTTGCCGAGCCCGACGGAAAAACCGTGCTTGACCTCTATTGCGGAACCGGCACGATAGGACTTTCCATGGCGCGCAGAGCAAAGAAAATAATCGGCGCGGAAATAATTCCGGAGGCTGTTGAAAATGCGAAAAACAACGCAATGAAAAACGGCATAAGCAATGCGGAATTTATCTGCGCGGACGCCGGAGAAGCCGCCGAAAAGCTTGCCGGTGCCGGACTTTTGCCCGATGTGATAATAGTCGATCCGCCGCGCTCCGGCTGCTCGGAGCAGACGCTTTCCGCCATTGCGAAAATGGCGCCGGAAAGAGTCGTTATGGTGTCGTGCGACAGCGCAACTGCGGCAAGGGACTGCAAACGCCTTTCCGAGCTCGGATACAGAGCGGAAAAAGCCGTCGCCGTCGATATGTTCGCAAGAACGGGACACGTTGAGACGGTGGTCCTCTTGTCGCGGGAAACAAATCCACTGACGGTTGAGGTCAGAATGGAAGTGGAAACCGGCGAGGTCAAGGAGCATCCGACCTATAAGCGTATTCAGGAGTATGTGCAGGAGAAGCACGGCTTCAAAGTCCATACGGCATACATTGCCGAGGTCAAGCGTATGGTCGGACTGGATATGCACAAAGCGCCGAACGCAGTGGAGCAGAGAAAACATGAGTATCATCCCTGCCCGCCTGAAAAGGTCGAGGCGATCAAGGATGCGTTGCGGCACTTTGGCTTAATTTCAGAGTAAATTGACTGTGAGGGCAGTAAAAACGCCGTGCTAAAGTCGAGCATAGTGAAAACAGTAAATTTCTTTCTCTCTGCACGAAAAAAGTACATCAGGAAGCAAAGCACGATAGAGTGTACACGGTACGCTTCTGTGCGTAGGATTTTGCGGAACAGTACATTTCCGCACCAAACAGCAAAATGCGAAAGAGCTATCTGCAAACAGCGCATTGCTTCACCCGCTGAAAATCGCTGTAATCAGAAGAAGCCCAGCACCACTTTAATGGCGTGGTGCTGGGCTTCTTTTTTGTCATGTTTCGGAGCCTTTTTTGAGGATAAAACCGCCTGTGTGCTGTTTACTTTTCTTTGCCATATTGACATGCTGCCCTCTGCTCATCACGGCAACTGTACGTTTTCGGGATAGAAATGGACACTTTTCTCCGTATAGGGAGAAAGCCAGAGAGGAAAAAGAGGGTGAGCGCAGGCTGTGGGAACGGTGTGTAAACCGTTTTTCGGTTTTCCACGGTTTCCATAGCCGCAGCGAGGGAGAAAAGGGAGAGGTGGCTTTCTCGCTCAGGCGGTTTGCCGCCGCTCTTTTACTCTCCCTTTTCTCCCTGAATATCAGGGATTATTCTGCGTCATTGCTCGGCGTAACATGGCGAAAGTCCTCCTGAACCCCTTCATTGAGGTCAAAGCACATGGTTTTTGCATCGGCAACCCAGAAGCCGCGTACCTTGTAGCGCTTGCCGGGAATCCAGTCCTCGCCGGTGACAGCGCGAAGCGGGTCAAGCAAATTCTTGTTGGA
>CAVEFC010000026.1:0-21800 GCA_963614875.1 uncultured Eubacteriales bacterium | reverse complement strand
CTATATATACCGTGCTCTGAAGATAATAGACGTTGAATTTTCCGTAAGGTGCTATTCTTTTGCGGATTTTTTCGCGCAGAAGATTTTCAAAATAAGCGCGGTTTGCGCCTTTGAGCGTTATTTCGCCGTATTTACAAAGTATTATTTCACGCATCGGTGCGTTTCCTTTCATTTTTTCCTTATTTTTTGCGGAATTTTTGAAAAACCCTTTTCAAACAAAGTCCGGTTGTATTATAATGTACTTGTGATAATATGCACCATCGGATACGGGCGCATAGATATTATATAATACTTTTCGGTATTATTCAATAGGGTTTTGCAAATGTTTTGCTTTGGAAAGGGGACAAATTATGAAATACAGTCATAACGTGATCATAGCGGGGGAAAGCCTTTATCTCTGCTCGGAGGACGCTCCCGATTATGTTGAAAAGCTTGCGGCGGAGCTTACGAGAAGAATAAACACCACAATGCTTTCGGGGGCGGACGTTTCCAAAACGGCTGCCGCCATTGTATGCGCGCTCGACCTTCTTGACGAAAACGTAAAGCTCAAATCAATACTCAAAGAAAACGCAAATGTCGGAAAATAAGATAAAGCTGCCGGAGCTTCTTTCTCCGGCGGGCTCGCCGGAGGCGCTGAAAGCGGCGGTCGCGGGCGGAGCGGACGCGGTTTACTTCGGGGCAAAAAGCTTTTCGGCACGAAGCTTTGCCGAAAATTTTGACGACGACGCAATAAAAAACGCCGTCGGCTATTGTCGCGCGCTCGGGGTGAAAACGTATATGACGGTAAACGTCCAGCTTTGCGACAGGGAGCTGCGCGACGCGGCGGAAATCATTTTCCGCGCGTGGCGGCACGGGGTTGACGCATTTATCGTTGCCGATATCGGACTTGCCTCGTATGTTCACGAGGCGTGTCCCGAAATCGAGCTTCACGCAAGCACTCAGGCGACGGGACTCAACGCTTTTTCCGCGGAAGAGCTGAAAAAAATCGGATTTTCGAGAATGGTCGCGCCGAGAGAGATATCGAAGCGCGATCTTGAAATGCTCATAAAAAATTCGCCGATAGAAACGGAGCTTTTCGTCCACGGCGCGATATGCGTAAGCTGTTCGGGGCAGTGCCTTATGAGCGCGGTGATAGGCGGAAGAAGCGGAAATCGCGGGCAGTGCGCTCAGCCGTGCAGACTGCCGTACGGCAGAAACGGCTATGCGCTGAGCCTGAAGGATATGTGCCTTGCGGAGCATCTTACCGAGCTTTCGGAAATGGGCGTTGCGTCGCTGAAAATCGAGGGCAGAATGAAAGCTCCCGAGTACGTTTACGGCGTGACGAAAATATACAGAGCGCTGCTTGACGAAGGCAGAAATGCCGGCGAAAAAGAGATGGCGGAGCTTTCCGCGCTGTTCTCGCGGTCGGGCTTCACCTGCGGATACTATACGGGCGACATAGGCAGGGATATGCTCGGAGTGCGCACGGCTGACGACAAAAAGGAAAGCGCAAAGCTTTCCGGCGCGGAAATTCCCGAGGCGAAGGCGGAAATTTCGCTTTCGGCGGATATCCGCACGGGAGAAAAAGCCGCCGTTACGGCGAGCGGAATTTTCGGCGGAGAGCCGGTGACGTACACGGCAATCGGCGAAGTTGTCGAAAAGGCGGACAAGCCCATGAGCGAGCAGCGCGTGTGCGAATCGCTTTCAAAGCTCGGCGGCACGCCGTTTTGCACTTCGCATAGCGGAATAAAAATAAATCTTTCGGGCGACGCAAGGCTCAGCGTAGCCGCGCTCAACGCGCTCAGAAGATCCGCCTGCGAAGGACTTCTGAACAGAATCGCACCGGAAAGAGAGCTTTCGGAAAATGCCGTATCGGATACGGGGAAGAGAACCGCCTCCGATATGAAAACGGCGTTTTTCGCCGAGCCGGATAATATTCCGAGCGGGGCGGAAAGACTTTTTGACAGAATATTCGTTCCGCTGTTTTCATACGAAAAAGCGTGCGAAACCGTCGGCGCGGAAAAGTGCGGAGCGGCGTTTCCGCCGGTCGCGCTCGACACGGAGCTTGACGAAATAACAGCCGCGGCGCAAAAAGCAAAAGCGCTCGGATGCCGTACCGCGCTTGTCACGGGAATGTGGCAGATTCCGATCTGCAAAAGGCTCGGCTTTGATATGACGGGCGATATGCGCCTGAACATTTGGAATTCACGTTCAGCCGAAAAGCTTTACGGCATGGGCATTATTGATTTTATACAATCGTGTGAAACCGGTGTTTCTCGCGGTGCGGCGATGCAGTCGCACGGCTGTCACGGGGTGGTTGTCTATGGCAGACTTCCGCTTATGACGCTTGAAAAATGCGTGATAAGAGATATTGCGGCGCTGACGTCGCCGATTGAAAAATGCAATTTCTGCGGCGACGGAAAATTCGTGCCGCTGAAAGACAGAACCGGCGCGGAATTTCTGCTCCGCCGCGAATACAGGCACAGAAACGTGCTGTATAACAGCGTCCCCGTCTGGATGGCGGACAGGCAGGCGGAAATATCGCGCGCGGGACTTTTCGGGCATTTTATATTCACCTGCGAAAGCAAAAAAGAAGTGACTGAAATAATGAACGCCTATGCTCGCGGCGACAAGCCGAGGGGCGCGTTCAAGAGGTTATAATTATGATAAAAAGAATAATTCTGGCGTCCTCGTCGCCGAGAAGAAAAGAAATACTTTCAATGCTGGGACTGCCGTTTGAGGTCGTTTCTCCCGACGCGGACGAGAACATAAAAGAGGCTCTCTCGCCTGAGGAATATGTCTGCACGCTTTCTGAAAGAAAAGGCCGCGCCGCAAAAAAAGAACTTTTGGCAAAAGGCGAAAATCTTGATGACACCTTGATAATTTCGTGTGATACGATTGTATATTATAACGGAATGGTCATAGGAAAACCGCAGGACGAGAGGCAGGCGTATCTTACGCTCGGAGTGCTTTCGGATTCGTGGCACACGGTCTGGTCGGGACTTACTCTGCGCGTGGGCGACGACGTATTTACCGAAGGCTGCGCGACAAACGTCAAGTTTGCGGACATAAGCGAAAGGCAGATTTCCGACTATGTTGCGAGCGGCGAGCCTATGGGGAAAGCCGGCTCGTATGCCATACAGGCAAAGGGCGCGGAGCTTGTCGAACGCATCGAGGGCGACTTTTTCAACGTGATGGGGCTTCCCGTATCGACGCTTTCGTCGATGCTGAAAAAATACTTCGGAACGGACATCCTTGAGCTTTCCGCAAGGCTGAAAGGAACGGAAAAATGAACATCTCCGAGAAAAAAGCGCGTGCCGCAAAAATAGTTGAAATTCTGAAGGAAAAATATCCGGACGCGGAATGTGAGCTTCGGTACGGAGGCGACGCGTGGAGACTGCTTGTGCTCGGAAGGCTTTCGGCGCAATGCACGGACCGGCGCGTGAACATCGTTTCAAAAGAGCTTTTTGAAAGGTTTCCGACGGCGCGCGATATGGCGGACGGAGAGCTTTCCGAAATCGAGCGGATAGTGTATCCCTGCGGGGTTTATCGCGTGAAGGCAAAAAACATAAAGGATATGTCGAAAATGATCTGCGACGACTTCGGCGGCGTTGTTCCGAAGGAGATGGACGAGCTTCTCAGGCTTCCCGGGGTTGGCAGAAAAATAGCAAATCTCATAATCGGCGACATTTACAAATTGCCGGCTGTGGTTGCGGATACGCATTGCATAAGAATTTCAAACAGGCTCGGACTCTGTGACGGCAAAGATCCCGCAAAGGTTGAAAAACAGCTTTCGGAAATCGTCGCTCCGGAGGAGCAGAGCGACCTTTGTCACCGCCTTGTGCTGTTCGGGCGCGAGGTGTGCACGGCGAGAAATCCAAGGTGCGAAATATGCCCGTTTGCGAATATGAAGTGCGTGAAATAAACAATATATACGAACGTATAAAACATAAAAAATCTGGCAGGTGCTTGATTTTACGGAGGATAAGATGATTACACGACCTCTTGCCGACAGGATAAGACCGGAAAGCTTTGCCGATGTTTTCGGCGACGAAAAGCTGTTTTCCGAAAACGGAATTTTTCCGAAAATGATAGAATCGGGGCATATCCCGAATATGATATTTTACGGTCCGTCCGGCACGGGAAAAACGACTGCGGCAAACATTATTTCAAAGGCGGCGGGCAAAACGCTCCGCAAGCTGAATGCAACCTCAGCCTCACTTTCCGATATAAAGGACATCGTAGCCGAAACGTCGTCGCTTTACGGCTCGGACGGTGTGCTTTTGTATCTTGACGAGATACAGTATTTCAACAAAAAACAGCAGCAGTCGCTTCTCGAATTCATTGAGGACGGACGCATAACTCTTATCGCTTCGACCACCGAAAATCCGTATTTTTACGTTTATCCGGCGATACTTTCGCGCTCGGCGGTGTTTGAATTCAAGCCGCTTTCGGTGGATGCGCTTTCCCGTGCCGTCAGGCGCGCGACAGCGCTGCTTTCGGAAGAAAAGGGCAAAGAAATTCTGTGCGACGAGGACGCCGTGAGGCTTATCGCTCAGTCGTCGGCGGGGGACGCGCGCAGAGCGGTGAACCTTTTTGAAAACATAGCCGCCGTATCGGACGGTCACATAACAGCCGAAAGCGTAAGGACGTTTCTTCCCGACGTTATGATGAGCGGATTTGACAAATCGGGCGACGGTCATTACGATCTGCTTTCGGCATATCAGAAATCTATAAGAGGCTCGGATCCGGACGCGGCGGTTTTTTATCTTGCAAAGCTGCTTTCGGGCGGAGATCTTCTTTCCGCGTGCAGAAGAATTCAGGTCATTGCAAGCGAGGACATCGGGCTTGCGTATCCGATGGCGGCGGCGATAACGCACGCCTGCGTCGAATCGGCGCTCAGGCTCGGACTTCCCGAAGCGGCGATACCGCTTGCAAACGCCACCGTTATGCTTGCGACGGCTCCGAAATCGAATTCGGCAAATCTTGCCTACGAAGCGGCGGCGGCAGACGTTGCGGCGGGAAAGGGAAGCGTTCCGCCGAGAACGCTTCAGAACGTTCACCTTGACGGAGAAAATTCATCGCAAAAGGGGCAGAATTACAAATATCCGCACAGCTATAAAAATCATTACGTCGCCCAGCAATATCTTCCGGACGATCTGAAAGGCAAAAAATATTACACCTTCGGCGAAAACAAAACCGAGCAGGCGGCAAAAATTTATTGGGACGCGATAAAAAACAACGGAGAAAAATAAAATCCCGCGGAAAAATGATAATTTTCCGAAAAATTCACAAATAATTATTGCAATCCGACGCGGATATATTATATAATAAGTCGGATATCGGGATTGGAGGCGCGCGATTTTGAAGAAAGTGGACATATATACCGACGGCGCGTGCAGCGGAAATCCGGGGGCGGGCGGCTACGCCTGCATACTTGTGTACGGAAAAAAGGAAAAGGAAATTTCGGGTGGAGCGGCTGACACAACAAACAACCGGATGGAGCTTTCCGCCGTGATAGCGGGACTTTCCGCGCTGAAGGAACCGTGCGAGGTCACCATAACGTCCGATTCCAAATACGTCATAGACGCGATCGAAAAGGGCTGGGTATACGGCTGGAAAGATCGCGGCTGGATAAAAAGCGACAAAAAGCCCGCGCTCAACGTCGATCTCTGGGAGCAGCTTCTTGCGTTGCTTGAAAAGCACACGGTCAGCTTTGTGTGGATAAAAGGTCACGCGGGGCACGAATACAACGAAAGATGCGACAGGCTTGCTGTCGCCGAAAGCGAAAAATATAAAAAATAAACAAAAAGGACAGGGTGAATACAGTGGAAAAAAGATTCGTTTATGCCGACAACGCGGCTACGACGGCTCCCTCCGAGGAGGTAATAAAGGCGATGATGCCGTGTCTTGAAGTCGATTGGGGAAACCCTTCAAGCCTGCACGACAAAGGTCAGCGCGCAAAGGAAATACTTGAGGACGCAAGGGCGAGAGTCGCCGCTTGTCTCGGCGCGCTTCCTTCGGAAATATATTTTACCTCCTGCGGTACGGAATCGGACAACTGGGCGATACGCGGAGCGGCTTACGCAAACATCAAAAAGGGCAAGCACATAATAACGTCAAAGGTTGAGCATCACGCGGTGCTTTATACCTGTGAAAAGCTTGAAAAGGAAGGCTTTGAAGTCACATATCTTGACGTTGACTCAGAGGGAAGAGTTTCTCCCGAGGAGGTTGAGAAGGCTATCCGTCCCGACACGACGCTTGTCGCAATAATGTACGCAAACAACGAAATAGGCACGATAATGCCCATTCCGGAGATTGCAAAAATCTGCCGCGAAAAAGGCGTGCTTTGCTTTACGGACGCAGTTCAGGCGGTCGGCAATATGCCGATAAACGTTCACGAGCTCGGCGTTGATATGATGTCGTCCTCCGGCCACAAGCTCCACGCTCCGAAGGGAATCGGTCTGCTTTACATCAGGCGCGGAGTGAGAATTCCCAATCTTATAGAGGGCGGCGGTCAGGAATCCGGAAAGCGTTCGGGAACGGAGAACGTTCCGTATATAGTAGCCTTTGCAAAGGCGCTCGAAATCGCAACGTCGAAGATAGACAAGCTCGATCTTGTCGCGAAAAAGCGCGACAGACTCATAAACGAAATACTTGCAAAAATACCCTATTCGCGACTCAACGGTCCGAGAGAGAAAAGACTTCCCGGGAACGTAAACGTTTCGTTTGAATTCATAGAGGGCGAAAGCCTCCTGCTTCTTCTCAACGAGGAGGGAATATGCGCTTCGACCGGCTCTGCCTGCTCGTCGCGCTCGCTCGAGCCCTCGCACGTTCTGCTCGCGATAGGACTTCCGCACGAACAGGCTCACGGCTCGCTCCGTCTTTCGATAACGCACGAAACTACGGACGAGGATGTGGATTATATCCTTGAAAAGCTGCCTCCCATCGTTCAGAGACTGCGCGATATGAGCCCGATTTACAACGTACAAGTTTAATTGAAAGGAAAAATATATATGCTTTACAGTGAAAAAGTGATGGATCATTTCACTCATCCGAGAAACGTGGGTGAAATTCCCGATGCGGACGGCGTCGGAGAAGTGGGAAATGCCGTCTGCGGCGATATAATGAAAATGTATATCAAGGTCAGGGACGGAATAATCGTTGACGCAAAATTCAAAACCTTCGGCTGCGGCTCGGCTATCGCAACGTCAAGCATGGCTACCGAAATGATAAAGGGACACAGCATAGACGAAGCGCTCACGCTTACAAACAAGGCTGTTGTCGAGGCGCTCGGCGGACTTCCTCCGGCAAAAATACACTGCTCCGTTCTTGCGGAAGAAGCGGTAAAGGCGGCTATCGCCGACTATTACAAGCGTCAGGGAATAGACAAAGACGTTCCCGGTGCGTGCAACGGCTGCTGTGCCTCCTGCTGTCACGCGGAAGAGCACGGACATTTTCACAAAGAGGAAGAAAAGTAATGAAAAAGCGTGTCCTGCTCGGTATGAGCGGCGGACTTGATTCAAGCTATTCCGCGCTTGTGCTGAAAAACGAAGGCTATGAAGTTTTCGCAACGACGCTTATCATGCACGAATTTACCGATACGACCGGCGCACGCGAGTGCGCCGATTCGCTTTCCGTGCCTTTTTCCGTGCTTGATCTGAGAGAGGAATTTGACAAAAAGGTAAAAGCCTATTTTGCGGACGAATACGCCCGCGGAAGAACGCCCAATCCCTGCGTTGTGTGCAACCGGAACGTCAAATTCGCCGGACTTATCGGCGAGGCGGACAGGCTCGGCTGTGATTTTGTGGCGACGGGGCATTATGCCGGCATAAGAAACGAAAACGGCAGATATTTTGCGGTGAAAGGTCTTGATCCGAAAAAGGATCAGAGCTATATGCTGTGGAATCTTTCTCAGGAGCAGCTGGGACGCGTAATTTTTCCGCTTGAAAAACGGATAAAGACAGACGTCCGCGAGGACGCGCGCGGCGCCGGACTTTCTTCGGCGGATGTAGCCGAAAGCGAGGACGTTTGCTTTCTTCCCGACGAGGAGGCGGCGGATTTTGTCCGCCGTGTGAAAGGCGATCTGCCGGAGGGCGACTTTGCCGATACAAGCGGAAGAATCATAGGCAGACACAAGGGCATCGCCCGTTATACCATAGGTCAGCGCAGAGGGCTCGGCATTTCCGCGGGGAAGAGAATATTCGTAACGGATATAGATCCCGAAAGGAACGTCGTTACCGTAGGCGACGACGCCGAGCTTTACAAAAGCGACATAACCGTCTGCAAGCTCAATTTTCAAAAGCTCGCTCCGACGGAAAAGGGAGAGCTCCGGTTTGACGTAAAGGTTCGCTATGCGGCTCCCGCCGTAAGCGCCTTTGTGAAAATCGAAGGGGATACGGCAAAGGTGCATTTTGATACACCGGTGAGAGCGGCGGCACCCGGGCAGTCGGCTGTGTTTTACGACGGCGACGCGATAGCCTTTGGCGGAGTGATAGAGCGCCTGCCGTGACGGTGACGCAATAAGCGCAAAGTGCTGGTTCAGAATGGAAAACAAGCGGTTTTCTAATAAAACTACGCCACGCAAACCGGAAATATTAGAAAAATAAATGAAAAACCGACAAATGCGATATTTGTCGCAAGGAAATTTGTCAATTATGACAAAAGGTAAAAAAAGTCCACCCGATTTTGTGAATTAAGCACAAACGGCGTGTGACTTTTTTATTTTATACGGCTGAAAATTATGTTAAATATAATTTACCGTCGCTTTGAAAGCAGGCGGAAAAATTAAAAAAATACAGGCGGTTGCGATGTTTTTCCGTAATGTATATTTACTTGTATATACGATATCTTCGCCGCCCATGGCGGACGTCGGAGCGGCGTGCATACGCCTTGCCGCAGAGCTTGCTGCAACGCCTGCAAAAATTGCACAAAATCGGGAAAAAACAAACGTAAAATCTGAAAAATATCGCGCTGCGCGCGAAATTTGACAATTGACTTTATATGAATATATATGATATTATTTGTGTATAAAAAATTTCCGTCCCGCGCCGTGAAGCAGGCGGCCGCAGGGACGGTTTGCATTTTTTTAATCCGCAGGAGGAAATTCAAGTGAGAAAGAAATTCTTTACAAGAATTGTCGCGGCGGTTGTTTCAATGTTTATTCTCTTATCGGCGGCTACTGTGGTGTTTGCCGCAGAGCCGACAGTTTCCGCGTCGGATGACGGCGAGGACTACGTTAAGGAAACTCTTGAAATACTGAGCGACATCAAATGGGCCGAGTACAGAGAAAAGTACGCGTCGGCGCCGTTTTATGACGGCGATCCGATAACGGTACGGGCATCCGAGTACACGGATTATCAGACGGGAACAAACGAAAGCGGCACGACGGAGTTCGGCATCATAGACGAGCTCGACGGCGAAAAGGATGTGCTGCAGACGACGGAATCGGGCTCTGTAACATGGACGTTCGACGTTCCCGAAACGGGACTTTATGCCATAGAGTTCGGATATTATCCGACGAGCGCGAAGGCTACAAGCATTGAGCGTACTCTCCGCATAAACGGCAAAGTTCCGATAAACGAAGTGAGAAACCTTGTCTTTTCAAAGGTATGGACGGACGATTATCTTCGCAACGAAGACGGAACGATCTACTTTGAAGAGGACGGCAACCACAACGAGAAGCGCCCCACAAAGACGGATTCTCCCAAGTGGCTTACTTACTCGGTGACCGACCCTACGGGTTATTACAACGGCGATTTCTATTTTTATCTTGAAAAAGGCGAAAATACGATAACGCTCGAATCGCAGAAAGAACCGCTTGCGCTCAGCACGGTAACCCTCCGCAAGAGAAATGTTCAGATCAGCTACGCCGATTATCTTGCGCAGTGCAAGGCAAAGGGCTACACTGCCGCGCCCGCAGGCTCGACGATATACATCGAGGCGGAGCATTACAGCTCCACATCGGACAGCACCCTCTACGCGATAAGCGACTCAACCTCGTCCATAACAAGCCCTCAGCACGCGTGCTATCAGCGTCTTAACACGATAGGCAGCTCGAACTGGGGCTCGGTCGGTCAGTGGTTTGAGTGGACGTTCACCGTTGAAGAAGGTAAGGCGGGAATGTATACCATAAACCCGAGATTCCTTCAGAACGCGGTTGCAGGTCTTTTCGTTTCGAGAAGACTGAGAGTGGACGGCGAGGTTCCGTTTGAGGAAGCCAACAACCTTGAATTCAATTACGATAAAAACTGGCAGATAAGTCCCCTTTCGGACGGAACAAGCGAATTCCAGATATATCTTTCCGAAGGCGAGCATACCTTCTCGCTTGAGGTTACGCTCGGAAACTTCGGCGAAATTTATTCCGAAGTAAGCAACTGCCTTACGAGAATCAACGCGATCTATCTCAAAATACTTCAGATAACGGGCACAAGCCCCGACTCTTATATGGATTACAGCTTCTACAACCGTATTCCCGATGAGATCGCCGAGATGAAAACGCTTGCCGAAAAGCTTACGGCTCTTTCCGAAGAGTTCAAGAAGATAAACAAGGACAAGGCAAGCTCAAACTCCGCAACGCTTCTCAACGTTGCGCAGATACTTGAAAAAATGAACCGCGA
This sequence comes from uncultured Eubacteriales bacterium, assembly GCA_963614875.1. GTDB lineage: Bacteria > Bacillota > Clostridia > Oscillospirales > CAG-272 > CAG-841. The sequence continues at coordinate 11,202 of CAVEFC010000026.1, read as the reverse complement.
CAGTGAAGGTCAGATCGCAAAGAACTTCACGGCGCTCAAAAACAATATAGGCTCTCTCGGTACGTGGCTCAACAACATAACGGAGCAGTCGCTGACGATAGACTATTTTGTAATTCAGCCCGCAGAGGATAAGCTCCCGAAGGCAAACGGAAACTTCTTCCAGGAATTTGCCTTTGAAATCAAGGCTTTCCTTTACAGCTTTGTATATAACGGTTATTCGTTCGCCTCTTCATCGGAGGGTCATGACGTTGTATCCGTAAGCGTATGGACGACGGTATCGCGCGAGTACGCGCAGATAATCCGCGACCTTATAGACGAGGACTTCGGAAACAGCTATCCTTATATATCCGTAAACCTCAAGCTTGTTGCGAGCGGAACTCTTCTTCCGGCAACGCTTGCGGGCGTCGGCCCCGACGTTATGATGGGCGAAGGTCAGACGACGGTTATCGACTATGCCGTCCGAGGCGCGCTTCTTGACGTAAGTCAGTATGACGGCTTCGAGGAGCTGAAATCACGCTTCAGCGAAGCGTCGATGACGCCTCTCACCGTAGCGCTTGACTCAACTGACGGTCAGATTGCGGTCTACGGTATACCGCAGGCGCAGTCCTTCAACGTAATGTTCTACCGCAAGGATATTCTCGCGGAACTCGGAGTTTCGATACCTCAGACGTGGACGGAATTCAAGTCCATGGTTCCGAAGCTTCAGTCCAAGAACTACATGGTCGGTATGGGAACCTCCGCTTCGGCAACGACAACGTTCTATATGTTTATGTATCAGAACGGCGGATCGCTTTATACCGACGGCGGACGTTCGATATCGTTCGGAACGGACGAATCGCTGAAAGCGTTTGACCAGATGTGTAAATTCTACACGCAGTACCGCTTCCCGATAACGTACGACGCGGCAAACCGTTTCCGCACGGGTGAAATGCCGGTGCTTATAGCGGACTATATTTCATTCTACAACCAGTTCACGATATACGCTACGGAGCTTAAAGGACTCTGGGGCTTCACGCTTCTTCCCGGCGTTGAACGCGCCGACGGAACGGTAAATCACGCCACACCTTCTTCGGTAAGCGCGATGGTGCTTATGAAGGACGCAAAGGAGCGCGGCACGGACGAGGCAGGCTTCTGCTTTATGGAATGGTGGATGAGAGACAACATTCAGAGCCGTTACGCAAACGAGCTCATTGCGCTGCTCGGCCCCGCAGGCAAATATGCCACGGCGAACGTAAACGCCTTTGACCAGATGTCGTGGACATCATCCGAAATAAAAGAGCTTAAACGCATTATTCCCAATCTTTACTGCGTGAACGAAATGCCCGGAAGCTATATAATCTCGCGTTATGTGGGCTTTGCATTCCTTGCCGTTTACAACAACGACGCGGATCCCGCCGAATCCATTATGAGCTATATCAACACGATAAACAGCGAAATGGACAGAAAGAGAGAAGAGCTTTCAAGACAGTTCTACATTCCCGCAAAATCATCCGATGACGACGGAAAAGAAGATTGAGTAAAAAACGTCAAATCCAAACTACAAGAAAAGGAGAAACCCGGAATATGTCTGACAATTCCAAAACGCCCGTAAATGCTGTGCGCAGACCCGTATCTCGTAAGGATATGACGAAATTGCAGTGGACATGGAAAGAAATAAAGCGCAATTATCACGCTTATATCATGGCGCTGCCTTACTTCCTCATATTCTTTACGTTCACGGTCGGACCTGTTATCCTTTCGATATATTACAGCTTTACGGTGTTCAACCTTATTGAAGACGCGAAATTCGTCTTTATCGAAAACTATCTTCGTCTGCTTTTTGACGACGATATATTCCTTGAGGCAATTCAGAACACGCTTATATTTGCGATAATCACAGGACCTGTTTCGTACTTCCTGTCGCTTATTACGGCGTGGTTCATAAACGAGCTGCCTCCGAAGGTAAGAGCTGTTGTAACCCTTATCTTCTACGCGCCCTCCATCTCCGGCGGTGTATACCTTATATGGAAGGTTGCATTCGACGGCGACTCCTACGGTTATGTCAACTACCTGCTTCTTCGTTACGGCATTGAAACAACGCCGATTCAGTTCTTCCAGAACGAAAATTACGTTATGCCGCTCTGTATAGTCGTTGCGTTGTGGACTTCGCTCGGCACGGCGTTCCTTGCATTTATCGGCGGTCTTCAGACGATAGACAAGGCTCAGTACGAAGCCGGCGCGGTTGACGGCGTTAAAAACCGTTGGCAAGAATTCTGGTACATCACCCTTCCGAATATGAAGCAGCAGCTTCTGTTCGGCGCGGTAATGTCGATAACGCAGTCCTTCGGATTCGGTGATATAGTTACTGCGCTTGCGGGCTTCCCCAGCGTAAACTACTGCGCGTGGACGATAGTTCATCACCTTCAGGACTACGGCGGTCAGCGATATGAGGTCGGTTACGCCTCTGCCATCGCTACCATACTGTTTATAATAATGATAGGATGTAACCTCCTTGTAAACAAAGTACTCTCGAAAGTGGGGCAGTGATATGGCAAAGTTAAGAACAAGAAACCATAAAGTTGTCCTCAGCCGTTCGGCAGGAGGCGACGTCGGTATAAGCATCTTCCTTATTATATTCGGACTCTTTATGTTCATACCGATGTACTACGTTGTTATTCAGTCCCTTAAGCCTATGGATGAGCTCTGGACGTATCCTCCGAAGTTTTACGTTGTAAAGCCCACGCTTACAAACTTCACGGATATGTTCAAGGCGATGTCAAACTCATGGGTGCCTTTCTCAAGATACATCTTCAACACGATACTTATTTCCGTAGCCGGAACGTTCGGAAACCTTTTCTGCGGTTCGCTTGCGGCATACGTTGTATCGAAAATCAAATTCCCCGGCAGAACGACGCTGTTCCGCCTTGTAAGACTTTCGCTTATGTTCCATCCGACAGTCGCAAGCGTGGTAAACTACATCACGATGAGCCGGCTCGGCTGGGTTGACACATATCTTGCGGTTATCATTCCCGCATGGGGCTCCACGCTCGGAATGTTCCTTATGAAGCAGTTCATGGAGGGCGGTATTTCGGACGCCGTGCTTGAATCGGCACGACTCGACGGCTCCTCGGAGCTTCGCACCTACTGGACGATAGCCATGCCGATGGTTAAGCCCGGCTGGCTGACGCTTATAGTGTACTCGTTCAAGGATCTGTGGAATATGGGTTCGTCAACATACATTATGAGCGAACAGCTCAAAACCTTCAACTACGCAGTACAGCAGATAGTATCTGGCGGTGTTGCGCGTGCCGGCGTAGGCTGTGCCGCAACCGTTGTAATGATGCTCGTTCCTATTATGGTATTCGTATTCAGCCAGAGTCAGATCGTTGAAACGATGTCGACCGCAGGTATGAAAGATTAACGAAAGAGAGGATATATATAATGAAGAAAATCATAAGAATTTTATCCCTCGTGTTCGTTATGGCAATGCTTGTGTCCTCGGTTGTGTCGGTATCTGCGGCGGCTACGCCGTACAAAACCTACACCTACACAATGGATGCGGTAGCGGTTGAATCTCCGGCGGCATACGTTCCGGACAGAGTGATAGACAACTACGCTATGAATATGGAAACGGCGCTGAACGGCGCGACCGACCTTTTCGTAGCTCCCGACGGCAGGCTTTTCATCGCCGACAAGGGAAACAACAGGGTGGTTATTCTGGACAGCGACGCTCAGTATATCACCGAAATAACGGATTTCGTAAACGAGCACGGCGTGCCCGATAAGCTTTCGGGCTGTGAGGGCGTGTTCGTAAACAAAAAGAACATCTACGTGTGCGATACGAAAAACGCAAGAATCGTGGTGTTCGACCTTGAAGGAAACTTCGACCACATCATATACGCTCCCGAAGCGGACGTTATGGGTTCGGATACGCTTTTCCGCCCCGTTGCGCTTGCGGTTGATACCTCGGGCAGAATGTATATCGTTTCGAAATCGACGTACAGCGGTATTTTCGCCATCAACGCGGACGGAACCTTTCAGGGCTTCGTAGGCGTACAGAAGGCGGCTGTTCCGCTTTCGGTACGAATCAGAAGAATGATTTTCCCGAATTCCGTTACGGAAACCTACAACTCGGTTGAGTTCAACAACATCGCGATAGACGACGAGGACTTCATCTGGGTAACGACGTTCGGCGCAACGCAGTCATCGGATTCCGATACGACGCTCGAGGACGCAATCAAAGCGAACAACGAAGACTACGCTACGGTAAAACGTCTTAACGCGGCGGGCGAGGATATCATGGTAAGAGCCGGATTCTTTATGCCTGTCGGTGAAATCGCATTTGTATCTTCTTCAAACTCCGGATCTTCGGCGGCGGTCAAGGGTACGTCGAAAATCGTTGACGTCGCTCTCGGCGCAAACGGCATCTGGTCGATAATCGACAGAGACCGTTCGAGAATCTACACCTATGACAACCGCGGCCAGCTCCTTTACGCCTTCGGCGATATAGGAACTCAGCTCGGTAACCTTAAAACTCCTTCGTCAATCGTTTATGTAGGCTCGGATCTTTACGTTCTTGACGCGGGACTCAACTCCATTACCGTTTACAAACGCACTGAATACGGCGACCTCATTGACGAAGCCATATACAGCAACAACAACCGTGACTACGAAACGGCTCTTGAAAAATGGAAGGAAATCCTCCAGAGAAACAACAACTTTGACTCCGCTTACGTAGGTATCGGTCAGAACCTTTACCTTCAGGGCGAGTACAGAGAGGCTATGACCTATTTCAAGGCGGCAAGCGATACAACGGACTATTCAAACTGCTTCAAGATGCTCCGTAAGGAATGGGTTGAAAAATACTTCCTTGTAGTGCTTCTTGTTATAGGCGTGGTGATATTCCTTCTGGCGAAGGCTTTCGGCGCGATAAAGAAGAAAAACGACGCCGGAGTAACAAAGACGGGAAAACGTACCTTCTGGGAAGAGGTGCTGTTCGCATTCCACCTTATACTTCACCCGTTTGACGGCTTCTGGGATATCAAGCACGAAAAACGCGGTTCTGTCCGCGGCGCGATATTCCATGTCGGGCTTGCCTGCGTGACCGTAATATACAACGGCGTGGGTATGGCTTATATCTTCAATCCGACAGCGGTATACAGCGGCAATGCGTTCAGTATGCTTTATCAGGTAGCCACGGTGGTTGTTCCGCTTGTGCTCTGGTGCGTTGCAAACTGGTGCATAACGACACTCTTTGACGGCGAAGGCTCGCTTAAGGATATTTTCATAGCAACATCGTATTCGCTGCTTCCTTTGTCGCTTACAATGATACCGACAACGCTTCTTTCAAACATTGCGGTTGAAGGTGAAGCTTCGATTATAACCCTTGTAAACACGATAGGCTTTATCTGGGTAGGACTTCTTATCTTCTTCGGCACGATGATGACTCACGGCTACTCGATGGGCAAAAATATACTTGCAACATTCGGCACTATACTCGGAATGGTATTCATTATGTTTATAGCAATGCTGTTCTTCAATCTTCTCAGAAGAATGGTAAGCTTTGTAACGGATATCATAACAGAGATTTCATATCGAATGCAGTAGAAGGGAGGAATTAACATGAAAATGAAAAGAATAGCGGCGCTTTTCCTTGCCGCACTGATGATAATACCTGTTTTCTGTGTTTCCGCCCGTGCAGCAGACGAAGTGGAGATTGATAATTATTACTCAACGGAATATACATCTCAGCAGGCAAAAGTAGATACCATGGAGCTGATGTATACGAGCGAGGAGTACGGCTACGCCATGTATTTCGACAGAAAATCCGGCGAGTTTGCACTGAAAAACCTCAAAACCGGAGAATATACGTTCTCAAACCCCTACGACGTTGCGGTGAACACAAGTACAAACGAAACTCACCGTCAGGCGATAATGTCGCAGATAATAGTATCCTACACAGATGTTGAAACAAACACCACAAGCGTGCTCAACTCCTTCAAGGACGCGGCGATGAACGGAAATCAGATCACGTTCAAAACGCTTACAAACGGCGTCCGTGTGGAATACGCAATAGGTACGGTCGAATCAAAGCGTCTTATTCCGAGACAGATCGAAAAGAGCCGCTTTGAAGAAAAAATCTACAATGTTCTCGAAGCGCAGAAAAACAATATGACAAAGGAAGAAAAGGATACCTTCAACGCTTTCTTTATCAACGGCGTAAGAGACGCTCAGGGTAACATTTACAGACTTATAGACCAGACCGACGCCAAAAACGCGGCTCTCGTAAGTATGTGGCGCGATACGGAAACTGGCTACAAATGTCTTGCTTCGAACAATGAAATGGTTATATACGTTCTTGCTCAGCAGGACCTTCGTACGATGAAAAAGGTGGAAACGCTTATAAGAAAGTATTGCCCCGATTACACTTACGACGAGCTTGAATACGACCACGAGCTTACAATGTATGAAGGCGAAGAAAAGGAACCGGCGCTGTTCCGTCTTGCAGTGGAATACACGATAGACGAATACGGTCTTTCCGCCTCCATTCCCGCAAAGAGCGTCCGTTACAACGAAACAAACTACTCCCTTGAAAGCATTACGCTTCTTCCGTATTTCGGATGTGCCTCCACAAAGACGACGGGCAACATCACAAGAACGGGCGGATACCTTTTCATACCCGACGGCAGCGGAACACTCCTCGAATATTACAATGACGACGGCACCGTAAAGACGGGCTCTCAGGGTTCAAAGGTTTACGGCCCCGACTATATGTACGAAAAGCTTGACGAATCCGACGTAAACGATAACAGAGAAAAATATCGTATGCCGGTGTTCGGTCTTACCCAGTACTACAACGAAACGGTGACGACAACCCGTTCGGGACGTTCTCCCAAGGTTGACACGATAGAGCACAAGAGCGGCTGGCTCGGCGTTATAACCGAGGGCGAATCGTTTGCGTCGCTTGTCGCTTACCTCGGAAGCGTGTACGGTTCGAGCGGCGGCGGTAACTGCGAATACAACTATATCGCGGCAAGCTTCTCGACAAAGCAGTCCGATACGGTCAGCCTCGGAAGCTCGTCGATCGGAAAGAATTCGTCGCTTTCTACCTCGGTAGATACAAAATATCTCGGCAACTACACTATAAGATACCTGCTCCTTACGGATCCCGTTGCGGCTGAAAAGAACAATATTTCGGATTATTACTATCCGTCATATGTGGGAATGGCTGCCGCTTACAGAGATTACCTGACAAGCACGGGCGAAATGGATAAGCTCACTTCCTCCGAAGTGGAAAGCACAATGCCTCTTTATATCAACACCTTCGGATATGTCGAAACATACGAAAAGTTCCTTTCCTTCCCGATAAAGAAGAAGAAAGCTCTTACAACGTATGAAGACATTCAGAAAATGTGCGACGCGCTCGGAGAGAGCAACATTTCAAATATAAGAATTCTGATGACCTTTACCGGAAACGTTATAACGAAGGTCAAATGGCCGAGCGTTCTCGGCGGAAAGACGGGACTGAACAAGCTCCTCGAATACGCGTCGGAAAAGGGCGTGATAATTTATCCCGACTATGACTTTGCAAGCGTTTCGTATCAGGACGCAAACGCAGGCTTCTCGTTCAAGAAGTATGCGGCGCAGACGATGAGCGGACGTTATACGACCATACGCGATTACAACTATGTATATCAGACCGTTTATGAATTCGGCGAAAGAAACGTTGTATCGAGCGGCGCATTCGAAACTCTTTATACGAAATTCGCAAAGAAGTACCTTAAATACAATATAGGCGCTATCGGCGTTTCATCGCTCGGAACAATACTCGCCTCAGACTTCAACGAGGATGCACCCATAACCCGTGAGGATTCAAAATACTACACGGAGGAGCTCCTCAAACAGATTAAAAAGGATAACGGCAACGTGCTTGTTTCGGGAGGAAACGCATATACGATTCCTTACGTTACGGACATAGTTGATTTCAGCCTTGACAACAGCGGATATTCGATTTCAAGCGCTTCCGTTCCGTTTGCCGGAATGGTGCTTCACGGCTATGTAAACTATGCCGGCACGGCGATGAATATGGAAGGCGACGTTCAGTATAAGCTTCTCAAATCGCTTGAAAACGGCGCGGCGCTTTACTTCACGCTTTCGTATGAAAACACGGATCTTCTTAAAGACAGCACGGATCTTTCATCGTATTACGCGGTCAACTTCGATCTGTGGCTTCCCAAGGTTACATCGTTCTACAAAACTCTCAACGACGCGATAGGCTCGCTTCAGGACGCCACGATAACCTCTCACGAATTTGAGAAGGCGTTCAGAATGGATGAATCCTCATCCGCTATAATGTTCGGAACGTACAACAAGCTTTCAGCCGACTGCAAGCAGGCAAGAGCAGAGTACGAAGCCGCCGTTGCTGAGGTTGACAGACTCGTTGCCGACCAGAAGGACCCGACGAGCGCAACCGTTGTCGAAGCGGCAAAGCTTGCGGCTTACAACACGGCAAAATCGGCTCTCGACCTTTATGAAAGCGCTATGGAAAGACACCTTATCGACAAGGTGGTTTCCGTAACCTATACAGCCGATTCCGGCAGATCGAAGACGTTCTTCATCAACTACAACAGCTTTGACGTTGTTGTCGAAGGCGAAAACGGCGTATTCACGATCCCCGCAACGTCATTCGTTGAAAAATCGGACGCAAAGGAAACCTCGCTGCCCGTTAAGTCCGTTGAAACGGTCACGGCATACAAGCCCACCACGATAGGACTCAAATCGTATGAAACGGCTGCAGAAAATTACAAGGCAGCAGTTGCTTCCGGCAGTGAAATTCAGATCAAACGCGCAAAGGATGCGCTTGAAAGCACCGTATCGGCAATGGTAGCGCAGAGCAACGTTCTCAAGGTTACCGGCTCGGACGGAAACGTAATGTATATCAACACAACGACGGATAAGGTAATAGCAAAGTCGGGCGACGCACAGTACATTGTGATAGCAAGACAGAACTATGCTTATCCCGAGCAGTGAAAGGAGGCTTGACCTGATATGGATAAAACACAAGGCGAAAGCAAATTTTCGGCTTTTATGAAAAAGCTTGTACCCAAGAAGGCAGTCTCCCTTACTGCCAAAAAAGCGCGTATGGGTTGGCTGTTCGTTCTCCCGTTCGTAATAGGTCTTGTGGTCTTTTACATCGGAGTTATCGCGGAATCGATAGGCTACAGCTTTGCGACATACGCAAAAATTCCAGCGTCGCGCGGCGGCGGTTATTCGCTTTCGTGGGTGGGAATGCAAAACTACAAAAACGTTCTTACAAGAACAATTGACACGAAGACCGGCGAAACCTTCCTTGAAAGAATGTTCACCGGCTTCGGAAAACAGATAATCGAAGTTATTGCAATCATAATGCTTTCACTTTTCATCGCCATTCTTCTCAATCAGAAGATGGTGGGAAGAGCGGCGTTCAGAGCGATATTCTTCGTGCCGGTTGTTGTCGGCGCGGGAATTATAGCAAAGATAGACGCCGACAACGCCCTGCTTGAAAGCATGAGCAGTATGGAATCCATTGATACGGGCAGCGTGGGCGGCGGCGGTCTCGGCGATCTTGTCGACGCTATGGATATCACGGCGCTGTTTGGAAATCTGGGCATAGGAACGTCGCTTGTCAAATGGGTGACGGAGCTTATATCGAACATTTACGATATAGTAAACCGTTCCGGCGTTCAGATGCTTATCTTCCTTGCGGGACTTCAGTCAATCTCGCCTTCGATTTACGAATCGTGCCAGATGGAAGGCGCGTCCTCGTGGGAAATCTTCTGGAAGATAACTCTTCCGATGATAAGCCCGATCATTCTTGCAAACTCGGTATATACGGTAATCGACTCGTTCACCTCGGAAAGCAACAGCGTAATGTCATATATTCTCAATATGGCGGACACGACGACCGTAAACGGAGAACAGGCGGCGGCGGCCTGGGCATACTTTGCGCTCGTTATCATAACGCTTGTACTGGTAGCGCTTATCTTCAGAAAGATAGTCTTCTATCAGCGCCGTAACGACTGAGAAGGGAGGAGAAGATAATTATGAACAACAATTCAGGCGCACCGCGCATAATGAAAGAAAGCAAAAACAAGATAAGAGTCGAATTTGACAGAACGCCGCTTCGCGAGCGTATGAAAGCAAAATATCTCAACGCTTATTTCTACAAGAAGATACTCGTTGCGGTATTCAGATTCGTGCTTTTGCTCGGTATTTCATACATCATTCTTTTCCCGTTCTTCTCGAAGATATCAACTTCGTTTATGAGTCCGAAGGACTTCATTCAGAGCGACGTAAAGCTCATACCGAAATATCCCACAACGGACACGTGGAAATATCTTGTTATCGAAAACCACTATTTCAAAGCGCTTCTCAATACGTTCCTGCTTTCGCTTTCAAATGCCCTTATACAGACATTTATCTGCGCTATGATAGGCTACGGCTTTGCGAAGTTCAAGTTCAAGGGAAACAAGATACTGTTCCTTCTCGTCGTACTTACGATGATAGTTCCTCACCAGATACTCGGTTCTTCGTTTACGATGCACTTTATGTATCCTTCGATATTCGGAATCGATATATCCGGAATATGTAACGCTCTCGGGCTTACGCAGGGACTTTACAACACCTATGTTCCGATATACTTCCTCTCCCTTACGGGACTTGCCTTCAAGAACGGTCTGTTCATATTCATTATGCGACAGTTCTATCGCGGCGTTCCCGACGAGCTTGAGGAATCGTCCTACGTTGACGGCTACGGCGTTTTCAAAACGTTTATAAAGATAATCCTTCCGCTTTCAGTACCGATGCTTATCACGGTATTCATACTGTCATTCTCGTGGCAGTGGACGGATATCTTCTATACGAATACGTTCCTTAACTCCGCAGAGCATACGCTTCTTACGTCTAATTCCTTCTGGCAGACGATCCCCGCCTCGCTCGAAGAAATCAGCACGCAGGCAGGCGCAAATGTTGACAGCTTCACAATTGCCATAAAGAACACGGCAGGTATGCTTATCATACTTCCGCTTATCATTATGTATCTGTTCTGTCAGAGATATCTTATTCAGGGTATCGAACATTCCGGCTTCGGCGGTATGTAATATCGAAAAAACAAAAACGGCTTGCCATCGGGCGTGTGCCGATAAGACAGTAATTCCGTAAGAATTAAAATTTACGGCATCTGTC
>CAVEFC010000025.1:20979-21967 GCA_963614875.1 uncultured Eubacteriales bacterium | reverse complement strand
CCGCGTGTATAGTAATCAATCGTGAAGGTCTTGTAAAAGGTGAAGAAATCGATGCCGAGCTTGCCAAAAAAACAACCGAATTTGAAGAAGAAACAATAAAAGCATATAATATAGTACGGTCAAGCGCAAGTATAATCTCTTTTTCGGATTATGTTTTCGACGGAGAAAATGCTGCGTCGATGCGTAAAGGAACGGACGGAAAATTCCGCCCTAAAAAAGCGATTTCAACTTGTCTTTTCACGGTCGGCGAAAAGCTGATTGTTGAGAAAAAAGCTTTTTCAATAGTTGAAGACAGCGAAACGGAAAGCTCCTCTACCTTTGCTTTTTCGGATATAGCACCTCTTGCGATAGCCGAAAAAGAGCTTGACGACGAAGGCGGCGTGCTTGTAAGATACCGTATGCTCGAAATAAAGGACAGAGAAGGTAATCTTCTGGCGCAAAGCCCCGTCCCGCAGAATTCAATGATATATGACAGCATATCGGATATCAATCGCGAAATAAAGGCATCACATAAATACGCAAAATAAATCCGCTGTGTGAGCGTAAAAAACGGCATCCTTCGGTACGGACGCCGTTTTTGCTTTGCCTGATTTTTTTGATTTATATCAATCCCGCCGGATATTATTATGTTATAAAAACAGTTGACAACGAACCGACTTTCTGTTACAATACAAGAAGTCAAGGGGCATTAGCGCAGTTGGGAGCGCACAACACTGGCAGTGTTGGGGTCAGGGGTTCAAGTCCCCTATGCTCCACCAGCGGCAATCGCTGCATTAGTCGAAATTTAACATAACGTAAAAGCGGCTGATTCTGATGCAATGGCATCCTAATCAGCCGCTTTTATTTTTTTCAAATCAATATTTTAGTTTTCGGATTATTCCTCTATGATAAGTAAAAGACTTCCGTATTTTGCTTCGTTGGAAGCCGATTTTGCTATTATAAGCACCATTCCCGGTTTTGACGCAACTCTATAAGTAAAGCCATAAAG
>CAVEFC010000025.1:0-20969 GCA_963614875.1 uncultured Eubacteriales bacterium | reverse complement strand
GTGTATGTCTTTATACGTTCTTCATCGCTTCCGTCAGCATTTTGTTCATCAAAAATAAGCTCTTTATTTGTCGCTTTCTCAGGAAAAATTTCAAAATATTCATTATAGTCAAGACGCGTCCCGACTTTCACGGTTACCGATGTCGATTTCGCATTTACAGATATAACCGGAACGGCTACCGTTACATTGCACATCACAAAAGCGGTTCCGCAATACGCGGTAACAACGGCATTACCTGCCGACACCGCTTTTACATTACCATTTTCAACCGTAACTATGCTTTCATCGCTTGAAAGCCACTTGACTTCTCCGTCCGTCGTATCTGACGGAGTAACCGTAGCCGTAAGCTTTGCCGTACCGTTCGGCTCAAGCGAAAGCTCGGTTTTATTAAGCGTTATTTCCTCTGCCGATATCTGTTTTTTCTTTACGTCAACGGTAAACGTATCGAATTTTGTTCCGTCACTGCTGCTTACTGTTACAATGGCAATGCCTTCGTTTTTTGCGGTGACAACGCCCTCGTCGCTTATCTCGGCAACGACGGTTTCGGCAGCCATTATGCTCCATTTGAGATAGCTTTTAGCCGTCTCAGGCGATACTATAAGCTGATCCGCAAGGTTGAGCGTTTCGCCGGGTTCAAGCTCTGCCGTTTTCTGCCTGAATTCCATTACATCCGGCACGCACTCGACTTTTACCACGCACATTGCGAAAATAAGCTCGCCTTCGGGATTTTCACTGCAATCCATATATTTTCCGGAAATTGCAATAACCTTTGTAACGCCGACCGCTTTTGCTTTTATCGTTCCCGTTGACTCGTCAATGGAAACAACATCGCTTTTATTTTCGCGTTCTGTTTTTTCATTGTCGATAAACTGCCATATTATATCTTCTTTAAGATCTTGGTGCGCTACGTTTGCGGGATCGAATACAAGCTTCAGCTGTGCGGTTTCGCCAAGCTTCATAGTTACAAGCTCTTTATCAAACGAAAGCGTTTTGAGCGTTACTTCTTCGGTTTCCGTGCCGCCCGCAAGCTTCGGCACAAATACTATTATACATACCAGAAGCGCAATAAACGCCACCGCCGCCACGGATATAAGTATTATCTTTTGCGTGCGCGTCTTTTTTTCGTTTCCCGAAGCGAAAGAGTTGTCGTGCGCGAGTCTTATCGCTTCCTCCTCTGCCGCCTTTGAGCTTTTTGCGTAAGACGATTGAGGAGCATTTCTTTTCTGCGCGGATTGTTGATGCTGAGTCCGCTGTGCCTGCGGCTGAGCTTTGGGAACCGTCTGAGTCTGCGTAAACGAAAATACGCGCTCGCTCTGTTCCTCCGCCGCTCTGCGTTTTGCGGAATACGATTTTTTCGACGCGTCGTTGAACAGAAAATCGCGGATAAGCTGACGCGAGAACGTCAGTTCTTCCCCTTCCTCATCGCTGAGGTTGGCATAAAAACGCATATTTGTCTTTATTCCGAAGCGCACCGCTTTGAGTTTTGCTTCAACGCTTTCCCTGCTCACGCCGATAATCGACGCTATCTGCTCGTCGCTCATTCCGAAATAATAATACGAATAAGCGCATATTCTTTCCGAAGGCGTCATATCGACCATCATCGAAGGCACGGCTGATTTTATTGCGTCTCCGTACACCGCGGGGTTGAGTATATCGTCCGGAGCAGCCTCCCTGACGTTATAAAGCCCGTCGGAAGCCGAAGTATCCCACGCGCTATCGTCGGAAGCAATCTTCATTGAATCCGCGCAATACTTGACGGTCAGTGCGCGAAGCCACGAAAGAAATCTTCCGTTGTTGTCAAGCATGGAGATATTTTTCTCCGCCAGATTGTATATTTTGTTCACGTCGGATTCCGCCGCACGCCCGAGCACGTTTGAGCAGAAATAATAAACCATATCCGCAGTAGCGGAAAAAATGTCGTTCATTGCTTCGCCGTCACCGCTTTTGACGCGCGCGACAAGCTCGGCAAGCTTTTCTTTATCCATAAAAACTTCTCCAAGATGTTCCGCAAAAAATGCGGTTTATAAAATTACGCGTCCCGACGTTTCTGCGGGACGCGTGCAGAGCCTTGGCTTATCAGAGATATGCCTTTATATCTTCCGGAAGGTCTTCTTCCTTTACGGAAGACGTAAGTACAAGATCTATACCTACTTTTTTCGCAAATGCGGCTGCGGGACGAAGGAACGCCGCAAGTCCTTCCACCGTGTTGTCGCACATTTTCATGGCAGAGTCAATGAAAACATGTGTAATATCGTGGTTTGAAGCATAAATTCCGCATACAAATCCGTAAAGAGCGTCGGCTCCGGAAATACCGTATTCGGATGTATCCATAAGTCTTGCCTGATATGTTATGTCGAAACGGAGCTTATCTCCCTTTTCAAGACAAACGACAGCGCCGTTTGAAGAAGATGTTGCGGCGTTTACCATTTCGATGAGTGTTTTTGTTTTTCCGGTGCCTTTAAGGCCTACAATGAGTTTAATCAAGATATTCACTCTTTCTCAGCGGATTTGGATTTTTTATTCCCCGTGCGCGTCCGCCGGCGACAGCACGGGGTATTTGACTGTTATTATAATACTACATATCGCCGCGTTTTGCAAGTGATATTTTCGGTAAATTGATTAAATATTTTTGAATTTTATGTTTTTTCTGTTTTTTCAGCCGTGCTTTTGATCATTTTTTCCGCTTTCACTCTCGGAATGATTACGTCTTTGCCGCAGTTTACGCATTTCAGCTTTATATCCGAGCCGGCATAAAGCACAGAAAAACGATCGCTTCCGCAGGGATGCTTTTTTTTCATTATCACGGTATCGCCCACGGTTATTCTGGGTATCGTCAAAAAAATCACTTCCCTTCGTTTTGATTATAGCATTTATTCGGGCAAAAAGGCAACACTTTTGCAAAAGAAAAAGCGGACGGATTTTTTCCGCCCGCTATTTCTGCTTTACGGTTATTTTTATATCGTGATTCTTTCCGTCCGGATAAAACACCGTGTTTCCCACAGCCTCTCCCGACGATATAACGCTTCCGTCAAGAACAACGACGTTTTCCTCTCCCGCGCAAACCGAAATACCGTATCTGCTTTTTCCCTTTACTACTTCAAGCGAAAATCCCGAAAGCTCCTCCGAAAGCACGGGTGAAACATAAAATCCTCCGCCGCTTTCCAGATATCCGCAAAGATAAGAAACAACAGCCGTCCTGTACCAGCCCGCAGCGCCCGTGTACCAGCTCCAGCCGCCGCGTCCGGCATTTCTGCCGACGCAGCCGACGTCGCCTGCCAGAACATAAGGCTCTGCGCCGTAGCGCGCAAGCGAGACGTCGCTTTTGAGCGCGGGATTTATCATTTTGAGAAGTCTGCACGAAAGTCCTCCCTTTCCGATACCGGCAAGAGCCATCGCTCCCCATACGGCAGCGTGCGTATACTGCCCGCCGTTTTCCCGTATTCCCGGCGGATATCCCATTATATATCCCGGCGAGCGCGACGTTTTGTCAAACGGCGGAGAAAGCAGCTTTATAATTTCGCAATCATAGTCGCAAAGCTTTTTTACGGCGGTATCCATAGCGATTTTTGCCCGCTCCGACGGCTTTTCTCCCTTTCCGCACAGCACGGAAAACGCCTGAGGAAGAATATCGATTTTACATTCGTCGCACTTTTCCGAGCCGAGAGGCGAGCCGTCGTCAAAAAATCCGCGCAGATATCTGTCACCCTCAAAGCAGTGCGCTTCAACGGCGTCGGAAAGCTCGTCCGCCGTCTTTGCGAATTTCTTTGCAAGCGCACTGTCTCCGCGCCGCGCGCAAATATCCGCAAAAGCAAAAAGCCTTGCCGACGCAAACTGCGAAAGCCATACGCTTTCGCCTCCGCCGCCCTTTCCGACCTCGTTCATACCGTCGTTCCAGTCGCACGTTCCGAAAAGCGAAAGTCCGTGCCTGCCTCTTTTGCAAAGCCTTCCGGCAGCGCGGAGAAGATGCTCGTACAAAGAATATTTTTCCTTTGTAAACCGACCGAGCTCATATCTTTCGATTTCTCTTGCGTCGAGCGGAGGAGATGACACAAACGGCAGACCGATATCAAGAATTTCCCTGTCGCCGCTGCGTTTTATATATTCCTCGACGGCATACAAAAGCCACGCGCAGTCGTCCGAGCATCTTGTCCTTATGCCGAAATGACCTCTTTCCTCCTCGCGCAGATTGTGCCACCAATGCATAACGTCGCCCTCCTCGTACTGATGACACGCGCAGAAAATTATCTGTCTTTTAAGCGTATCGCCGCCGACGGAAAGCGAATCCTGAAGCTGATCGCGAAAGCCGTATGCTCCCCCGTTCTGATAAAATCCCGTTCTTGCCGTTATTCTCGAAACCTCGCACTGATACAAAAACCATCTGTTGACGGTAAAATCAAAAACGGAATCTCCCGTATTTACCGTCACGTTCGGATATATATTTTTGCAGGCGCACCGTCTTTTGCCGGAAAGAAAGCTTTCCTCGCAGAATCTGCGGTCGCGCTCGCCTCTGTAAGCGATAAGCGCAAACGAGCATAAAACGCGCTTTCCCGTTTTAAGACGGGCGCCCACCGCGGCGCAGTCGCTCATTCCGCCGAAAACAGCTCCGTCCGTTCTGAGCGCCGCCGAATCCGTAAACACGGAATTTTCCTTTGAATCCGTGATGATTTCAAGCTTCGGAGCCGCTTTTTCTCCGCATATGCGGCGGATTACGACCGCGCCTTTTTCCGTATTCTGCGAAAAAGAATATATTCTCGCGCTGCCATTTTCCGCATCAAGACACGGAGTTACGGAATATATAATGTCGGCTCTTGTTTCCTGCTTTGAAGAAAGAGAAACGTCCGTATATTTCAAAGCAAGCTTTTCGTCAAGCGAAACCGTAACGCAGTATTCCGTCCCGCCCGCTCTGCCGATATATCTTACTCCGCCGAAAAAATAATCCGCATACGCGGCGCAGGCACACAGATCGAATTCCTCAAAGCTTTTTTCCCTGCGGTCGAATATCCGCATTATCAGCCTTTCTCCGCTGTCCTCAGTCATCGCTCTGCCGTCGTGAGAAGTCAGCTTCAGCTGCGAGCTGTTTGTCCCAAACGAAAATCCGAGCGAATTCTGCGTTGCGACAAAGCCCGCCGAGCGTGTTGAAACTATCTGTGCAAACGGTCGTTTTATCGCTTTTTTATCGCACAGAAAGCCGCCCGAATAAAACGTTCCGAACTCCGTTTTCTTTATTTTCCCCTCGAGGACGGGAGGCTTGCACGGCTGTATGTCGCGGCAGGGAGCCTTTGCAAGCTTTCTTTCAAGCCCGTCCGGAACGCAGGTAAAATATTTGTTTGAAAAAAGCGTAACGTAAAGCGGCACCGACGTATCCGCCACGGCGCGACACATATGCGTTACGCCGTATTCCTCGTCCAAAGTCAGCTTTTCGGTGTTCAGCGCGTATATTCCGCCCGACACAAACCAGAAGCTTCCGCAGCCCATATCGAGCACAAGCTTTTTTATGTGCGAAAGCGTGCTTTGTCTGTATTCGTCGCTTTCTCTGTATAAAACGATAAGATCAAACCTTATTCCTCTTATGCACGCATAGCGGAACATTCCGATCATCGCTTTGAGATTTTCGCTCTGCCTTCCTCCCGACCGGAAAAATCTTACCGCAAGCATCGGCTGATCGCCCGAAATTGAAAATCTGTAAAGCGCGCTTGTTTTCATCTGACGGAAAAGCACATCTTCGCCCGCGCCGCGATCCTCCGTCTGCGGAAAGTACAGATTTCTCAGCAGATATTCCTCCATAGCGCAGGCATAGCCGCCTATGCCCGCGGCGGAACGCATAAGCGTCACCGTGCTTTTCATAGTGAGTCTGCCGCGCTTTTTCCCGAGAAAATACAGAAGATCGTCCCTGTCCTTTGAGCAGCCTATCGAAAACTCGGCTTTTGAGGTTTTCGGGCAAACCATTCTGAAAAACGGGACAACCGGCGCGCCCTGCCGTTTTTCGCAGGGCTGTCTTATAAGCTCGGATATCTCTTTTTCGCCGTAGCCGGACGAAAGTCCGCAATCTCCCGAATCGAATTCAAAGCCGCACGGCGCTTTTGCCGTCATTCCGAGATATACGCTTTCGCCGCTTCCGCGCGGACGGCGACGTATCAGCACCGATTTTTCTTCGGCTTCGTATTCGCATTCAAGAAAAAGCCCCGAAAAGCATTTGTGCGCGATATATGCTTTTTCGTCGCGCATTACAGGCTCAAAGAAAAGCATTATGCGGCTTTCCGCGCCGCCGCTTATCCTTGCCGAAACAATAAATTCCGACTGCTCGGGCGATACGGTAAGCGTAACGGAAAAATCGCACTGAAAATCCGCCCCGCGATGCGACGAAAAATAAGTTATTTTCTCCGGCTCGGAAAAAAATTCAAATCTTGAATCGACGGATCTGTCCGTATATCCGAGCGGAACCGCCGACAAAAGCCTTCCGTCAACCTCCGCGACAACGCAAAGTCCGCCCGAAAGCGAAAATCTGTCAAAGTCCGTGTGCGATACGCACATCTCGCCGTCCGAAAGCAATATATGCCCCGAGCTCGACGCGATTATCCGTGTTTTTCCGTTCGATACCGCGCAGACCTTCGGATAAAGCAGATTGTACCTCACACGTTTTCCGCGCGCCGCGCAGACGTCGGGAATGTCCGGCTTTACGGGAGCTTTCTTCGTCCTCGAAGGCTTTGAAAGCGGCGAGCCTTCGGGTATTTTTTCGGAAAGCAGTATCTGCCCCGCTCTCATTTCGGGACAGCGCATAAACCTGCGGACAAAAACGTCGGCAAAGCAGGCGTTTGCCGCCGCTGCAATGCTCATTCCCTTGTGATGCGCCATATAGCTTTTTATCACGGCAAAGCCGTCGCCGACGCGACCGCGGCAGAAATCAACCGCTTCGCAAAAGCCGTATCTGCCGCTTGCGCCGAGCATATCGAACGTGCCGAGAACGCCCATCGCCGCGGCAGGATTTTCCCTTATCATAAGAAATGCGGAATAAGGAGAAAACGTATCGTTTTTTTCAAATTCGGGATCAAGGGAAAGTCCCTCCGCGCCGAACGCCCTGTACTGATAGTTCATTCTTCCGTCAAAGCCGAAATACTGCGATTCCGATATTCCCCACAGCGAAAAATATTTTCCGTCTGCAAAACGGCTCGCAGCCGAGCTTTTTTGCACGGCGTATGCAAAATCAAGTCCGGCTCTCTGCGCGGAGCCCTTTTCCGACGGCAGAAAAAGCGCGGGCATAAAATATTCAAACGCGGTTCCGCTCCACGAAAGCGGGCCTCTGCGTCCGCTCCGCGCCCCGATTCTTCTCGCCGGCGCAAAATAATGCTCCGGAGGAACCTGCCCCGTTGCAACGGCATAATAGCCTGTAAGCCGCGCCTCGCTCATAAAAACGTCGTATCTGCTGTCGGAATATTTTGCGCTTCCCGCGTTATAGCCTATATAAAACAGCTTTCCGGCACTGTCGTAAAGCGCGGAAAGATCGGTTTCCGCCGCCGTTTTTTCAAATCTTTTCACCGAATCGAGAAGCGACGGCTCTTCCGACGCATATTCCTTGAGTCCCTCGCATACCGCCGTAAGACAAACAAGAAAATTCCCGCTGTCAACGGAAGAAACAAAGGGCTCGCCTATAACTTCAAGGCTCTGAATATCGTACCAGTTATAAAGATTTCCGTGCCATTTGAGCAGCTTGTCTATCGAATCGGCGGTGTTTTTCATATATTCAGCAAGCTTTTCGCTGCTTATATAGCCGAAATCCCTTGCGGCAAGCGCCGATACGAGAAACATTCCGATATTCGTCGGCGAGGTTCTCATTGCCGTCCGTTCGATCGGCGAACTCTGATAATTGTCCGGCGGAAGCCAGTTTGTCTTTGCGTTTACATTGTCGGCAAAATACCGCCATTCCTTTGCGCAGAGCCTTTTCAGCTTCTGACGTATTCCCTTCGGCACACGCTTTTTCCCCGCGTCCCCGAGCGATAAAAAATACGCCGTCGCAGGATAAAGCGCCCAGAGTGCGCCGAGCGCTTTTATTCCGTCCGGAAAAACACACACCGACAAAAGCCCGAAAAAAACGGATACCACCGTTTTTCTATAATGGGAAAGTATGTCGGCTTCTTCCTCGTCGCCGTCGGCGGCTGTCTTCCAATCGAGAAAATGCTCTCCCGAAACCGAAAAACGATAAACGGTTCTTATTGCGGCGTCGGCAAAAACATAAGCCTCGTGCGCCGCGGACATCACGCCGAAAACGCACCTCGCAAGCGACATAAGCACGGTTTTTGTATATCCGTAAAGACTTCCGGCGCGGAATAATCCGCCCGTTACAGCAGGGGCAAAAATGCTTTCCGCAAGCGGATAAAAAAGATACGCAAACGCAAACACCGCCGTGATATACGCCGTCCGCGCGCCGAAAAACAGCGAAAGCGTCACCGCCGTAATTGCGGAAAGCGGAGCAAAATGTCTTATCGCGCTGTCGGCTATGCGATACTTTCCGGCTTTGCTTACGGGGTTTGCGCGCTTTTCTCCGCTCCCGAGGCGGATGCTTTTGCAAAGATAAGGCAACAGTTGAAGATCTCCCCTTATCCATCTGTGCAGGCGCGTGTAATACGACAGCGCGTTTTTCGGCGTTCCGTCGGTAAGCACGACGCCCGAAGCCGATCCGCACCTGAGCAGACTCCCCTCGATAACGTCGTGGCTCAGCACCCGTTCGTCCGCTATCGAAGCTCCGCAGGCAAGAAGAAACATTTTTATGTCAGTCATTCCCTTTCCGCAGAAATATCCCGTGCCGGTCAGGCTCTGATAAAGCTCCTTTTCCGTTCCCGTGTAAACGTCAAGACCGCCTTTTCCGCCGGTAAGCTCAGCGAAAAACGTCGCCGAAGCGGAGGAAAGCGACGGCGTGACCGACGGCTGAAGCACGCCGTAGCCCGAAGTCACTCTTCCTGATTTTTCGTCGAAAACGGGCTTGTTTGCGGGATGAAGCATTATTCCGAGAAGCTTTCTTACCGAGCCGTAGAAAAGCTCGGTATCGCGGTCAAGCGTGAGCAGATGCGTACATTCCGATATTCTGCTTCTGTCGCCCTCAAAATATCTCCATCCGATATCGTCTCCGCAGACAAAACGGCAAAGCTCGATTATTCCTCCGCGCTTGCGCTCCCACGCCATATATTTTTTCTGACAGCCGACAAACGTTCTTCTCCTTACGAAAAGCGCAAAGCCGCCGCCGTATTTTTCGTTCAGCGCCGATATTCTCGATTTCGCATAGGCTATTTTTCCGTCGTCCCCGTCGTCACAGGGAAAATCCGCCTCGCCGAGATCTCCGAGAACGGAAAAAACGTAGTTTTCGTTTCTGTTCCGCAGGTAAAAATCTTCAAGCCTGTCGAACACCTCGCGATCGCGCTTTTCTCCGTAAAGGAGCGTCGCCACCGCAACGATGCAGTGCGCGTTTTCAAGCTCTTTCCCCGAGGTCAGAAAAAGAAGCCGCGATCCGCCGCGACCGCGGCAGAGCGAAGCCGCAAACCGTTTCGAAAGCTCCCTCAGCGGCGCAAGAAGAAACACGCACAGTACAATCGCAGGCGCTTTTCCGCAAAGATACAGATATATTCCAGCCAAAACCGCCGTGATCAATGCTATCGACGCAAAATAGCCTGCTGCGGCGCTTTTTTCCTGCCCGAAAAGCACAAGGCTCAGATCCTTGCCGGCTTTTGCGGCAAGAGCAAGGCTTTTTCTTGCCGCTTCACCTTCGCTTATGCCGTCAAGCTCTGATATTTTCTTTACGGCTTTTATATATTCGCGCTTTGATTCGCACGAGCTGTGCCTGTAGGTTTCGTCCCTTGAAAGAACGCGGCTGCATTCGCAGAATTCAAAAAACAAACGCGAAAAATCTATCCGCGATATTTTTGCGTCGCTGCCGCAAAGCTCGGCTGCTTCCGCTTCCGCATCGCCCGAAAACGTCAGTACGTCGCAAAGTCTTTCCGCCGCGGCAATCCTCAGCATATCGGGCAGACGGTCAAGCTCCTCGGAAGAAAATTCCGCGTTTGCCAAAGCAAGCGCGCCGGAAAGCGTTTCTTCGCTTATTCTGCCGCCCTCCGCCGCGATGTAAGCCGTCGCAAAGCCGTAAATACAAAGCTCTCCGTCCTCGCTTTGCGGCAGCTTTTTCATACGAGAAACGCTTTTCAGAGCGGCTTTTGCCGCCGTCAGAGCGCCGTCCGCCCTTTCGTATCCGGCAAGAGCCGATATCGCCCTTCTCTTTCTTTTCGCAAAAGCCGCCGCGCTTGCCGCTTTTGTTTTTCCTTTGCCGTATGATATCGGCGAAAAAGCACTCATAATATCCTCCGCAAAAAAATAATTTTACTTATATTATTTACCTGCAAAGGCTTTGAATATGCGCGGCGGCAAAGCAAAAAAGCTCCCCGCAGAGCATATGTCCGCAGGAAGCCCGAATTATTTTTCGCATTTGATTTTGACGCTTACTTTTCCTCCGCGACCTGATATTATTATCGGCGCGTCCGTTTTTTCAGAAAACGAATAAACCTTTTCGTTTGAAAACACTATGCTTTGCGCCGAGCGGCAGGCGTCGGTACTCAGCTTTTGCTTTATCACAGGACCGTGAGCGCCGAAAATCACAAGAGAAGCGTTGTGATAAACATCGCCATCGACAGCCTCTCCGAGCGCCGCTCCGGAATAAAGCATTACCTCATCCTCGCCGAGATAAACGGAAAAGCTGACAACGGGGTGCGTGGAGCGCCGGAGCGTGATATATTCCGGAAGAATTATTTTCATATCTCCGCATTCCACGGCGGATTCGGCGCGACGGTTATAAAATTCCGTCTTTACGCCGTTTTCTTCGGCAATCGCAAGAAGCTCCGAAATGTATTTCGAATCGGCTTCGCTTTCCGCGGTCGGCAAAAGCAGCCTGTTTATTCTGTAATAGCCGCAAAGCTTGTCAAACGTCGCCGAATGATATCTGTGCAGATGGGTAAGCGCGTAAACGTCTATTTCGCTTGCCGCATAGCCCGAGGTTTCATTTGCCGCGGAACAAGAAGCGGCAAAGCCTCCCGTCGAAACATCGAAAACAAAGCTTCTTCCGCGATAAACAATGCTTACCGCGTCGCTTGATTTTTCGTTTACGCACACGGCGTAAATGTCATCGCCGATATGTCCGTACCATATTCCGAGACAGCCCGCAAACGCCACGCAAAGCGAAACCGCTCCCGCGACGACGGCTCTCGGTTTTATCTTCGGGACAAACACAATAACCGCAAGCATTATCACAAGTCCGCCTATCAGATACGGCGCAAACGGATATTTTATCGAAATATAAACGCCCGACGGCGAAGAAAACAGCTCTGCCGACATACATATCAGCTTTATAAGTCCGCGCGCCGCCGATATGAGAACGTCGCTGAGAAACGGCACCTTCGACAGAAAACAGACAAACGGCAGAAGATACAAAAGCACCTGCGCGAGCGGCACAAGCCACAGATTTGCGATCGGAGAAACGAGCGATATTCCGCCGAAAGCGATATATGTCACGGGCAATGTGAAAAGCGTTGCCACAAGGCTCGCCGCAAGAAGTCCGAGGACGTATTTCAGCGCGCCGATGAAAAATTTTCTCGCCGCCGAGTAATTTTCGCGCGTCGATGCCGAAAATTTCGGAAGAAGTCTGTCCGAAAACAGAACAAGTCCGAGCGTCGCGAAAAACGACATCCACAGTCCCGCGTCCCAGACGGAATATCGTCTTACGGCAATTATCAGCGCAAGCGCAACGAAAAGCGACGTAAGCGAATCGCGTTCTTCCCCTATAAGCTGTGAAACAAAATATATTATCAGCATTATCGCGGCTCGCAGAACCGACGCGGAAAGTCCCGTCACAAGCGCAAAAAGCACGGTTGCGAAAACCGAGATGCCTATTCTTATTTTCTTTTTTACTCTTATTGCGCGGAGCGCAACTTCAAGTCCGGCGGCAAGCACCGAAAGATGAAGTCCGCTCAGCGCCAGCAGATGCGAAGCTCCGCACCGCCTGAACGCAAGCTTTATTTTCTGAGATACGTCGCCCTTGTTCCCGAGGAATATCGCCGAAGCAAAATCGGCTTCGTCGCCGCCTATGCTTCTTTCAAGTATCCCGTCAAGATATGCGTTTATTCTTTCAGGCAGGGTTCCGTCGCCGCCGCTTTCCGTAATCGAAAAGCTTTTTACCTCCGCGCACAGAAAAATTCCCTTCGATTTCAGAAGCGAAGCTTCATCGTCGTCAGGCTCTGAAAGCAGTACCGTCGCTTTTATTTTATCGTGAAGCGCGATATCCGGAAGATACGAAAACGCAACCTCGGCCGAAAGCGAGGCGTCCTCTCCGTCTATCGACGAAAGCTTTGCATAGTAAAGCGAGCCGAACTGCTTTTCGTAAACGGAATATGTTACCTCCGCGCAGATTGTATGCTCGTTTTCGTCCGCAAATTTCCGCATTGCCGATATTTTGTCCGCATATGCGGCTCCGGAAACAAAGCCGAGCGAGGACGACACAAGACAAAGCGCGCAGGTTACTATCGCAATAACCTTCTTTTTTGACAGAATCAGATATAAAGCAAGTCCGACCGTGACCACCGCAAAGAATATTCCGGCAGCCGTTTTCCCTATCGGAAAAAGAAGCGTGACGGCGCAGAGCACCGAATAAAGCGCAAACACAAGAGCACCTTTTTTGCCGTATACGTTCACTGACGTCACATCCTTTGCAAAAAAATAAAAGCGAACAGGTTTTCCGTCCGCTTTCATTATATGTTATTTATTGTATTTTTTCAAGACGTTTTTTGAGTTTTTCGGCGTTTTCTTCATATCCGGGCTTGCCAAGAAGCGCAAACATATTCTTTTTGTACGCTTCGACTCCCGGCTGATTGAACGGATTTATTCCGAGCATATAACCCGAAATCGCGCACGAAAGCTCGAAGAAATACACAAGATATCCGAAATCTCTTGCGGTGCGTGAGGTAAGCTCGATCGCGATATTGGGAACTCCGCCGTCAGTGTGAGCCATTACCGTTCCGAGAAACGCCTGCTGATTTACGAAGTTTATCGTCTTTCCGGCAAGGAAGTTAAGACCGTCCGCATTGTCCACGTCGGATTCTATGACGAAATTGTCCTCCGCGTTTACGTTTATGACGGTTTCAAACATCACTCTCGTGCCTTCCTGAATGAACTGACCGATGGAATGAAGATCCGTTGAATAAACAGCCGACGCGGGATAAAGTCCCTTGCCGTCCTTGCCTTCGCTTTCACCGAAAAGCTGCTTCCACCATTCGCATGTCATAGAAAGGGCGGGATCGTTTACCGCGAGTATTTCGACCGATTTTCCGTGACGGAGGAAATAATTGCGGAGAGCGGCATATTTCATACAGTCATTTGAGAAGATATCTCCCTTTGAATATTTGTCGGCGGCGTCCTTTGCGCCGGCGAGCATTTCGTCGATGTCTATTCCGGCGACGGCAATGGGAAGCAGACCAACAGCGCTGAGAACCGAATATCTTCCGCCGATATCATCGGGAACGACAAAGCTTTCGTAGCCGAGCTCTTCCGCCTGCGGACGAAGCGCTCCGCGGGCTTTGTCCGTGGTTACGAATATTCTTTCGGACGCTGCCTTTCCGTATTTTTTCAAAAGCATATCGCGGAAAATTCTGAAGGCTATCGCAGGCTCTGTCGTCGTGCCGGATTTTGAAATGACGTTTATGCAAACGTCCTTGTCCTTGCAGATTTCAAGCACGTCGCGAAGATGGGACGAGCTGATATCGTTGCCGACAAAATAAATGTCGGGCGTGGATTTTTTCCTGTTGTTGTAGCTTGCGCCCTCAACGAATTCGATTGCCGCGCGCGCGCCCAGATAAGAGCCGCCTATTCCGATAACGACAAAAACATCGCAGGTTTTTATTATTTTTTCGGCTGCTTTCTTTATGCGCGACACTTCTTCGCGATCGTAATTGTAAGGAAGATCTCTCCAGCCGAGAAAATCGGAGCCTGCGCCCTTTCCGCCGAAAACGGTATCAAACGCGCTTTTCGTTTCGTCTGCCATAGCCGCAACGGAAAAATCCGTTACGAACTCGCGCAGATACTTGTCTGTAAAATTGAATGCCATTTTTATGTACCTCTCATTTTTATTTTTGATTTTATGTAAGCGGGCAAAGCCCGCAAGGTCACATTGTGATCTGTCCCGTGCCGGAGCCGACCGGCGAATGCTTTCCGCAATGAGCCGATTCTCCGCCGCAAAGATGTGCCGAAAGGCATCTGCTTTTGCCCGCGTCCGATTCCGTAAGTATCACGGAAGCGCCGAGATTTCCGCACCAATGCCTTGATATTTTATCTTTTTTGTCTTTTTCTCTGTTGTTCGACATAATAATCTCCGAAAGCCGTTTTATCGTAGCTTTTCCCGCTCCGGAAATTTTTATTCGTCGTCGTATTCCTTGAGCTTTGCTTCCTTGTAGCCGTCTATTCCGGCTTTCTGCATTGCGCCGAATATTCTGTGGCGCAGACCTTTGTTTTCTCTTTCAAGCGATATAAGAAGCGATTTCATCTCTTCTCTTTCCGTTTTTTTGTTTGCCGGACATTCCGATTCGACGACGGGAAGCTGCGCATTGGACGTAAAATAACCGAGATCCTTTTCCTGCGCGTAGATAAACGGTCTGATGACGGTAACGTCCGAGCGGTCAAGATACGTCACGGGAGAAAAACAGCCGAGTCTGCCCTCGTAGAAAAGATTGAGCATAAAAGTCTGCACGGCGTCATCAAAGTGATGCCCGAGCGCGATTTTGTTTGCGCCGAGCTTTTTCGCCGTATCGCACAGCATCCCGCGGCGCAGCTTTGCGCACAGCGAACACGGATTGCTTTCCTTTCTTATATCGAACACTATTTTTGCAATGTTTGAAGGCTCTATGTGATATTCCACGTCAAGCTCGCGGCAGAGCTTTTCTATCGGCGTAAAATCCGCCCTTTCCTTTCCGATCTCATCAAAGCGCATATCTATCGTCACGGCGATAAGTCTGAACGGAATTGGATAAAATCTGCGCAGCTCCGCCATCGTATAAAGCAGCGCAAGCGAATCCTTCCCTCCCGAAAGTCCCACGGCGACCGTATCTCCCGGGGATATCATATTGTAGTCATCGCAAGCCCGCCTTGCAAAGCTTAAAAGACGTTTCTGACCTTTCATTAAAAGTACTCCGTATTTTCGCATTTCCAATATATAATATCAAACCTCCGGACGTTTTTCAATAAGTAATTCAATATTTAATTGTTAAATTTTATATGTCGCAAAAAGAATAAAAAATTGGAAATATGTTGCATACGTTTCTCTGAATAAACAAAAACCGACATCGGCAATACTTATTTCGACGGAAAAATACAGTTGCTTTTGGGAGAAACGAAAAATGTACTATAACAAAGTCGAGCTTTGCGGAGTAAATACCTCAAAGCTGAAAACTCTTACCGCGGAAGAAAAAAACGAGCTTCTGAGAAGGTCGAAAAACGGCGATATGCGCGCCCGCGAGGAGCTTATTTCCGGAAATATGCGTCTTGTGCTGAGCATAATCCAGCGGTTCGGCGGACGCGGAGAGGACGCCGACGATCTTTTTCAGGTCGGCTGTATCGGGCTGATAAAGGCAATAGACAATTTTGACCTTGACGTAGGCGTTAAATTCAGCACCTATGCCGTCCCGATGATAATAGGCGAAATACGCAGATATCTGCGCGACAACAGTATGATAAGAGTCAGCCGCAGTCAGCGCGATCTTGCATACCGTGCGCTTCGAGTAAAAGAAGAGCTTTCGCTACGGCTGTCGCGCGATCCGACCGACGCCGAGATCGCCGCAGAGCTTGAAGCCGAGCCTGCCGCTGTAACGGAGGCGCTGACCTCGATAACGACTCCGCTTTCGCTTTATGAGCCTGTGTTCAGCGAGGGAGGCGACGCGCTTTATCTTATGGATCAGATAAGCGACGAAAAGGAAAACGACGAGGCGTGGATAGACAACATAGCCGTGGGCGAGGCGATGAAGCGTCTTTCGGAGCGCGAACGCTCGATAATATCGATGCGTTTTTTCAGAGGAAAAACACAGATGGAAATAGCCGACGAAATCGGCATATCTCAGGCGCAGGTGTCGCGCATAGAAAAGGGCGCGCTCGACAGAATACGAAAACAGATATAGCCTCAGCCCCTTGTTCATCTCTCTGCCCTTTGCGGCGGAGAGATGAATTTTTTTGCGGCAAATTCACTTTACAAGCGTCGCGCGCCGTGATAAAATAAGCATATATTACTTTTCGGAGAAAAATTATGCGTCTTGATAAATTTCTCACGGTCACGGGCACCGCAACAAGAAGCGAAAGCAAAAAAGCCGCAAGGGCGGGCGCCGTCACGGTAAACGGCGCTGTCGTAAAGGACACCTCCGTTCAGATAAACGAAGAAGCCGACGCCGTGGTCTTTTGCGGCGCGACGGTGATATACAGAAAATTCACCTATATAATGATGAACAAGCCGTCCGGATATATAAGCTCCACCGACGATCCGCGCAAGAAAACCGTCCTTGAGCTTTTGCCCGAAAATCTCCGCCGGCTCGGACTTTTCCCCTGCGGACGTCTTGACATCGACACCACGGGACTTCTTATACTTACAAACAACGGTCAGCTTGCGCACAGACTTCTTTCGCCGAAATATCACGTTGCGAAAACATATTTTTTCACCTGCTCTCCGCCCATATCGCCGGAGCAGACGGCAAAGCTTGAGGAAGGCGTCGATATAGGAGAAAAAGCTCTTACAAAGCCCGCAAAGCTTTCGGTATCCGATGACGGAAAAAGCGGACACATAACGATATCCGAAGGAAAATTTCATCAGATAAAGCGTATGTTCCATGCAGTAGGCTCGGAAATAACCTCGCTTTCGCGCACCGCGTTTGCAGGCATTCCGCTTGACGCAAAGCTTGCCGAGGGTGAATTTCGTCCTCTCACAGCAGACGAAGAAGCAAAGCTTGAAAACGCTCCGCTCTGACGCAAATTCTTTATAATAAATTAGAAGCATTCGATTTTCCGGCACGATTTTTTTGTTTGTATGGCTTCATTTGTGCAATTTTCACAAATAATATTTTGAAACTTTGGATGAATAAACTCTTTCATTATATATCGCTTTTTGCTATAATATATTTGTAATTTTTTACGCAGAGGACGGTTTTTTATCGCACTGCGTAAAAACATCTTCCATCGGCGGCTGGAAGATGTAAAAATAAATCTCGTTTTGTCGCCGGGATCGGAGTCAATAATGGCAAGTTTATCACTCAGACACATCTACAAAAAATATCCGGGCGGTGTTACCGCCGTATCTGACTTCTGCCTTGAAGTCAGAGATACGGAATTCATAATCTTCGTAGGACCTTCGGGCTGCGGTAAATCCACAACCCTCAGAATGATCGCAGGTCTTGAAGAAATAACCGAAGGCGAACTCTTTATAGGCGACCGTCTTGTAAACGACGTTGCCCCCAAGGACAGAGATATAGCGATGGTGTTCCAGAACTACGCTCTTTATCCGCATATGACCGTTTTCGACAATATGGCGTTCGGTCTTAAACTTCGTAAAGTACCGAAGGAAGAAATCAAGCGCAAGGTTGAAGAAGCTGCAAGAATTCTTGACATTTCTCACCTGCTTGACAGACACCCCAAGGCTCTTTCCGGCGGTCAGAAACAGCGTGTTGCTCTCGGCCGTGCAATCGTTCGTAATCCTAAGGTATTCCTTCTCGACGAGCCTCTCTCAAACCTTGACGCAAAGCTTCGTGCGGCAATGAGAACAGAAATCACAAAGCTTCACCACAAGCTCGGTGCAACGTTTATCTACGTTACGCACGATCAGGTAGAGGCTATGACAATGGCTACCCGTATCGTAGTTATGAAGGACGGTATCATTCAGCAGGTTGACTCTCCTCAGAACCTTTACGATTCGCCCGTAAACCTCTTCGTTGCAGGCTTTATCGGTACGCCTCAGATGAACTTCATCAACGGCAAGCTTGTGAAAAAGGACGACGGCGTTTACCTCAAATTCGGCGATATTTCAATCAAGCTCCCCGAAGAAAAAGGCAACAGCGAAGAGCTCAAGCCCTACATCGGCAAGGAAATCATCGCGGGCGTCCGTCCCGAATGTATCGTCGATACTCCCATGCAGATCGCGGCTCTCAAGGATTCTTCCTTTGAAGCATATGTTGACGTTACAGAGCTTATGGGCTCCGAAATACTTCTCTACCTCATTGCGAACAGAGTTGTTGTCGACGAAGAACTCGCTTCGAAGAAAAATATGGTTATCGACCGTTCCGGCGAGCAGAAGCTCACGGCTCGCGTATCGCCCAGATCCACTGCGCGCAACGGAGATACAATCACGGTTGCGATCGACACGGCGCGTATGCACCTGTTCGATAAAGAAACCGAGAAGCGCATAGTATTCAAGAGCGAGCTTCCCGAAGAAGAATAATCGAAAATATAAAACCGCTCGTCAGTCCGGACGAGCGGTTTTTCTCATTATATAACAAGCCCCTCGTATCGCAAAGAATCTATCTGCGATGTGAAGGGCTTGTTTTTTTAATATGTAACAGACCTATGTTATCTTAATATAATTCGTGTCACCAATAAATAAATAAGCGGCGGAAGAAGCACAAATCCCATAAGAGCGCCTCTTCCCGCGCTTCTGGCTTTTTGCGGGCAAGAACTTGCATTTGCAATATACACTATAAGTCCTATGATGGGAAGAATAAATCCAAGCACCGCAAGGTAGATGTTTTCTTTTTGCGCATTTTTTGTTTGGACATTACTGCCCTCCTCAATGGCGCAGCCGCATTTTGCGCAAAAAGCCGCATCGTCATCAACCTGTTGACCGCAATGTGAACAAAACTTCATTTTTTTACTTCTCCTTACAAAATATTTTGTCTTTCGACAATCTTATTTTATCCTACTTTGTCTTACTTGTCAATATAAAATCGTATTTTATTATAAAATTGTGTCATAAATATATTTGGCGGTGATATTTATGAGGCCTCTTAAAGAAAAAATCAGCATAACCATTGACGGCGATCTGCTTGAAGCTCTGCGTGCCGAAGCCGAAAAGGACGACAGATCTCTTTCGCAGTATATCAACCTCATACTGAAAGAACGTGCAACACCGAAAAATCAGAAAGAAGATAAAGAAAGCGGCTCAAAATGAGCCGCTTTTTCTTTTCCGCAAATCAGAAAAGTCCCGTTATTTTTCCATTTTCGTCAACATCTATGTTTTCCGCGGCGGGAACCTTCGGAAGTCCCGGCATTGTCATTATATCTCCCGTCAAAACCACGATAAAGCCCGCTCCGGCGGATACCTTCACGCTTTTTACCGTAACCGTGAAATGCTCGGGTGCACCGAGCTTTTTCGGATCGTCCGAAAAGCTGTACTGGGTTTTGGCAATGCACACGGGCAGCTTTCCGAAGCCGAGCGCTTCAAGCTTTTTTATCTGTTTTTCGGCGTTGGGCGTAAGCACGATTCCGTCGCCGCCGTAAACCTTTTTCACTATCTGCTCCGTTTTTTCCTTTATCGTGAGGTCAAGATCGTATGCAAAATCAAACCGGCTTTTTTCATCGCACAGGCGGACAACCTCTCGCGCGAGCGCCTCTCCGCCCTCTCCGCCTTTTTCCCATACCTCCGAAAGCACGGCGTTTACGCCGAGCTTTTTACACTCGTCGATAACAACCGAAAGCTCCGCCTCCGTATCCGTGGGAAATCTGTTCACCGCAACAACGCACGGAAGTCCGTAAACGTTTTTTATGTTCGCAACGTGACGAAGCAGATTCGGCATACCCTTTTCAAGCGCCGTGATATTTTCCCTTGAAAGCTCGGATTTTTCCGCGCCGCCGTGCATTTTCAGCGCTCTTACCGTCGCAACGACAACAACCGCCGACGGATTGAAGCCCGCCGCGCGACATTTTATGTCAAAAAACTTTTCCGCGCCGAGATCCGCACCGAAGCCTGCTTCCGTCACGGCATAATCGCCGAGTCTGAGCGCGGTTTCCGTCGCAATGACGGAATTGCAGCCGTGAGCAATGTTGGCAAACGGTCCGCCGTGAACTATCGCCGGAGTGCCTTCGAGCGTCTGAACAAGGTTCGGACGGAGCGCGTCCTTCAGGAGCGCCGTCATTGCGCCCGCGGCTTTAAGATCGCCCGCAGTCACGGGCTTGTCGTCATAAGTATAGCCGACTATTATTTTCGAAAGCCGCTCTTTAAGGTCTGAAAGCGACGTCGCAAGGCAGAACACAGCCATTATTTCCGAAGCTACGGTTATATCGTAGCCGTCCTCTCTCGGAACGCCGCCCGTCATACCGCCGATGCCGTCTATAACGGAGCGAAGCTGACGGTCGTTCATATCGACGCATCTTTTCCACGTTATTTTTCTCGGATCTATTCCGAGCGCATTTCCCTGATATATGTGATTGTCAAGCATTGCGGCAAGAAGATTGTTTGCCGCGCCTATCGCGTGGAAATCGCCCGTGAAATGCAGATTTATATCCTCCATCGGTATGACCTGCGCGTATCCGCCGCCGGTAGCTCCGCCCTTTATTCCGAACACGGGCCCGAGCGAAGGCTCACGCAGGGCAAGCACCGCTTTTTTGCCCGTTCTCCGCAGTCCGTCGCCGAGACCTATCGTTGTGGTTGTTTTTCCTTCGCCCGCGGGAGTCGGCGTTATCGCCGTCACAAGTATAAGCTTTCCCTTTTCCGCCCGATTCTCCCCGAGAAACGAAAGCTCTATCTTCGCCTTTGTTTTTCCGTAAGGCTCGATATATTTTTCGTCTATTCCGGCAAGCCTTGCTATTTCGTATATAGGCTTCGGCTCTGCCGCCTGAGCTATTTCTATATCGGTTCTGATATTCATACGCTTTGCTCCTCGTATAATAGTAATTGTGAGTCAAAATGTAACCGCAACAAGGGACCC
>CAVEFC010000024.1:0-23306 GCA_963614875.1 uncultured Eubacteriales bacterium | reverse complement strand
TATTTTCTACCTTGAGACTCTTTTTTGTGCTGTCCGTACAATTTGGGGCTGTTCAATTTTTGCTGTCTTTTACTTTGCTATCGTTACTATAAAGCCGCCTTCGTTTGTGCCGGAAACCGTATACATTCCGGAGGTTATGCTCTGTTCTGCGGCAAAGCTGCCCGAAACGAGCTTTGCTCCCTGCGGAACGGTTATGTACGTCATATCGGCAGAATCCGCAGGAACATAGTAAACAAGGAAATCGCCGATGTCGGTCGATACTTCATACGGAGTATTTTCCGTGCAGTTGTGCTGTTTTCTGAGCATTTCAATGTATTCTTCAAGGCAAATGCCGGCTTCCTTTATAGCGTATGCGTGCGGAACGTCAACAAAGCGGAAGTGCCATTCTTCGTTGCTTATACCCGTTATGCCGAGCTTTTCCGCCTGATAACGACGGATAAAGCCGTATTTGTGGCAGTTTTCGGTTATCCATTCGTATTCGCCTGCGCGCAGATCTATTGTTGCGCCGGTTGCGGTGAATATTTTTATATCGAAAGCAAGACCGGTGTGATGCTCGCTGTAGCCGGCTTGCGCAAGAAAGCTTTTGTCGTCGGCTTCGTCATAAAGCGTCTGCTGATAATCTTTTGAGCGGTAGCCGCTTGAAATCATTATTTTGTCGGTCACGGTCGCGCCGTTTTTGTCCGTATACGAACCGAGCGTGTCCTGATTTGCCGCAGTCATTGCTTCGCACAGCTTTTTCAGCGACGGAATAATTCCCGAATTGAGATAAACGCCCGTGCGGCTTTCGTCTTTATATCTTCCGATTACGAAAAGACCGTCCGTTTTGCCGTAAAGCTCGGTAAGCTTTGACATCATTTTCGACGGGAACGAATATTCCGCGTCATTGTTTACGAGAATGAGGTTGCCCTCCTTTTTGCCGCTTGTCGCCACGGCAAGACTTATATATCCCGCGTTCCACGCAGGCTTTGCGGCTTCGGTGGTTATGGGAGCGTCCGTCGGGGCGGACGAGGATGTTTCGTCGGAATTTCCGCTTCCCTTTATGCCCTTTACAACGAGGAATATTACAAAAATTATCGCAAGAAGTATCAGAAACAGCTCGCCGAGAGCGACCATTCCTTCCTTTGTGGGTCTGAAACGGAGCTTCCTTTTTCTTTTGACGCTTGTTGTTCCGGCAGATGTTTTGCCCATCTGAGTGCGATTCATATCCGCCGCAGTATTCGTTTGCGTTGTTCGCAGCTGATTTGTGCGGGAAAAATTTTCGCACCTTCTGTCGTTTTGTCTGTTATCGTTACCGTTCACGATGTTACCCTCCCGTGTCGGAAAATGACATTTATTGTAGATATATTATATCATATCGGGCGGCGTAAAACAATACATATTTTTATTTTCAGCAAAATTTACATATTATTCTGCAAAAAAGCACGGCGGTACGCCCGCCGTGCTTTTCAAAGACTGATTATTTTCACCGGAACGCCTTCTTTAAGGCAGGTGGCGACGGTGTAAGCCGTCCCGTGCGAGCTTCCGTCCCAGAAAGCGAGAACATACTGAGAATACTCAACTATTTTGTCGTTGCGGACGATGGGCGCGCGTTTTCCGTATTTGTCGTATTCGGGAAGAAAAATTTTCGTGGGGAGATTGTTGTGCCGCGCATATATCTCGGCAAGACGATCCACCCCCATGGCTCCGCCCGAAACTATTTCGGTGCAGTTTGCCGGTATATTTTCGCACAGAAGCTCGTATGCGCGCTTCTGAAGCTTTTCGTATTCTATACTTCTTGAACCTATGATAGCGACTCTCATAAAGCCTTCCGCCTTTTTATTTTTCTTTGTAGTACAGCATACAGTGACAGTAGCCCTCGAAGTTTTCGTCTTTTATCTGATCGCGGAACTCCTTGCACATACATTTGTAGTCCTCCGTGCGCTGACGTCTGCACGGACAGTAGCCGCCCGTGCGGCGCAGACCTTCCTGTACCGCGCGGACAACCTCCTCGTCATCGTTCAAGCGCACGCGCATCAGAGAAGCTCCTTTGCGGCGGATATAAGCGTATCTTCGCTTACCACGCCGATAAATCTGTTTGCTTCCGCGCCGTTTTTTATAAAAATGAGCGCGGGAATCATATCTATGCCGAATCTGTCGGCAAGGTCGGGTTCGTCGTCAACGTTGACCTTGCAGACGCGCAGACCTTCAACCTTTCCGGCAAGACCGTCAACCACGGGCGACATCATTCTGCACGGACCGCACCAGCTTGCCCAGAAATCGACAAGGGAAACTCCGCTTGCGGTTTCGGCGTCAAAATTGTCCTTTGTAAGAGCTTTTACAGCCATATTGAAAGCAATCCTTTCTGTTTTTTGTTTTACATTTAATATTTTATCACAAACGGAGCTTTTGACAATATGAAATGCAAAAACAAATTGTAAAATTTTTTCCCATATCTCTGTTGAGATTGACAACCGGCCGATTTGGATATATAATATCTTATATCGTGACTTTTATTATCAGATTATGACTGTTTGAAGGGAGGTAATACAAAAAGTGAAAAAGATAATTTCACTTGTTCTTGCAGTTTTGATTTTCGCAACTATGACCGTATTTACCGTAGGCGCCGAAGGCGGCGATGTGCCGACCGAGGTACAGACCACAGTAATGGGGGAAACGGTTATCGTAAGCTGGGAACCCATTACAGGCGCTTCGGGATATTATATTGACGTAGCATATACCGAATCGGGATTTGAAGGAGACGACCATCAGATATTCACGACTTCCGAGCCGAGCTATACCTTTGAAGGAATAAAGGAAGGTCAGTCGGTTTATTTCAGAATACTTTCCGACTTCGGAAAGGCGTCCGCTCCGTCGGAGATATTCTCATATCATGCGTCGGTAACGGTGCCTTATGTAAGGCTCCGCACCGAAAATCTCATTGCTCTTACATACGAAGAAAACTATGAGTACTCAATGGATAAATACTCGTGGCAGAAGATAAACGTCTTCACCGGACTTTCGGAATTCACCGAATATTCGTTTTATCGCCGCAGTATTTTCGGCGACGGAATAAGCGAGCCGTGCGTAGCGAAAACGATCTGCTCACATTCCGTGACGCACGAGGAAACAACGCCCGCAACGTGCGATTCCGAGGGGCTCACAAAGCACATCTGCGACATATGCGGCGAAACGATAAGCACGGAGGAGCTTCCGCGCAAGGAGCATACGCTTCAGGAGATTGCCGGAACATACGTTGCTCCGACCGAAACCACAGCCGGAAGAAAAAGCTATCTCTGTCTTGACTGCGGCGTGAAAATAGAAAAAACGGTCGAAGGCGCGATCGGCTGCGAGCATACCGATACCGTAAGAAAAGTGACAAGAGCCACCACCTGCGAGCACGCCGGAACGGCTGAAGTATATTGCGCCCTCTGCGGATATCTTGTTCTTACCGAGGAAATAGAAAAGCTTCCTCACAGCGAGGGCAACGCAGAGGTGATAAGAGAAGCCACCTGCGTCACAAAGGGCATAATAAGAACGTTCTGCTATGTGTGCGGCGGCATCGTTACGGAAACGGAGCTTGACTACACCGGTCACGACTATACGGATTATTATACCGACAGCTCCGACAGGAGCGTCCGTCACTGTATGAACTGCGGATTTCTCGACACCGTAAGCGCTCTGCCGAAAACCTCCGTCGAAAGCGGCGGCGTGACAGCCACGATAAGCGGCGGACTTGAATTTTCGGACGGGCTTGTTTTCAGCGCAGAGGATATAACGGCAAGCGCGGGCGATTATATAAGTAACTACGATTCTGCCGTAAGCAGAATAAATTCCGAAATTCAGAACAACGGCATAGCCACGCTTTACAAGCTTTCCCTTGCGGTTTCCGACGATATCGATCTGTCGGAGGCGGTGATATCCGTAAAAATACCGCTGAGCAGATTTACGGGCAAGGACTTTGCCATTTACAAAATATCGGAGGACGGCTCGGTTTCCGCATACGGCAGCGCCATAAAGGAAAACAGCATAGTCTTTGTTATGGACGAGGATTCGATATATGCCGTGGTCGATATTACGGGGCAGACTGCGCCGGCAAACAAATTCAGGGCGCTTATAATTATCGTGCTTATAGCGATAATCGTGCTTCTTGTCGGAGCGGGCATCGTCGGATATTATATGTACTCAAAGGTCAAAAAGCAGAAATCGAAGGAATGGCTTGACGACAACCCCGATATGAACGGAAACGAGTAAAATAAAAACGGACGGGAAGTATTTCCGTCCGTTTTGGAATTAAAAATATATTTTCGGAAAGAGAAAAGCTATGGAAAGAACGAGCAAGGAAAACTACTATCTCGATATCGCGCAGACGGTGGCTGAAAGAAGCACCTGCCTGAGAAAGCACTTCGGGGCAATTATCGTGAAAAACGATATAATAATATCAACAGGCTACAACGGCGCGCCGAGGGGCAGAAAAAACTGCAGCGATATAAATTACTGTATGCGCGACGAGCTGAACATTCCGCGTGGCGAAAGATATGAGCTTTGCCGCTCCGTTCACGCGGAGGCAAACGCGATAATCGCCGCTTCCCGCGAGCAGATGCTCGGCGCGACGCTTTATATGAGCTGTGTGGACGGAAAAACCGGAGTTCTTGTTCCGAACACCTGCTCATGTATGATGTGCAAGCGTCAGGTGATAAACGCCGGAATAGAGAAGGTCGTCGTTCGTGAAACGGCGGATACATATACGGTATATAACGTGAGCGATTGGATTGAAAACGACGACAGTCTTTCCGGAAAATTCGGATACTGATAAAAAAGACCTCGCCGTAAAGCGAGGTCGTTTTTTTGATTATTCCGCAGCCGTTGTATCGCTGCCGCTGTTTTCAAGCTCTTTGAGATGTTTGAAGTAAGCGTCTATGACAGTTCTTTCAAGTCTTTCGCGAGCTTCGGAATTGATGGGATGTACTATATCTCTGTATGTTCCGTCGGGATTTTTTCTTGACGGCATTACTACGAAATATTTATCCCGTGCGTAGATGACTTTAACGTCATGGAGAGCAAGTTCATTGTCAAAGGTAACGGAGGCAACAGCCTTCATGGGACCTTCGTCGAACGTTTTTCTGATTTTTACATCTGTGATGATCATGTTTAACACCCCGTTATTTATTAAGATTTTTCATCTTTATGCGTTTATTATAAAACTCAATTATGAATATTATTCAAATAAATAGTAAGAAAATTTTTAATATTGCAAAATGAAAGGCGAGATATGTCAAACGATATTTCAAGTATAATGAAAGCCGCACAAAAGCTGTATTTTATAGGTATCGGCGGAATAAGTATGTCGTCGCTGGCGCTTGCCTGCAAACGACGCGGCTATGATGTTTCCGGCTCGGACAGGGCAAGCTCGCCCATAACCGAAAGGCTGAAAAGCGATGGAATTACCGTTTACGGCGAGCATAAGGCGGAGAATATTTCCGGCTCGGACGCCGTGATTTACAGCGGCGCAATATCGGAGGACAATCCGGAGCTGGCGGCGGCAAGGGAAAAGGGAATTCCGACAATATACCGAGCCGAGCTTCTCGGATATATTATGCTTTCGTACAAGCGGCGGATAGGCGTTTCCGGTATGCACGGAAAATCCACCGTTACGTCAATGATTTCGCACGTTTTTATCTCCTGCGGACTTGATCCCACCGTTATGAGCGGCGCCGAAACAAAGGAAATGGGCGGCGCGTGCCGCTTCGGCAAGGGAGAGGCTTTTATATTCGAGGCGTGCGAATACAAGGATTCTTTTCTTGATATGTTCCCGACGATCGCGGTTATACTCAATATAGACGTTGATCATACGGACTATTTTTCGGGAATCGGGCAGATAAAGGAATCGTTTGACAAGTTTGCGCATATTCCTTTTTCTTCGGACGCAAAGACGCCCGCGGCGGTTGCCTGCGGCGACGACGAAAACGCATACGCCATAGTATCGGAGCTGCCGTATCCCGTCACCTTCGGCATAAAAAACGAAAAATGCGATTACATCGCAAAGAACATATCGGACGACAAGGGCTTTTATTCCTTTGATATATATACGGGCTCGGGCTCGTGCGGAAGGGTGAAGCTTCACATTCCGGGCTACCATAATATATATAATGCGCTTGCGACGTTTGCCGTCTGCGATCTGTGCGATATTCCGCACGAAAAGATATGCTCGCTTATATCGGATTTCGAGGGGACGCTGCGCCGCTTTGAATACAAAGGAAAATGCGAGGGCGCTTCTGTGTATATTGATTACGCGCATCATCCGGCGGAGCTTGAAGCGGCGATATCGACCGCGCGCGATATGGCAAAGGGAAAAAAGGTTGTTGCGGTGTTCGAGCCTCATACATATTCGCGGACAAAGGATCACTTTGACGAATTTGTACGTGCGCTTTCAAAAGCCGATACGGCGATACTTGTCGATATTTATGCGGCGCGCGAGAAAAACGAAAGCGGCGTAAGCTCGGAGCAGCTTGCCGATAAAATTCCGGGCGCGTGGTATGCGCCTTCGTATGACAGCGCAGCCGCTATGGCTCGCGGAATGGCGGAGGACGGCGGGATAATTCTCGTTCTCGGCGCGGGCACGGTGTATAAAATAGCCGATATTATTGCATAAAGTTCCGAAAAATGAATATTCGTGCGTGAAAAAATAAAAAATATTCAAAAAATGCGAATATTTTTTCATAAAACCCCTTGACAAATGCATAAAAGCGGTATATTATGTGTTCATACAAAAAACACGGCACAAAACCGTAGCAAATCTCAAGGAGAATATAAAAATGAAAAAGATTATTTCCATCGTGCTTTCCGCCGCAATGCTGCTCTGCGCGCTTGCGTTTGTATCCTGCGGAAGCAAAACAGAAGAAACAAAGGGAAAGGTAAAGGTAATTGATATCGCCCTTTCCGAAGAAGAATACGCTTTCGGCGTAAACTCGGGCGACAGCGAGCTTCTCAAAAAGACAAACGAATACCTCGCAAAGATAAAAGCCGACGGCACGTTCGACGCCATCTGCGACAAATATTTTTCCGACGGCACGCCCACAAAGGTAAAGAGCGCAGCTGAGGATTCCTCAAAGGATCAGCTCGTGGTTGCGACAAGCACAGGCTTTGAGCCCTTTGAAATGGTTGACGGCAACGGCGAATATTACGGCATCGACCTTGAAATCGCGGCAGGACTTGCGGCATACCTTGGCAAAGAGCTTGTTATAAAAGATATGCAGTTTGCATCCGTTGTAACCTCCGTTCAGCAGGGCATATGCGATATCGCAATGGCAGGACTTACCGTCACTCCCGCACGTAAGGAGCAGGTAACCTTCTCCGATACATATTACAGCGCAAATCAGGTTCTTATGGTTCCCGCAGGCAACACCGAATTTGACAGCTGCAAAACGGCAGACGACGTTGTTGCAATCCTCAACAAGAAGACAACCTCCACAAAGATCGGCTGTCAGGAAGGCACAACGGGCGGCATATACATATCGGGCGACGCCGATGATCCGGACGGCTACGGCTTTGCCGGTCTGCCCGTCACAAAGATGGCTTATGATTATGCAGGTCTTGCGGTTACGGCAATGATAAACGGTCAGATTGATTACGTTATAGTTGATAACGCTCCCGCAAAGTCAATTGCAAAGTCTGTCAACGGTTAAGTAAAATAAAGCGGTTAAAAAAAGACCTCGCCGTAATTATTGCGACGAGGTCGTCGCTGTGAAAGGACAAAGATGGGTTTCGCGAATAAATGGTTAAAATTCTGGAATAAGTTCGGGACGGGCGGCGCATGGAAGCGCGTGCTCGGCGTGGGACTGAAAAATACTCTTATAATAGCGGTGTCCGGCCTTGTGATCGGTATAGTGATAGGTACGCTTATTGCCGCGGTCAGAGTTATGCCGAAGTACAAAAGACTTCCGCGCGTGCTTGACAGGATATGTACGGTTTACGTCGGATTTTTCCGCGGAACGCCGATAGTTGCCCAGCTTCTTATCGCGTATTATATTCTTTGCCCGCTGCTGAATATAGATCTTGGTTCGCTCAACACCTGTATTCTCGTTTTCGGACTGAATTCCGGCGCGTATGTTTCCGAAATAATGAGAGGCGGAATTCTTTCCGTCGATATCGGA
Source organism: uncultured Eubacteriales bacterium (assembly GCA_963614875.1). Lineage (GTDB taxonomy): Bacteria > Bacillota > Clostridia > Oscillospirales > CAG-272 > CAG-841. Next base: position 15,177 of record CAVEFC010000024.1, on the reverse strand, counting down.
CAGATGGAGGCGGGACGTGCGCTCGGACTCAGCTATTGGGTGACAATGCTGAAAATAGTTATTCCGCAGGCGACGAAAAACATATTGCCTACGCTTGGAAACGAGCTTATCGCGCTTGTAAAGGATACGTCGGTTGTCAGCTTTGTCGCGGCAGTCGATCTTTACAAAACCTTCAACGAAATCGGCACGGGAACCTATGAATATATGGTGCCGTATCTTGTAATGGCGCTGATGTATATTGTCATCGTCGCAATAATTTCTATCGGAGTAAAGGCTATGGAAAGGAGGCTGCGCAGAAGTGATAAACGTCATTGACCTGAAAAAGAGCTTCGGCGATTTCGAGGTGCTGAAAGGCATCACAACCGACATAAAGGACGGCGAAAAGGTCGTTGTGATAGGACCTTCGGGAAGCGGAAAAAGTACGTTTCTGCGCTGTCTCAACTGTATGGAGGACGCAACCTCCGGTTCGATAATTTTTGACGGCGTCGATATTGCCGATATGAGCGTGGATATAAATATTCACCGTCGTCATATGGGAATGGTGTTCCAGCAGTTCAACCTTTTCGCAAACAAAACCGTGCTTCAGAATATTATGCTTGCGCCGGTCACGATAGGCATTTTCGATCTCAGAAAGACAAAACGCAAAGCGTTTTTCACAAAGCTCGGAAACTTTTTCAGAAAAGAAAAAAAGCCCGTTCCGACATCTGACAAAACAAAAGCGCAGATAAAGTCCGAAGCAAAGGAAAAAGCGCTCGCGCTTCTCGAACGCATAGGACTTTCGGACAAGGCTGACGCATACCCGTCAACGCTTTCGGGCGGACAGAAGCAGAGAATTGCCATAGTCCGCGCGCTTGCGATGAATCCCAAGGTTATGCTTTTCGACGAACCGACCTCGGCGCTCGATCCCGAAATGGTGGGCGAGGTGCTTGACCTTATAAAACAGGTTGCCGAAACGGGAATGACGATGGTTATCGTCACGCACGAAATGGGCTTTGCGCGCGAGGTTGCGACAAGAGTTCTGTTTATGGATAAGGGCAACATTCTTGAAGAAGGAACGCCGGAGAAAATTTTCGGCGCGCCGGAAAACGAAAGAACAAAGGAATTTCTTTCAAAAGTACTATAAAGCAAAAGCGACTCCGATACGGAGCCGCTTTTTCGGCGTTTTATAAAAAATTTTTTGTTTTGTTGAAATATTCCGATATCGGGCGTCGTTATTATATACGAGTGTCCCGAAAGGACGAAGCGAAAGGAAGGCGAAAAAATGGAAGACGCTCAGATAATTGACCTTATATATGAGCGCAGCGAGCAGGGACTTTCCGAGCTTGACGGCAAATACAGAAAGCTGCTTATGTCGGTGACGAGCGGAATTCTTCACTGTAACGAAGACGCCGAAGAATGTGTAAGCGACGCCTATGTAAAGGTGTGGAACGTAATTCCTCCTTACAGACCGAAGCATCTGGGCGCTTTCGTCTGCAAGATAGCGCGCAACGCGGCGATAGACAAATACCGCTACGAATCGCGCGGAAAGCGGAGCGGCGGAGGCGAGGTGCTTTTTTCCGAGCTTGAGGACGAAAACGGCGCGTGCAATATAGGAACGTATGACGAAGATATATCATCGCTTTCGGATGAAATCAGCGCGTTTCTGAAAAATGCGGACGTCGAATCGAGAACGATCTTCACAAGAAGATATTTTCTTGCGGAGAGCATAAGCTCTCTTGCGGAGCGGTTCGGAAAAACGGAAAGCTACATTTCCTTAAAGCTTTTCAGAACACGGGAAAAACTCAGAAAATATCTTGAGAAAAGGGGGTATAACGTTGAAAGCCGATAAATTTACGGACGCGCTCGGAGGTATTGATGAAAGCATCGTGGCGCAGGCAATAAGCACGGATTCATCCGAAAAGCTTGAAAGGCTTGTCCGCGCGGAAAAAATGCGTAAGCTCCGCGGATGCGTCAAAATAGTCGCGGCGATAGCGGCGTGCATATGTATAGCGTTTACTTCGGCTGCCATGATGCGCGATCCGAACGGGGAGCAGGATATTCCCGGGAACGTGATGATGTCAAATCCGGTGACATACGTCGATTCCTATGACGAAATGGAAAAGTGTCTCGGCTATTCCGTTCCGGTGCTGAAGGAAAAAACGCCCGAAAGCTATATTATATTTGCAAGCGACGGCAAAGCCGAAAGCGGCAGGGTAGGATATACCGACGAAAGCTCGCTCAAGGTTATGCGCGGAAGCGGAGATATAAGCGGTATTTTCGGCGCAAAGCTGCTCGGCGACATAAACATAAGCGGAGTTGTCGTGCATTATTACAGCTTTGATTGCACCGTCTATTCCGTGTGGAGCGTCGGCGGATATTCTTACTGCTATTCGACGTCCGCGGAAAAGAACGCGGCGGGAGAACTCAATACGGCTGAAAGCGACGTATATTCCGTAACAGAAAAAATTATTTATATTCTGAAAGGTGAAACAAAATGAGACAGATCATAGCGCTTGTGCTTGCCGTAATGATGCTCTGCGCCGTAATTGCGGGCTGCACGCAGAACAAGGGCGGCGAAACCACAAAAAATACGACAACCGCACAGACCACAACAACCGCAAAACAGACAACCACAACCAAAAAAACGACAACCGCACAAACGACGACCGAAACGACAACCGAAAAAAAGGAGCCTGTCACGCCCACGGTAAAAAAAGCGTTTGAGGGCGACATCGGCGACATACTTGACAAAATCGTTGCAAAGGCAAAGGAAATCGACGCAAGCGAATACGGCATCGGCTCGATTGCCTGCCATCACAGAGAAATAACAGCCGATATAGCGGTCGATATTCTCGGTATAGATGATGAAGAATTTGCAAAGCTTATAGATTCCGCAATCGAATCTGAGCCCGACGGCTCGTGGAATACACATTCCGTTATAGTTATAAAATTCAGGGACGGCGTTGACGTAAAAGCCGCCGCCGAAACAATAAGAACAAAAAGCGTAGCCGACCGTTGCGGATGTCTTACTCCGGACGCGTGGGTAGGCGCGCTCACAGGCGATTATATGGTGTTTATGATTTCGGATTCTTCGATATGCGAAGCCGTATATAAAGCCGTATGCAATCTTTCCGCGTGCGAGGTCACACGTCTTGACAGAGAAAACGACTGGAAGCGCGGCGGAATGTTTGAGTGATACCCATTCCCTCCATTCATAATAATCCCCAAAAAGCACAAGCCCGACGGAAATTTTCCGTCGGGCTTGTGTATTTTTGTTTTTCAGTTTACGGCGTCTCTGTCGATTTCTATGCCGGAGAGAAGCTTTTCGGAGTCGGTAAAGAGCTTTTCAAGCATCTGCGTTCTTATAAGCATACCGGTGGAGGTTTCGCTTGAGGTTTCGCCGATAAGCGTGCGCGTTCCGTCCGCTTCTATTCTGTACGTCTTTGTATAGGACGACGGAATGGAAAGCTTGAAGGTCTGATTTATCTGCTTTACTTCCTTGCCGCTTGAATCCGTTACGGTGTTGTAGATATCGTAAATGTTGTAGGTGTAGAAGGTCTGCGTGTATTCGCCCGTTGTGTTCTGCGGCAGATACTGCGACACGACAAGATCGTTTTCTTCGTTGTAGGTGTACTTGGGCTTTAGGTTTCCGTCTATCGTGCTGACTTCTTTGAGGAAAAATCTTCCCGCGGCTTCGTCATAATAAGCGGTAGCGTAATCGAGCTCAGTGCCGTCGGCGGCTGTCACCTTGATGTTCGTGCAGACGATATTTCCGCCGACATAACGAACCTGCGCAAGACGGCGGTTGCCGTTTTCGTCCTTGTAATATATCTTGTTGCCGTTCTCGTCGTAGCGGATATACGTTATGGGCTGATCGTTCGGAGTTTCGGCGACGTTTATCTGCGCGTAGGGCTCGTCCGATATTTCAAGTCCCTCGGTACTGCCTTCGAGCGCGAGCCTTCTTGTTATGAGAACATAGAACAGCGAACGGAAGTTTTCAAAATCGCCGTATTTTTCTCTGGTTGTATAAAGTCCCATCGTCTGAAGCGTGTATTTGAGGTTGAATATCGCGTCGGTTTTCACGCCGTTTTCGTCTGTCTTCGTAAGAAGCTTGCCGTTTTCGCCCGCTTCGGTTGCCACGGCTTTGAAGGTGTTTTCGTTGCCCGTAAGCGTGAATCTGAGCGAAATTCCGGCTCTCTTGCTGATTATTTCAAAATAATCGGTGCAGTTGATATAGTTGAAATACAGCGTTCCCTGCGTGAACTTTGCAAGCGACCATTCGATAAATCCGAACGTGTCGGAGCTGAGCTTATATACCGCGTCGAATTCCGGAGAATAAGCGTAGTAGAAGGACGTTCCGTCGTCGGCGGTCATAAGATTGCTGAAATATATAACGGCGTAATCGTCTTCCTCGGGATTTTCCGATGCGGAGAATTTAAGCTTTACATAGCAGCCGTCGGTGTCGTTTTTCAGCCGCTCGGAGTCGAGATCGAGTCCGTATTTCGAATATTCGCTTTCGGTGTGAATTTTATCTCCGAAAGCGACGACCTCGGTTGCGTAGATATACGCAAGATTGTAGGTTACGCTGTCAGCATAGGTGCTTTCGTCGAGCGTGTACGCCGACGGATAAATTATTCTGAACGTACCGGTTCCAGCCGTTGTTGAGGCTTCGTCGGCAAGACCGATGCTTGTTATAAGATTTCTCTTGTCGTCAGAGCCCTTGCGGTAAAGCTCAAATCTTCCGAGCGAATCCGCGTCGTCGCCGAGAGGCGTCATAACGAGAGTCGAAAGAAGCGAAGCGCTGCCGTCAAGATACGACGTCGAGCTGTTGCCGATAATGTAAATTATATATCTGTCGCCGTTGAGTCTGCCCTTTGCCATCGCGTAATAGCCGGCTTTGGAGGGAAGCTCTTTTCCTACATAGAAGGTATATTCTTCGCCGGTTACAAGCTCGACAGTTATTTCGGCGGGAGAGGACGCCTCGTCAAGACCGTATTTTGAAAGGTCGTCCGCGGTTGCGCTGTCGGTTACGCGGAAGCCGTCCGATGTGCCCTTCGTTACGGGAGTTACCGACATTACGGTTGTCTGAACGACAACCGACGCCACAGCCGACTGATCGAGAGAGTATTTTTCGGAGCCGACAAGTCTGAACTGAGTCGACGACGACAGCGCGTTTACGGAATAAACCGCATACGTTTCTTCGCCGTTTTCGGCGACGGTGACATAGTATCTGTCCGCCGTGCCGACAGATTTCGACGAGCCGAAGACAAACGTCAGCTTTTTGCCGTCGATTTCGGTCTGAATACTGTTCTTGGAGGAAAGATCTATTCCGTAGCTTGAAAGCGAGGAGGCGGAAACGCTTCCGTCAACAAGCTTTGCCGTTGTGCTTTCCTCCTTGCCCGCCGCGATGTCGCGCAGGTCGTCGTTTACAAGGTAAAGATTGTTTTCCCCGAAAGAATATTTTGAATAGCCGTCCTGAACGTAGGAACGGATAGTATATTCTTCATCGGCTGTTTTTATGTGAATTGCTTCGACGTCGTTTCTGCTCCTTGTCGGGAACATATAGAGAATGGAGGAGGCTTCCTCAAAATATTCGCCGTCATATACAACGTCGGGGCGGATCTGTACGTTTTCTGCGGGTTTTATCCATATAAAATATGCCGCAAGAACTATTGCCAAAGCAAGCAGTCCCGCAATTATCGCTATCGACTGCTTTGTCAGCACGGAACGGTCCTCGCCGTTCTTTTTGACAAAGAAGGCTTTGACCTTTGAAAAAAAGCTTTTCATGAATGGCGTCTCCTTATCCAGACAAATGTGCCGAGCGCAAGCACCAGCACGGGTATTACGATTACGCAGACCACCGTCCACGCGGTCGCAGCCGATGTGGATACGCCCGAAAGACCTTCGGAGTCGAATTTCTTCATGCTGATACCCTCATAGCTTACGCTTTCGTTGCGGTTGATATATGAGAATACCATATTCATAATGCTGTTGTTTATCGGAACGTCGGGATCTACAAACGAGCTTGAACCGAAGCAGAAAACGCAGCTGTACGTTCCGTTTTTGTCGTTTCTGTCCCATACCACGCGGGAGAATGCCGCAAGCGCGACAGAACCCTTTTCTCCGCCGCATTCCGCGGTTTTGTATGAGGGAAGAAGCTCATACGTTCCGTGATCGCCGCTTGACATTGCGACAAGCTGCCCGTCGGTGTTGTTGAGCGAACGCGTGTCGCTCATTCCGTCGCCGTTTTCGTCGTTTTTGATTATTACGGACTTTGCGCTGTCAAATATCGCGTCCGGATAGCTTTCGCTTGTGTCGGTATCTATTATTCTGCTGAGAAGTCCGCGCGCCATTGTGTTTTTGGAATCAAGCTCGGTGTAATCGGCAAAGATTCTTACGCCGTTCGAGCGGGAAACGGAATGTGAATTATCGACAACGGACGAGCCGTAGCCGAGATTCCATTCGGAAAGAAGCTCTTCGAGGGCGTGAAGCTGCGGAGTTGACGAATTTTCCATAACTATAAGGTTTCCGTAGTTTGTCTGAAGGAATTCGCGTATCTTTTTCACTTCGGAAACTATGCTGCTGTCCTCGCTTGTGGGGGCAAGAAGGTCATAAATCGGGCTGTTTATTATAAGCACGTCTGAGTTGTGCTTCGACGAAGCCTCGTAGGGAAAATCCTCATACGCAAGGTTTATCGCCTTGACGTTGTAACCGATTTTTTCGAGCAGCTCCGGCCATTCGCTTGCCTGTTCGAGCGTAGGCTCGCCGTGTCCCTGAAGATAAAAAGCCGTGGGACGCTCCGCATAGTTTACAAGGCGCGATATCGCGGAAAGGAACGCGACCTCGGCGTTGTAAGCATAGATGGATCTTGTCGTCTGTCCGGTGGATTCGCTTGTGCTTGACATCCATGTAAAGAAGCTTTCGAGCGAATATCTTTTCGGGGTTTTATCGACTATGGGATTGTGGTTTGAGTCGGTAAGCTCTATCGCAACGTCGGTTGTGTAGATGGTGTCGGCTTCGTTGAGCTGATAACGTTCTTTTTCTTCCGGATTTTTAATTATATCCTTTGAAATAAGTTTTACGTTGTCAAATTTTTTCTCTATCTGCTTTATGGTGTGATAAACATAGTTTGTGTATGACGAATATTCGGAGAATTTATCCTCGTCCATCATAATTACGATGTTGATATATTTCTTTTCTTCGCCTTCGGGATTTACGATTTTGTCAAGCTCTTCTTCAAATTCGTCGGAAATCGAATAAATGCTTGCGCCGGTAAGATCGGTGTACCATGAATTTGTCGAAGAAAGCGATGTCACAACGACATTGAGCAGAAGCGTCAGCGCAACAACTATAACGGTAAGCGCGACGGCGCTTCCGCCGTATTTGAATTTTCTGCTTTTAAGAACTGAGTTTTTCATATTTTCAAGCCTCCCTTGCCCATATTACGACCAGCGGCGTTTTTCAAAGGCTCTGACCGTAAGGAAAAGGAACAGTGCCGTTATTGAACCGAAATAAACGATTGCGGAATAATCGAGAATTCCGTAAGCGAACTTTCCGTAACGGGAAGTGAACGAAATTGCGGAAAGTATAACGCGGATAAACTCAACGTTGATATAGTTGTTGAGAGAGCTTATTGTAAGAAGCAGAATTATTGCGGCTATCGTTCCGAGCGCGGCAATAAACTGATTTTCCGTAAGCGATGAAATAAATATGCCTATTGCGATAAACGCAGAGCCGGAGAGAAGTATCGCCGCAACGCTGCAGAGATAGCTTGCTGCGTTTGGAGTTCCGTAAAGCGCGAGCGGAATGTAGTAAATAACCGAAGAAATTATGAATGTTCCGCCGAAAAGCGTAAACGCGGCGAGGAATTTTGCGAAAACTATTTCGAAAAGCGATACGGGGCTTGTGAGAATGAGCTGATCGGTGCGCATTTTTCTTTCTTCGCTTATCAGCTTCATCGTTATAAGCGGAATTATGATTATAAAGATGTAAAGGATATACATAAAATATGAGGAAACGCTGCTGTCGTCGCCCGCCTGAACGGTGCTGTCCATAAAGAAGAACGCGCTTACCGCAAGAAATACCGCAACGAATATATATCCCACGGGAGATGTGAAGTATGAACGCATTTCGCGTTTGTAGATTGCCATTATCTTCTGTTGCCTCCTTCGAGTTCTTTTTCGGCTTCATCGACCACCGATATGAAAATATCTTCTATATTCGCGCCGAGATAATCCATTGAAATTATCGGCCAGCCGCTTTGCGCCATCGCATAGAAAAGCGGCTTGCGGATATCGACGTCGTTCTGACTTTCAACGACAAACAGGGAAGAACCGTCCCCGTAGGAAACGGAGCATGCGGCATACGTTATGCCGTTTATCCTCTTTATTGCCGAAAGCACGGACGAAGCGGGGCCCGAAACGCAGACGGAAAGCTTTTTCTTTCCGCTGAGCGTCTGTTCTATGTTTTCGGTTTTTTCATCGGCGACTATTCTGCCTTCGTTTATAATTATTATTCTGTCGCAGATGGCTTTTACCTCCGAAAGAATATGCGTGCTTAAAATAACGGTGTGATCTTTGCCGAGCTCGCGTATCAGGTTGCGGATATCTATTATCTGCTTCGGATCAAGACCGTTTGTCGGCTCGTCGAAGATAATGACCTCCGGACTTCCGACAAGTGCGCCCGCAATTCCCACACGCTGACGATAGCCTTTTGAAAGGTTTTTTATCATACGCTTGTATTCTTCCTCGATTTTTGTCACGCGGCAGATTTCGGCGATGTGCTCCTTGCGGTTGAGAGTGCATTTTTTCAGATCGTAAATGAAGTTCAGATATTCTCCGACCGTCATTTCAAGATAAAGCGGCGGATTTTCGGGAAGATAGCCTATCTTCTTTTTTACCGCCATCGGATGCTCGAGAATGTCAAGCCCGTCGACCATAGCCCTGCCGGACGTGGACGAAAGATAGCCTGTGATAATGCTCATCGTAGTGGATTTTCCTGCGCCGTTCGGGCCGAGAAAACCGACTATTTCACCGTCGGCGACTTCAAAGCTTACGTCGTTTATGGCGTATCTTTCGCCGTATTTTTTTGTAAGATGTTCGATTTTTATCATTTTATTTTTCTCCGGATGATATTTTTTCTCTTTTATTCAAGCAGCAAAAGCTTGCCGGGAAGGATTTCGGCGTCGATTTTTTCGTATTTTCCGCCGAATTCTCCGTCAACCGTCCATTCGGGCGGATCGCCCGAAAATTCCATTGTCACCTTTTCCGCCGTAAGCCTTGTCACAAGCTTCGATTCTACGGACGGCGTGAACAGTGCCTTTACCGCCTGCTGAAATTCGGCTATATTCTGCGGATAGCTTACAAGCGTCACCTCGAATTTGCCGTCTTTAAGCATATCAACGGTTCCGCCGGGAAACATTTTGAAGCCTCCCGCAGAGAGTGAATTCGTCACCATTCCGAACACAAAGTCGCCGTAGATTATGCGTTCTCCGCAGGTGATTTTCATATTGATGGGCTTTAAGTCCTGAAGCTTTTTCGCGCCCTCGGCAAGATAAGCCATTCTTCCGAAGGACGCCTTGTCCGCCTGAGGAGTTTTGTAGCAGACTTCGATTATCGCGCCGAATGCCGCAACATATGAAAATATTCTGTCCCCGAGCCTGCCGATATCGTAGCGGTGAGGCTCTGCCTGCGCCAGCTGACCGAGCGCGGCTTTTATGTTTTTCGGAATTCCGTGAGAAGAGGCAAAATCGTTTGTCGTTCCCGTCGGAATATATCCCACGGGAATATCCTTTCCGCTTTTGCAGACTCCGTTCAGGGTTTCGTTGAGCGTGCCATCGCCGCCGCAGCAGATTACGGCGTCATAATCCTTTGCGCAGGCTGAAACCGTGTTTATTATATCCCCTCGCGCTTTTGAAAGATAAACGGTTATAAATTTGTATTTGTCCGACAGAAGCGATACCATTTCATAAATCCAGTGCTTTGCAATTCCGTCGCCCGAATTCGGGTTTATCGCCAGAAGCAGTTTTTCGTTCAAGGTGTGTTCCTCCTTTTCGGCAGATGTTATATATACAGAATATATTTTACACCTAATTTATTAATAAATCAAGAAAAATAAGCAAACACGCGTTATAAAATAACAAAAGCACGAAGAAATTTCGTGCTTTTTGACGTTTTGTTTATATTGAAGCAAAATCGGACGTCGCAAGATCGCCGCCTGCCTGCATCGCTTTTGCCAGACTTTCCGGAAGACGCGAATTTTCTGCAAGACGGAAAAAAGCAGCCGTGACATCGACAAGCGAATTTATTTCGGGCGACGAAAGCGTATATCCGACGGCGACAAGCCGCCACAGCCCATATATCGCGCAGAGCGCCTTTGCGTCGTCATACATTGTGCAGCCGTCGTCGGAAAACGGAAAGCCCTCGTAAAAAATATGATTTACAAGCACCTGCTCGAACATTATTTCCCATTCGGGAAAGGCGCGGGAAAACGACGCCTTTGCGTTTTTATAGTTTTCGTAAAAATTTTCCGTGCCGAAGGCAAGCTTTTCCGCCGCCTTCTGCACGAACGGATAAACCGAATGTCTGAAATCAAAGCCCGAAAGCAGCTCTGCGGCGGCGTTCAGCGCTTTTTTGTCGGCTTCGCGGGCAGAGCTTTCGGAGCTTATATTGTCGCTTAAAACGAAATCTATATCTTTATCCGTGCCGGACAAAAACACAGCCGAAAGCCTTTTGCAAAGCAGAATTACGTCACCGAGCCTGCATTCAAGCGGTTTTTCTCTGCTCTGAAGAAGCGCGATTATTCTTTTTCTCACGGGAACGTAATATCGGGTTTCGATGTCGTCGTCCTGCGGAGGAGTGAAAACGCCGTCAAAGCAGAGCGGCATTTTTATAAACGAAAGCGGCTCTTTTTTCGCAAACAAAAGCTCGCACGCGCCCTCGCACGATGCGGCAACGGAGCATTCCGCCGCGTGATGCGTGCGCGGACTTCTCGGATAAAATCTGCACACCGACGTAAGCACCTTTTCTCCGCAGCCGCGCTGAAGCGCGCAGTACCCGTCGGGATCGTGCATGGGACATTCGCCGTCGTAACGCTTTGCAAACGCCGCATAGCGTTCCTCTGTGGGATGGTCGAGAACGTATACCGCGCCGTCAAGTCTGCGTCGAAGCGCGTGCGGACAGTTCATTCCGACAAGGCGGAAGTATTCCTCCATCGAAAGCGTTATTTCCCAGCCGTAGCAGCAGGTCTGACGGCACGACGATATTTTGCATCTGAATTCGGGATAAATATCGGGCACGGTATAAACGGTATCTGCCATAGTGCGCCTCCTGATTTCAAAAAAATAAAAAATATTCTATATTTTACGCCCTCTTTTCCGGAAAATCAAGAGGCGGAAAAGAAAAAAATCAAAAAAAGCGACGGAAACAAAACTGTTTCCGCCGCTTCGGTTTTCGCCGTATTACTTTTTGTTGTAGGTTATGCCGCCGATGGTTATTGTCTTTGCGCTCTTGTCCTGAGAGAAGGACTGCGAACCGCTGTAGCTTGAGCCGTCGCCTTCGTAGGTGAAGGTTATGGTCTGCTTGCCGTCGTCGCCGGTTGCTATTTTGTATGTGCCGGTGTAGGAGGTTTCCTTTTCAAAGCCGAGAACGGTTGCCTTTGTCGTAACGGTAACCTTGTTTCCCGTGAATTTGTAGGTTACTTCGCCTCCGACAACACCGAAAAGGCTTGCATTGCCGCCGTATTCGCCGGAGAGCATTGTGCCGCACGATGTGAAAACGAGTGCAACCATTGCGAGTACAAGTGTAAGCGCGATAATTTTTTTCATAGCGATGTGACTCCTTTCTTTTACCGTAACATTATTATAGCAAAATTCTGCGCGATTGTCAATATCGGAAACAATTATTTTCCGAGCGCGGCGATATCGTCCTTCAGTCTTTGCAGGGCGGAATAATACGCCTGCGGAACGACGCCGTCGCCATCCGGCGCGATATTCAGCAGAAGATTTCCGCCGAATTCCTTTGCCACCTCGTACTGATGAAGCGTGATTTCGGGCGCGCGGTATTTGTCTGCGTTTTTTACATACGACCAGCCTCCGCCGACGTGCCATATCTGCGAGGTTTCCCACGGCATATCGGGCTTTTCGGTCGGGAGTCTGCACTCGAAGCGCGAGCAGTAGTCGCCGACGCCCCAGAGCCTGTCGTTTACTATAATGTGCGGCTGAAGCGCACGGATTTCGTCTATCGTCATTGTGCCGTCAAGGCTCGGAAGCGCTCCGTCAAACCACAGAAGATCTATCTGACCGTAACGGGTGAGAAGCTCGCGCATCTGGGCGTTGAAATATTCGGCGTGAGCTTTTTTATGCTCCTCGGGCATTTCGGGAAGCGAAGGGATCGGCTTGTGGTCGATATCCTCATACGGTCTGTCGGGAAATCTTTCGGAATGTGAGCCGTACATAAACGACATATATTTTTGATCGAAGCGCCAGTCCGGAGGGGAATAGTAAAGTCCTACTTTAAGTCCCAGCGCGCGACAGGCTGTGACGAATTCTCCGACAAGATCTCTTCCGCCCATATAATTTTTCGTTGAAAAGCCGCCGACCTCCGACGGCCACATTGCAAATCCGTCGTGATGCTTTGTCGTGAAAACGGCATAGGTAAAGCCTGCGTCCTTTGCGGCGGAAAGCCACTTCTGCGGCTCAAAATGCTTCGGATTGAATTTTTCCGCAAGCGCCCAATACTGTCTCGGAGTGAGTATTCCGTTGCCCTTTGCTCTGCGCTCGGGATTGTCCATCATTCCCCACGAAATATCTATATCGTCGCCCGCGGCGGATATTCCGAAATGAATGAAAAGTCCGAGATTGGTTTTTTCATAAAACCACTTTGCGCCCGCGTCGCCCGTGCGGGTAAAGCCTTTTTCCGAGCTTTTGTAGCCGATAATATCGTGCTGCTCGGAGGCGACCTTTGCGTTATTGCTCATAACGACCTCCTTGTTTAATCGTCGTCGTCGAAGGCGTGACCTTCGCCCGATATATTCGGATCTTTATCCGGATTTTCTTTGTAATAAGGCTCTATCATCAGTTTTTCAACCTTCGGATAGCCTGCGTATATTGAGATATAGGTCATTGTTGAAAAGAGAAGAAGCATCGCGAAAATGATACCTATCGGCATAAACAAAGTGGACGCCATAAACGCAATAAAGCACAGCGCAAGGCACGCAAGCAGCGCAAGAAGATTTTTCCCGAGATTGAGTATCGAAAAGATAAAAGAGTTTTTTATCATCTTTGTGAATTTTATATCGAAGGTGACTATCATAATATACATATATACGCGGAAGAAAAGGTAGACAGCCGTCATAAACAGCGCGCAGAAAAACAAAATATAATAGGTTTTGTAATTTGCGTAATACCACACAACCGAATATCCGCAGGCGAAAAGGAGAATGCAGTCGATAATTCCGAAAAGCAGCCCCTTTCCGAAGTTGTTTTTTATGGCTGAAAAGAAATCGTCGAATATAAAGATGTGTTCGCCGCGTACCGTTTCGCGAAGAAGATAGCTGCATCCAACGTTTACAAGTCCGAACGTGACAATAAACAGCGCTCCTATGCCGAGAAGAACATAGGTTGCGACGGTAGGCGCGGCAACCTCGCCCATTTTTCCGAAAATGCCGAAAAGTGCCGTAAGCGCGGGACTTTCACAGCCAGCGGTTTTTATTCCGTAAATTACGGAAAACAAGGGGTTTACCGGCTCGGAGGAGGTATGACCGAAATATCCGCTTATGGCGAGAAACAAAAACAGCACGGGAAAATTTCCGAAAATATAAAAAAGATTTATCGTTATAATGTCGGTTATTCTGCGGAAATAAAGGCGGAAGAAGTTTTTAAGGCTGTAGCCCTTTATAACGTCTTCCTTTTTTGCGCCCTTGCCGTCTTTAAGGATGCTTCTCCAGATAAAATTCGGTTTTTTCTGCTTTTTATCTTTATCTTCCATTTATTCTTTTTCTTCCTCCCCGTCGTCGCCGTCGTCTGCCCATGCGTCGGCAAGATAATTTATATCGCCCGAAAGTATGCTCAACACTCCGCGATACAGAAGCTCGGGATTTTCGCTGCAGTTATAACGCATAAGCTCCGCCTGATGACGTGTGTCGAGCAGAAGCGAAAGCGAAAAAAATTCGCCCGTTTTATCTGTAAAATTGCAGCTGAGGCGGCACTTTCCGTCCGCTTCGTCGCTCAGCGCAAACGAAGCCTTCGCTCCTCTTCCGCGGAACGAAAGAAGCCGCAGAGCCGAGCGCAGACTGCGCTCGCGTATCGCAACGATGATGCCGCTCTGCATAGTTTCAGCCGCGACTGCGCCCTCGTCTGTAATTTCGTACATTTCCGTGCCGTCTTTTTCGAATTTTCTTACGGCGCTTGTTTCGCACAGCTCAAAAAAGCAATCCATAAAATCGAACTGATTTACAAAACCGTCCTGAACGACGATGTCGTTCAAAGTTATCATATCCACGGGACGTTCTATATTTTTAAGCAGATACAAAATAAATATTTTTATATCGTTTTTGTCGGTCAGTTGTCTTGCCATAGCCTTTCTCCGAATAAATAATCGATCAAAAATGATCGCTCTGATATAAATACTATCATATTTTATAACGCTTGTACAGGATTTTTTCAAGTAATTGAAGAAATTTTAACATTTTATATCCGCATCGCGCGAGGGGTGTCGGAAAACGGCGGGCGCGCATATTATGGTATCGGGGCAAAGCCCCGAAAAAATTCATTACAGTTTCGGAGGAAATATATAATGCCGGCATTTCAGAATCAGGCAAGACTTTCATACAACGGTATAACGGTGGCGTCAAATACCGTTACGGGAGAAATAGTGGATGTTCTTTCCGCCACAAAAACAGCTGTTCCAAAGACGTATACCGAAGGCGGCGAGGTAACTTATGTGATAAACCTTGTAAATTCGGGCGCGACGGCGCTTACGGACATCACCGTCACCGATAATCTCGGCGCGTACACTTTCGGAGGCGAAACGGTTATTCCGCTGAAATATGCGACGGGCTCGGTTGCGTATTTTCTCGACGGCGTTCCGCAGGCTGCCGCTCCCTCCGTCACATCCGACAGTAACCTTGTGTTTACGGGAATAACGGTTTCCGCGGGAGGAAATTCAACCATTGTTTACAAAGCCGATGTGACGGAATATG
>CAVEFC010000023.1:0-23882 GCA_963614875.1 uncultured Eubacteriales bacterium | reverse complement strand
GTTTATAAGCTGATAATTTTCGTGTCCCTTTCCGGCAAGAAGAACTACGTCGCCCGAACGCGAATTTTCAACCGCATATTTTATGGCTTGCTTATTGTGATCGGAATAAGAAGTCTTGTACGCAGAAAAAAGCCGTCGGAATCGGAGCCTGTTTATTCAAAAAGGCAGACGCTCGTCGGCGGAATTGTCTGCGGCGTACTGCTTTGCGCCGCAACGAACTTTCAGCAGTTCGGAATTACTGAATATCCCGAAAACGTAGCGGCTTCCGGCAGATCCGGATTTCTTACCGCTACATACGTTGTAATGGTTGCCGTCGTTTCAGTATTTTTAGGAAAAAAATCGCACCCGATAGTATGGGTGTCGGTCGCCGGCTGTATCGGGGGAATGTATCTGCTTTGTCTTTCAAACGGATTTTCCGGAATATATCTGGCGGATATCCTTATTTTCATATGCGCGATATGCTACACGGCGCACATTATCGCGATATCGCGCTATCCCATGACGGACGGAATATTGCTTTCGCTTATTCAGTTTGTAACGTGCGGAGTGCTTTCTACCGTGCTTGCGTTTGTTTTTGAAGGCGGCTTTGACATTTCGTCAATTCTTGCGGCAAAGGTTGAACTGCTTTATGCCGGCGTTATGTCGAGCGGAATAGCCTACACGCTTCAGATACTCGGTCAGAAATACGCCGAGCCTGCGGTGGCGTCGATAGTGCTGAGCCTTGAATCCGTTTTTTCGGCGCTTGCCGGATGGGTTATCCTTTCGGAAAGACTCAGCCCGAAAGAGCTTGCCGGATGCGCGCTTGTGTTCGCTTCCGTAATTCTGGCGCAGATGCCCGAAACCATAAAAAGCAAAAAAGCGAAAGCCTGACGGCTTCGCTTTTTATACGGTAAGCTTTTCTTTAAGATATTTCATTACAAGCTCTCTTTCGCAGAAAGGGAGCTTTTTTCCGTTTATAAGCTGATAATTTTCGTGTCCCTTTCCGGCAAGAAGAACTACGTCGCCTGAACGTGAATTTTCAACCGCATATTTTATGGCTTGCTCTCTGTCGGCAAAGCGGACGTACGGAGCGGTAAGGCTTTCTGCGATTTCGTCTATTATGGCGTCGGGATCTTCGGTATCGGGATTGTCGCTTGTGACGATACAGAAGTCCGCAGAGGAAGCGGCTTTTCCGAGGTCGTGACGGCGCAGCTGAGTGCGACAGCCTACGGAGCCGAACAGACATATAAGCCGCAGAGGATTACATTCTCTGAGCGCGGCTATCGCTTTTTCCATGCTTTCTCCGTTGTGGGCATAGTCTATGACGAACATCGCGCTGCCTTCGGCAGATACCGTTTCAAATCTTCCCGGAACGGTTACCGTCGGAAGCGCTTCGGCACATTCGCGAAGCGAAATTCCGAGCAGGGAGCATACGGCGACAGCGGCAAGCGAATTATAGACGGAGCAATCTCCCGGCAGGGAAACGCAGAACGGCACGGACGCGCCGTTTTTTGTTACGGTGAAGCTTTTTCCGAGGGCGTTTTCAAGCGACGAAAGCTCGGTTCCGCGGAAATCGCTTTCGGCGTAAACGGAATACGAAAGTATGTTTTTCTTGCGCGCCGCGCGGGAAAATTCTCCGAAAAACGCGTCGTCCGCGTTGAAAACGGCGTTTTCCGTGCGCATAAACAGCGCTTTTTTGCAGTTTTTATAGCTTTCAAAATCGGGATGCTCGCCCGGACCTATATGGTCGGGCGAAAGGTTTGTCATAACGGCTGCAAAAAATCGTATGCCGCGCACTCTGTCAAGCAGCATCGCCTGAGAGGAAACCTCAATAACGGCGCACCTGCAACCCGCACGCACCATTTCATAAAGCGCGCGGAAAAGCTCATAGCTTTCGGGCGTCGTGTTTTCGGTGGGATACGTCACATCGCCTATCGAAATTCCGCAGGTGCCGATTATTCCCGTGCTTATTTTCGAGGCTTTGAGAATATGGCATATCATATGCGCGACGGTGGACTTGCCCTTTGTTCCCGTTATGCCGATTATTTTCAGCGATTTTTCGGGATGGTCGAAAAATTCGGCGGAAATATCGGCGAGAGCCGCGCGCGAATCCGGCACGATTATGATGCTTGCGTCGTCCGGCAGGGAAAGCTCTCTTTCGCAGACAAAGGCTCTCGCGCCTCTGTCATATGCGTTTTTCGCATAATTGTGGCCGTCCGTTCTTGCGCCCTTTATGCACACGAAAAGCGAGCCTACATCGGCATTTTTTGAATTATAGCACACAGAGCTTATTTCGGCGTCCGCGACGCCGGAAATCCTGTGCGGAGTATTTTTCAAAAGCGAAACAAGACTTTTCATTTGCACGTCCTTTTATGTATTTATGTATTGTATATGTCGTCAAAGCCGCAGGGAACCGCTCCGCAAAGGGCTATTGCGTTTTTCGCAAGCACGAAAAGCGAATCCGCGGTTATGCTTTTTTGCGTCATTTCTTCCTTAGGGAGAAGCGAAAGCTCCGTACAGCCGAGTACGAGATGATCACAGCCTTTATCGCGCAGTCTGTCGGCTATTTCGTTGAAACGTCTGATATCAGGCTTTTCGGAAGCCTTTATGTTTTTATAGATTATATCCATAAGCGCTTTCTGATCGCTTTCGCACGGCACGGCGTATCCGATGCCGAGCCGCTCGAATTCCCGTCCGTACGAACCCGAAAGCACCGTTCCGTCCGTTGCCAGAACTCCGACCTTTTTTGCATTTTTCGCTTTCATATGCTCGGCTGTTTCCCTTACTATGTTAAGCACGGGAACGGGAGAAAAGCCGTCAAGCTCAGCGAAAAAGAAGTGCGCCGTGTTGCACGGAACGGCTATTATCTCCGCTCCGGCACAGGCGAGCTTTTTTACGTCCTCTTTCATTTTCGGAAGAGGAGAATCCGTGCTTTTTCCGGTTATATAATCGGTTCGGTCGGGAGTTGAAGCTCCGCTTATGACTATAACGTCAAGATGATCCTGATCGCGAGAGGCTTTTGTGTGCGAGGTTATAAGCTGATAAAAATACATTCCGGCAAGCGGACCGAGTCCGCCGAGAATACCGAGAACCTTCTTTTGCGATGACATCTTATATATCTCCGTTTTTTCTGTATTTTCCGTAGTAGCGGATATTGTGAACGGCAAGGTAAAACAGCCTTTTCGGGTTTTTAAGGTCGCGCCGATACCAAAGGGTAGAGCGTGATTTTCCTTCTCTGACAAGGGCTTTCAGCTTTTGCGCCGTTTCTTTTCCCACATATTTATATATGATGGGCTTCGGCACGGTATGCCAGAAAATTTCGCTGCTGCATACCTCGCGCGTCGCGGAAAGTCTGCCGTGACGGTCGCATATGACGGTTTCGGCTATATTCTGTCCCGCCGCGGTAACGTAATAATTGCTTCTGCCCTGACGCAGATTTATTTCAAAAACCTTGAATTTTCCGTCGCGGCTGTCAAGCTTTATGTCAAAATTAGAAAAGCCGATATAGCCCGTTTCGTCAAGAAAATTCATCAGTACGTCTGTGATTTCGGGGTGATTTTCGGTTATTACGGCTGTGTGATTTCCGAGTCCTTTCGGGGTGTGTTCTTCGAGCAGAACGTGACCGAGACACGCCTTTTTCACCTTGCCGTCCACGCCGGAATAGCAGGTAAGAACATACATCTGCGAATCGCTTCCCGGGATCATATCCTGAAGAATGACGGATTCCGTATAGCCTGCGCCGAAAATTTTTGAAATTATGTCCGCGGCTTGCTTTTCGTCCTTCGCGGAATAAACCTTTTTCATTTTGTCAAAGGGATGCTTCCAGTAAGACGAGGAATGCGAAGGCTTTATGATTATGGGGTAGTTAAACCCTATTGTACTTTCCGAAAGGTCGGGCGCGGAGTCATTCGGGCGGACGATATACGTTTTCGGGTAAGGAATTTTATGCTTTTCGCACATCGAATAGAAAAACTCTTTTGTTTCAAGCTTTTCGGCAATTTCGGGGCGCACGCACGGACAGAAATAATATTCCGAAAGCACGTCGCGGTTGCGTATTATCATTTCGGCGTATTCGTCCGTACAGCCGAAGAGATAAAGCTCCTCGCTTTTGTGCTTTTTTGCAAACGAAATAAGCAGGGCGACGGTTGTCGCGTCGTCGGAGAGTCCTTTTTCCGCGGTGAATTTTACTATATCGCTGTGATTTGTCGTGCCGAGCGGATATTTTCCGAAGGCATGGGAAACAGCGCCGCAATATTCCGAAAAGGCGCGCGCAACGCCGTATGAATTAAGGTCTGTCCCAAGAAGCACGGGAGTAATTTTTGCAGATTCCAAAACGAAAACCTCTTATAAATGCTTGATAGAGATAGTATATCACAAAATGCGGAAAAATAAATAGCAAAATAAGAAAACGGAGTGAAAAATCACTCCGCTTTTATTTTGAGCGCTCTTGTCGCATTCAGCACGGCTATTACCATTACGCCGACGTCGGCGAATATCGCCATCCACATTCCCGCTTTTCCGAGCGCGCCGAGAACAAGACATACAAGCTTTACAGCCAAAGCAAACGTAATGTTTTCCTTTACTATTTTAAGCGTTTTTCTTGATATTTTCATTGCAAGAGCTATTTTTGAAGGCTTGTCGTCCATAAGCACGACGTCCGCCGCTTCGATTGCCGCGTCGCTTCCGAGCGCGCCCATTGCAATTCCTATATCCGCGCGCGAAAGAACGGGAGCGTCGTTTATTCCGTCGCCGACGAAAGCAAGCACCTCGCCTTTCTGCTTTTCCGAAAGAAGCTTTTCAACCTCGCCGACCTTATCGGCAGGGAGAAGCTCGCTTTTTACGGCGTCTATACCGAGGCTGCCCGCAACCTTTTCAGCCGCCGCCTTTGAATCGCCCGTGAGCATTACTGTCTTTATTCCGCTTTGTCTGAGCGAAGCTATTGCGGCCGCGGAATCGGGCTTTATAACGTCCGATATAGTTATGCAGCCTATATATTTTCCGTCCCTTGCGATATAAACCACCGTGCCGTCATTGTGCTCGGAGGATACGGCAGCGCCGCACAGAGCCATAAGCTTTTTGTTTCCGGCGCAGACCGTACTGCCGTCGATTACGGAGCTCACGCCGTGACCTGCAATCTCTTTTATATCGGAGGCTTCGCCTTGTGAAATCGTTTTGCCGTAAGCGTTTCTGATGCTTGTGCTTATCGGATGGCTCGATGCGCTTTCCGCAAGCGCGGCAAGACGGAGAAGCTCGTTTTTGTCGGTTTCGTTTTCGGGATAAATTCCCGTAACCTCAAACACGCCCTTTGTAAGAGTGCCGGTTTTATCGAAAACGGCGTATTTTGTTTTGGAAAGTCCTTCAAGATAGTTCGAACCCTTTACAAGTATTCCGTTTTTCGACGCGCAGCCTATTCCGCTGAAAAAGCTCATGGGAATCGATATCACGAGCGCACACGGACAGCTTATAACAAGGAAGGTAAACGCCCTTGTCAGCCACGACTGCCACTGCGTCGGGTTTCCGGCGATCAGGTTTATTATCGGGGGCAGTGCCGCAAGCAGAAGCGCTCCTCCGCAGACGAGGGGCGTATAATAGTGGGCAAACTTTGTGATAAAGTTTTCCGAACGGGATTTTTTCATACTTGAATTTTCAACAAGGTCAAGAATTTTCGAAGCCGTTGATTCGCCGAAGCTTTTTGTCGTCTTTGCGCGGATAACGCCCGTCATATTGATACAGCCGCTTATTATCTCGTCGCCCCTTTTTGCGTCGCGGGGAAGGCTTTCACCCGTCAGTGCGCTTGTGTTGAGGGAGGTGCTTCCGTCCACTATTATGCTGTCTATCGGCACCTTTTCGCCCGGATTTATGATGATTACCGTACCCGTTTCAACTTCTGAGGGATCGACGCGGACAAGCTTTCCGTCCTTTTCGATGTTTGCATAATCGGGGCGGATATCCATAAGCGCCGATATGCTTTTTCTGCTCTTGCCGACGGCTATGCTCTGGAAAAGCTCGCCGATCTGATAGAAAAGCATAACAGCTACGCCTTCTTTGTAATCTCCGAGTCCCACCGCGCCGACGGTTGCAACCGCCATAAGAAAGTTTTCATCGAATATCTGCCCGTGGAATATTCCGAGGACGGCTTTTTTGAGTATGTCATAGCCTATAACGAAATAGGGAACAAGATAAATCGCCGCGGCAAGATATTTATTGAGTTCAAGGGTTTTGTCAAGAATTATCGCGACCGCCAGAAGAACGGTTGAAACGATTATTCTTATAAGCGTTCGTTTTTGTTTTTTTGTCATAACAGCTGCAACAGCGGATCAGAGATAGATCTCGCAATCGCTTTCCACCTTCTTGCAATTTTTTCTTACCTGTTTCATGGTAGCTTTTTCATCTGCGCCTTCGTCAAAATCAACCTTGAGCTTGAGCGTCATAAAGCTGATCTGAGCGTCCTTTACGCCGTCCGTGTTCTTTGCCGCTTCTTCCATTTTGAGAGCGCAAGCCGCGCAATCGACATCAATATCGTATACTTTCATAATATTTTCCTTTGCTTATTTTTTATTCTTCAACGTGTTCCATACCCATACTGAGCATTGTTCTTACATGATCGTCATCGAGCATATAGAAAATAATTTTGCCTTCACGACGGAATTTTACAAGCTTTGCGTCCTTGAGTATTTTAAGCTGATGACTTACAGCCGACTGACTTATGCCGAGAAGCTGTGCCATATCGCCGACGCAGAGCTCGCTTTCAAACAGCGCGTAAAGAATTCTTATTCTTGTGGAATCTCCGAATACTTTGAAAAGCTCCGCAAGATCGTAAAGATATTCGTCCGCGGGCTGACTGTCCAGCACGCGCTGAACGATATCGTCGCGCGCGGCAAGATATTCCGGCTCGACGGGAAGCTTTGTTTCTTCTGACATACGATATCCTCCGTTCATTTCGATGTTTTATCATCTGTTCATATGCAATTATATTCATGTGTTCATATTTTGTCAAGAGGTTTTTGAAAAAAAGATAAAAAATTTTTCGGAAAAAGAAAAAAGCACCGGAAGGTGCTTTTTCATATTCAGAATTTGCTTTTTCAGAACGCCCAGTTTCCGTTGCGGAAGATGGGGTAGAGCCTGCCGTCTTTATCGACCGCGTCGATGGAAAGGTCGGGAGAGCCGATCATAAAGTCAACGTGAATCATTGAATCGTTTACGCCGAACTTATGACATTCTTCAAGAGTTTTTGTTTCAAAGCCTTCGATGCAGTTTTCAAAGCCCGCGCCGAGCGCAAGATGACAGCAGGCATTTTCGTCGAACAGAGTATTGAAGAATGTAATTTCCGAATTTCTTATGGGCGAATCATAAGGAACGAGCGCACATTCGCCGAGGTACGACGCGCCTTCGTCCATTGAAATCATAGAGCGGAGAAGGTCTTCGTTTTTTTCGGCTTTTACATCGGCGACTTTGCCGTCTTTGAACGTGACGGAAAAGTTTTCGATAAGCTCGCCTCTGTAGGAAAGCGGTCTTGTCGCAACGACAGTGCCTTCCGCTTTTCCTCTCATGGGCGAGGTGTAAACCTCTTCGGAAGGTATGTTGGGATTGTAAAGCGTTCCGCCGACCGTGCCTTCCTCACCGCCCGCAAATACCGCTTCGGGAATGAGTCCGACTCTGAAATCCGTTCCGTTTGACGAATGGTAGCGAAGCTCCGTTGCGTGAATACCGTTCAGATATTTGCAGCGAGCGGAAAGATCGGCGTTATGCTCGTCCCACGCGGCAACGGGATCGCTTCCGTCGGCGCGCGACGTGTAGAGTATCATTTCCCACAGCTTTTCGACAGCCGCGCTCTTGCGGAGATTGGGGAATACCTTCTTTGCCCATTTTTCGCCCGGGACAGCGGCTATGCACCACTGATATTTGTTTTCCATTCTGTCGCGGATAGGCTTTATTATAGGGTATTGCTTTTGCTGAACTTCGGCAACCTTTTTCTGATTTATGCCTTTGAGTCCGTCCGGATCTTCACTTTCAAGATATATCATAGCGGGAAGAGTGTCGGCGCGGTGTTCGAGCTTTTTGATCGACCATTCCTCAACCTTTGAAAGTACGGACGTTTTGCAATGGCGGTATGTTATCTTTGCCATGGGCTGATACGACCAATCGACGCTTACAAGACGCGCACCGGCTTTGTAACATTCTTCAGCCACCATTTTTACAAATTCCGGCTGATCGAGATCCGCGCGGATAACAACGTCCTGATTTTTCTGTACGTTTACGCCCTTTCTTGCGATAAGACGGGCATAATTCTGTAAAACTGTTTTTTTCATAATTTATCCTTTCCGTATTATATTGAAATCGTTATTTTATGTTTTCCCGTAAGGTCGTGCGGGAAAGTGAGAGCAGACGGCGCTCCGTCGAGCGTGCAGACGGTATCGCTGCCGACCCTTGCAAAGCCGAGCGGCTTTTTTACGGTTATTTCAAATGTCGCGCGCTGCGTTTTTACGGTGTAGCTCATTTCGGTTTTTTCGGGGAATATCACGGGCGACAGGGAAATGCCTTCTTTTGTGTATTCTATGCCGAGCAACTCAAAAAGCGTGAGCGCGAGCCAGCTTGCCGTGCCGGACAGCATCGGACCTATGTTTTCGTGAGTTTCGCTGTTGTTGTACTGCGTGCAGAAGCGCGGATTTCCGCAAAGCACAAACGGATTTTCCATAGCCTTGTACGGAAGAATGAAATTCAGCGTTTCAAACGCAAGAGAAGCGAGCGCCGAGGCAAGCTTTTCGTCCTTTACCGTTTTTGCCGCTTTCAGCATTGCGACGGAAGCCATCATATTCGCGTGCTTGAAGACGCCTCCGTTTTCTCTGTCCCCGGGGAAATAATTTACGGCGGAATTGCCGGCTTTCAGCTTTTCGAGCGCGGCGGGTGTGCAGAGCCTGAGTCCCGCGCCCGTGCGAAGATATTTGTTTACTTTTTCAAGCATTGATTTTATCTGCTCCTCCGTTGCCGTACCGGAAAGAACCGACCACGAAAAAGAGTTGAGATAATATGTTCCGTCTATGCTTTCGTCGGCGCTGAGTCCGTCGCCTGCCGAGCCGAGATATCCCGCGCCTCTTTTGCCGCCTGTCATCGCACGGACGAAAAATCCGTTTTTCCAGCAATGGCGCTGAATCCTTTCGGCAAGAGCGGCTGAAGCCTTTCCGAGCGAGAGGGCAATATCGCTTTTGCCGAGCATATTTGCAAGCTCTGTGATTTCATCATACGCTATTTTCAGAAGGAATGCGTTCATTACGCTTTCGGAAAGATCGTTTTCAAACGGCGCACCGTAGCTTTGACCTTTTTCCTTCAGCTGAGCTTTGTACCTGCGTTCCTTTTCGGGACCGTCGATAAAATCGAGATCGAGGCGCAGACAGTCGTTCCAATCGCCCCTGTCCATAAGCGGCAGACCGTGCTTTCCGACGGATATTTTTCCGCTGTATTCAACGGTTTTAAGGAGCGTGTCAAACACTGTGCGGCGCGACGTGCCTTCGGCGATTTCGACCTCTTTCAGAAGATAGTCCGTATCGCCCGTAAGCATAACGTATCTGTATACCGCCTGCGAAAGCCACAGCTGATCGTCCGAGCATATGCCGGGTTCTTTGCCCGTTTCATAAAAGTTATGATTTGCGTAGCCCATTTCGTATACGTTGCGGACCCACGCCGTGAGCATTTCACGCACGAGCTTGCTTTTTCCCATAGCAACGAAATAATAGAGCGCCGCTTCAAGATCCTGAATTTCGCGGAAGCCTATTTCGCGGAAGGCTTTCTGCGTCCACGCAAACGAGCGCGAAACAAACGATTGATAGCAGACCTGAAACGGAAGATTTTCGCCGGCGTATGCGTCAAAGCGGTCATCGCCCGACGAAAGCTTTATATACGAGCAGAAGGCTTCAAAGAAAGCGTTCTGCGAGGCGAGCGCCTTTTCGGCTTCTCCCGAGCGCCTGTATTTTTCAAGCAGCTTTCCGAGCGAGGCGATAAACGGCTCGTCTTCTCCGCCGCGCGCCGTCATCATTCCGACAAGAGAGAGAAGCTCCTCGCTTTTTCCGGAGCCTACGGTCACGGTTTTTCCCATAGCAAAGAACGGAACTATTTTTCTTGCCTGCGCGGACGAAAGCGTTGCCGCGCCGAGAGGATGCTCAAGCGATCCCGCTCCGATGAATTCGGAATAGCTTGTGCAGTATTCGTCAAAGCATTCGCCGCCGGAGATAAGTGTTGCAAACCGCTTTTGCGGAGCGAGATATTTCGGATTGGGCGATGGGCAGACAAAAACGGGAGTATCGCCGTCCTTTATTATTCCGCCCTCCCACGTTACGCTTGCGTAAATTATGTCGTTCATTGTTGATTCGGGAGAGCAGAGTCCGAAGCATCCGCTTGCGACGATTTTCAGCTTTCTTTCTTTTCCGGAAAGATTTTCGATATTTATAATCTGCGCTTCGACGGCTTCCGGCATACCTTCTTCCTGCGGAAGAATAAAAATCGTGCGCGTTATTTTCAGTCCGCATTCGGTTTCGTATTCTATTACGCTGCGGTTGCGCATATGACGGCAGACTGCGGCTTTTACGTTTTCATGCACGTTTGCGGAATAAAAAATCTGCCTGCCGTTTTCAAATATATAAAACTGACGGTTTGCCGGATCGCCGTTTTCTTCGGGGTTGAGCGTGAATCTGCTTGCAAGCACCTGCTTTGCCGCTCCTGCGCGGAACGAACCACGGCCGAGCGAATCGAGCGCGCTTTTCGGCGTGGTCATCATAGGATCGGGGAAATCGGTTCTGTTTCCGATGAGCAGATTTATGTCGTAATGACAGCTTATTTTCGGCGCTTTCAGATCTATTATATGTTCGCCGCCTTTGCCGAGAAGTCCGCCCGCGCTTTCCGCAAGCCTGCGGATTTCCATAAGCCTTCCGGAAATTTCGTCCGGCAGGGAAGCCTCGCCCTCCGGAGTGAAGTGCGTTGCGGTTTTAGCGTCAAAAACAAAAAGATTGTCGTTGCTTTCAAAGCCGCAAAGATATTGCGATATCAGAGCGTCGTTTTCGAGCATCATACATATCGGGGCGTAAAAGGGAAGTCCGCAAACGCCGAGCATATGACCGCGCGACATTATTGCGTCGGTAAGCTTTTCGGCGCGACTTCCGAAAATATTTTTAATCGCTTCTTTTATATCGGGCTTTCTGTCCCGGGCTTTTTCTCGTGTAAGATTCATTGCAGATATACCTCATCATCCAAACTGCTTATAATATAGCACATAATACAGCCGACTTTCAATATTATTTGTGAAAATTGAGCGGGTATATAAAAAAGTTTATTTTTTTTGCCAAAAACTATTGACAAATACGTCGCGCGGTGCTATTGTAATACCAACCTACCAAGCAAGTGGGGCAAAAACGACAGGCGATATTGAAAAGGAGATAAAAATTATGTCAAAAGTGTTCACATCAGCCGATCAGCTCATAGGCGGAACGCCGCTTCTCGAGCTCACGCATATAGAAAAAGAGCTCGGACTCAAAGCCAAGCTCCTTGCAAAGCTTGAATATTTCAATCCGGCGGGATCGGTAAAGGATCGCGTTGCGAAAGCGATGATAGACGACGCCGAGCAGAAGGGGCTTCTCAAAAAAGGCTCGGTTATAATCGAGCCGACTTCGGGAAACACGGGTATAGGTCTTGCGTCGGTTGCGGCGGCAAGAGGTTACAGAATTATAATAGTTATGCCCGAAACGATGTCCGTGGAGCGCAGACAGATAATGAAAGCCTACGGCGCGGAGCTTGTTCTTACGGAAGGCGCAAAGGGAATGAAGGGCGCGATTGCCAAAGCGGACGAGCTTGCAAAGGAAATTCCGGACAGCTTTGTTCCCGGTCAGTTTGTAAATCCGGCAAACCCGAAAGCGCACTTCGAGCATACGGGCCCCGAAATCTATGCCGATACGGATGGCAAGGTCGATGTTTTTGTTGCCGGAGTCGGCACGGGCGGCACGATAACGGGCGTGGGCAAATATCTTAAATCGAAAAATCCCGACGTAAAGGTGGTTGCGGTCGAACCCGCCACATCTGCTGTGCTTTCGACGGGCGTTGCCGGCGCGCACAAAATACAGGGAATAGGCGCAGGCTTCGTTCCCGATGTGCTTGATACGAAAATTTATGACGAGATAATTCCCGTTTCAAACGAGGACGCTTTTTCAACAGGCAAAATTATAGGCAAAAAGGAAGGCGTGCTTGTGGGAATTTCCTCAGGTGCGGCACTTCACGCGGCGATCGAGCTTGCAAAGCGTCCCGAAAACGAAGGCAAAAATATAGTCGTTCTTTTCCCCGACACGGGCGACAGATATCTTTCCACGCCGCTTTTTGCGGACTGATAAAAATGCCGCAAGGGCAAAGCCTTCCGGCATTTTCAAAGTGAAAGATGAAAATACTTGTTGCAATGAGCGGCGGAGTGGATTCTTCCGTTGCGGCAAAGCTCCTTTGCGACGGCGGAAACACCTGCATAGGCTGTACGATGAAGCTTTACGAAAATTCTGACGCCGATGTCATACGCGGACACAGCTGCTGTTCGCTTGACGACGTTTATGACGCGCAGAGCGTTGCGTATAAGCTTGGAATGAAGCATTACGTTTTCAATTTCGCGGACGATTTCAGAAAAAAGATAATAGATAAGTTTGTAAGCTCATATATGAACGGAATAACGCCGAATCCCTGCATAGACTGCAACAGATATATGAAATTCGACAAGCTGTTTTTCCGCGCGGATATACTCGGCTGCGAATACATAGCGACGGGACATTACGCGCGGACGGAATACGAAAACGGGAAATATGTGCTGAAAAAAGCCGTCGATCCGACAAAGGATCAGAGCTATGTGCTTTATTCAATGACGCAAAGTCAGCTTTCGCGCACGCTTTTTCCGCTCGGAAAGCTTAAAAAGAGCGAAACGCGCAGAATAGCGGAGGAAAGCGGCTTTCTCAACGCCGCAAAGCCAGACAGTCAGGATATATGCTTTGTCCCGAACGGAGATTATGCAAAAATCGTCGAGCTTCACAGCGGCAAAAAGTCGCTTTCCGGCAATTTCACCGACACAGGCGGAAACGTTCTCGGAACGCACGGCGGAATAATTCATTATACCGTGGGACAGCACAAGGAGCTCGGAATACAGCTTCCCGGAAAAAGATACGTCTGCCGTATCTGTCCCGAAAGCAATACGGTCGTTCTCGGAACGTATGACGAGCTTTTTTCCGATACGGCGTCCGTTTCGGATTTCAACTGGATATCGGGAGAGGCACCGGACGGGGAGATAAGATGTAAGGTCAAAGTGCGTTATCGTCAGCCGGAGAAGTGGGCGACGGTGACTCCCGTGGGAGAAAAAGCGGTTTTTCTTCGCTTTGACGAGCCGCAGCCCGCAATAACTCCCGGTCAGGCGGCAGTGCTTTATGACGGAGATCTTGTTCTCGGCGGCGGAGTTATCGCCAACACAAAATAAGCTATAAGGAAGTGGAATTTTTACGGTTATGATATCGACACGGGGAAGATACGCGCTTAGAGTTATGGTCGATCTTGCGGAACATCGCGGAAGCGGATATATCACAATGAAGGAAATAGCCGAGCGGCAGGAGCTTTCGATAAAATATATGGAAAGAATAATGCCGTCGCTGACGGAGGGCGGACTTGTCGAGGGCGCTCACGGCAAGGGCGGAGGCTACAGGCTTGTCCGCGATCCCGACGAATATACCGTCCTTGAAATACTTAGTCTTACGGAGGGAGATCTTGCTCCCGTCGCCTGCCTTGAAAAAGGCGCGAAGGAATGTCAAAGAGCCTCCGAATGCAGAACCCTGCCCGTGTGGGAGGGATATTACAGACTGACGCGCGAATATTTCGGCGGGATAAAGCTTTCCGGACTTATGCGCGAGAACGGCTCAGACAATTACGTTATATAAAAGCAAAAAGACCGCTGCTGAGCCGCAACGGTCTTTTCTCTTTGATCTGATTACTTCTGCGCGGGTGCTTCAACAGGGCAAACGCCGGCACAAGTTCCGCAGTCAACGCATTCATCGGCGTTGATTACATATTTTCCGTCTTTCTCGGAAATGCAGCTTACGGGGCAGTTGTCTGCGCAGGATCCGCAGCCGATGCACTTTTCGGGATCAATTACATAAGGCATAGTTAGATTCTCCGTTCCGACGGCATACAGCCGTCTTTTTTATTTGTCAATTCATTGTATCATAAAAAATCCAAAAGTCAAATATTTTTTTGCAAATTTATAAAAAATCTTTGAGGAAATGAAATATTTTTCTGAAGGCAAAGGCAAATTGTATCAAACCCGCATGCAAAAATGCATTTTCTGTGAATAAAATTGCTGAAAATCTTTAATTTGAGAATAAATATGCAAAAACTGTTGACAAATATCCAAAACTGTGATATGATTTGTGCATAAAAATTCAAAATTGATTTCGGAGATGTTGAAAATGAAAAAAGAAGATATAAAAAAAGTTGTTCTGGCGTATTCGGGCGGTCTTGATACTTCCATAATTATTCCGTGGCTCAAAGAAAACTACAACAACTGCGAGGTTATTGCGGTTTCCGGAAACGTTGGTCAGGCAGAGGAGCTTGACGGTCTTGAAGAAAAAGCGCTGAAAACCGGCGCGTCGAAGCTTTACGTTCTTGACCTTACGGACGATTATGTGGATAATTATATAATCCCTACAATGAAAGCCGGCGCGGTTTACGAAGAATATCTGCTCGGAACCTCGCACGCGCGTCCGTGCATTGCAAAGGCGCTTGTCGATATAGCCGTAAAGGAAGGCGCGGACGCCGTTTGTCACGGCTGTACGGGAAAGGGAAACGATCAGGTTCGTTTCGAGCTTGCAATAAAGCACTTTGCGCCGAATATGCCGGTAATCGCTCCCTGGCGCGAATGGTCGATAAAGTCGCGTGACGAAGAAATAGATTATGCCGAGGCGCACAACGTTCCGCTCAAAATAAACCGCGAAACAAACTACTCAAAGGACAAAAACCTCTGGCACCTGTCGCACGAGGGACTTGATCTCGAGGATACGGGAAACGAGCCTCAGTACGAGAAAAAAGGATTTCTTGAAATGGGCGTTTCTCCCATCGACGCGCCCGATAAGCCGACATATATAGAGCTTGATTTCGAGAAAGGAATTCCCACGGCGCTGAACGGCGAAAAAATGAGCGCAAAGAACATAATTCTCAAGCTCAATGAAATAGGCGGAAAGAACGGAATAGGAATTCTTGATATAGTAGAAAACCGTCTTGTCGGAATGAAATGCCGCGGAGTTTACGAAACCCCGGGAGGCACGATACTTTACAAGGCTCATTCCGTGCTTGAACAGATTTGTCTTGACAAGATGACAATGCACGAAAAGCAGAAGCTTTCAATAACCTTTGCGGAGCTTGTCTACAACGGTCAGTGGTTTACGCCGCTGCGCGAGGCGCTTTCGGCGTTCGTTGACAAAACTCAGGAAAAGGTTACGGGAAAGGTAAAGCTCAAGCTTTACAAGGGCAATATGATAAATGCGGGCGTATGGAGCAAATATTCGCTTTACAGCGAGGAAATAGCCACGTTCGGCGAAAGCGATTACAATCAGAAGGACGCCGAAGGCTTTATAAATCTTTTCGGACTTCCCGTAAAGGTTCAGGCGCTTGTCGACGAAAAGACCAGCAAATAAAAAAATAAAAAAGCGCAGGCATTTGCAGGCGCTTTTGCTATGGAGAAAAATATGGGAAAAATGTGGGAGGGAAGAACCTCCGCCAAAACCGACAAAGCCGCGGACAGCTTCAATTCTTCGATAGGCTTTGACAAAAGAATGTTCCGTCAGGATATAACCGGCAGTATAGCGCACGCGGCAATGCTGTCGTCAAAGGGAATAATCTCAAAGGGAGAGGCAGAGAAAATAACGGAAGGTCTGTGCGGAATTCTTTCGGATATCGAGAGCGGCGCACTCGAAATCGATCTTTCCTGCGAGGATATTCATATGTTCGTGGAGCAGGAGCTGACGGCTCGCATCGGCGACGCAGGGAAAAGACTTCACACCGCGAGAAGCCGCAACGATCAGGTCGCGCTTGATACGAGAATGTATCTGCGCGACGAAACCGACGGAATAAAAGCACTGCTCCGCGGTCTTGTGTCCGTTCTTTGCGATCGCGCCCTGCAGGAAAAAAGCACGATAATGCCCGGGTACACACATATGCAAAGAGCGCAGCCGGTGACGCTCGGGCATCATCTTATGGCGTATGCGTTTATGTTTTGCAGGGATATCGACCGCTTTTCCGATTGCAGAAAAAGAATCAACATCTCTCCTATCGGCTTGTGCGCGCTTGCCGGAACGACTTATGATACCGACCGCGTTTTTGAAGCGGAGCTTCTCGGCTTTGACGGGATCTGCCAAAACAGTCTTGACGGCGTTTCCGACAGGGATTTCTGTATTGAATTTCTTTCGTGCGCGGCAACGCTTATGATGCATCTTTCCCGCCTTTCCGAAGAGCTTGTGCTGTGGTCGGGCTGGGAGTTCGGCTTTGTTGAGATTGCAGACGCGTATACAACCGGTTCGTCGATTATGCCGCAGAAGAAAAATCCCGATATGGCGGAGCTTGTGCGCGGAAAAACCGGCAGAGTTTACGGCTCGCTTATGTCGATGCTGACCGTTATGAAGGGACTTCCGCTTGCATACAACAAGGATATGCAGGAGGACAAGGAAGGACTTTTCGATACGGTTGATACCGTAAAGGCTTGCGTTTCTCTTATGACGGCTATGCTTTCCGGCTGTACCTTCAAACGCGACAATATGAAAAACGCGGCGGCAAAGGGTTTTATAAACGCAACAGACCTTGCCGATTATCTTGTCAGAAAGGGTATGCCGTTCCGTTCGGCATATAAAATATCGGGGAAGATAGTTTCCGAATGTATCGAAAAAGGCTGTGTTCTCGAAACGTTTCCGCTTTCGGAATACAAAAAACACAGCGAGCTTTTTGAAGAAGACGTCTACGGCGATATAGAGCTTTCCGCGTGCGTGGAAAGGCGTATATCCGAGGGCGGAACATCGCCTTCGTCCGTTGAAAAGCAGATAGGCTTTGTAAAAGAAAAATACAATTTACAATAACAAAAGACGGAAGCGTTTTTGCGCTTCCGTTTTTTATATATCGGCTTTCAGCTTTCGCTGTAGGTGAAGGTTTCCCAAGGGATATTTACGGGTTTCTTTTCCGTAAGGATTTCGTCTATATGCATAAGAAGCGGGAAGTCTTTAAGATCAAGCACGCCTTTTCCGGCGCTGATCTTTACTGCTCTTGCGACGCGCTTGGCAACGACAAGCGATTCAAGCGTTACGCCGGCAAGCTCATTCTGAGCCTCGTCTATATCAAGACCTCTGCCGAGGAGTATTCCGACAAGTCTTGTTCTGCCGCCGTAAACGGTGACGTAAAGATCGCCTATGCCGACGCCAAGGTTGTTGAGCGTAAGCGCATTCTGGAATTGCAGAAGTCTGTACATTTCCTTCATACTCTGACCGAACACGGCTGCCTGCGAATTGAAATGCAGAACGCTGTCAATGCCGAAGGCTTTCTGATTGAGACCTATCGTAAGCGCGATTCCGAGCGCGTAGCCGTTTTTAAGCGCAACCGCGCTTTCGATGCCGACAACGTCCGTTGTTGTGCTGATGTGATAATATTCTGTTGTCATAACCTTTTTGAGAGTGGCAAGCGCCGATGTGTCCTTGCCGCAGAACGAAACCTCGGTCTGATCGTGGGCGACAAGCTCATAGCTTGTGCAGGGGCCGCCGACAGCGCAGAGCGAAACCTTTTTGCCGATTTCGTCAAGCTTTTTCTGCCAGAATTCAGGATACGTCATAAGCTTGCCGTCGGGCATATCGATAAGTCCTTTGGTGACGGTAAGCACGATTATGTTTTCGGGAAGAACGGGAAGCACCTTTTCGGCAAACCAATCGACGCCGAAGCTGCTTACGCCGCCGATAACGATATCCGCGCCGACAAGGGCATCCTTTACTTCTTCAAACTGATAATATTTTACGCCGGCGGGGAAATCCTTTTCAAATTTGGGATGACGGTTTGTTTTTCTGCATGCGTCAATGATATCTCTGTCAAGATGCGTACCTACAAGACGGACCTCGTTTCCGTTTTCTCTTGCGGGAAACGCAAGCGCCGAGCCCATCATTCCCGAGCCGATTATTGTGATAACTGCCATAGAAATTTATTCTCCTTGATCAAAAGTTTTTGCGGGCGGCTTTCGCCGCCCGCCCGATTTTTATTACATAAGTGAGAGGTAAAGCGCTTTGATTTCTTCAACGCTTGTATCTCTGGGGTTGCCGGGACGGCAGGCGTCGGCATAAGCGGATTCAGCGAGGAACTGAACGTCTTCGGGTTTAACGATTTCTTTCAGATCTGCGGGGATGCCCACATCCTTTGAAAGCTGCTTTACGGCATCGACGGCGGCTTTGCGGTATTCGTCCTGAGTCATATTTTCGGTGCCCTTTACGCCCATAGCCTGAGCGATGTATTTATACTTGTCGCCCGTGCAGGGAGCGTTGTATTCCATAACCGTGGGAAGAATTATAGCGTTTGCAACGCCGTGAGGAGTATCATAAAGCGCGCCGAGCGGATGAGCCATAGAGTGAACTATTCCGAGACCTACGTTTGAGAAGCCCATTCCGGCAACGTACTGACCGAGAGCCATATCGGTTCTGCCTTCGGGAGTGTTTGCAACCGCACCGCGAAGAGAACGTGAAATGATTTCGATTGCTTTGAGGTGGAACATATCGGAAAGCTCCCAAGCGCCCTTTGTTATATAACCCTCGATGGCGTGAGTGAGAGCGTCCATACCCGTTGCGGCTGTAAGACCTTTGGGCATACTGGACATCATATCGGGATCGACCACTGCAACCACGGGAATATCGTGAACGTCCACGCAAACCATTTTACGATTTTTCTGAACGTCTGTGATAACGTAGTTTATCGTAACCTCTGCGGCTGTGCCTGCCGTTGTGGGAACGGCAATCATCGGAACGGCTTTGTTCTTTGTGGGAGCAACGCCTTCAAGCGAACGGACGTCTGCAAAGTCGGGGTTGTTTACGATTATACCGATAGCCTTTGCAGTATCCATAGAAGAACCGCCGCCTATCGCGATAAGATAATCGGCGCCGGCTTTTTTGAAGGCAGCAACGCCTGCCTGAACGTTTTCAATCGTGGGGTTCGGCTTGATTTCGGTGAACATATCGTATGCAAGTCCTTCTTTATCAAGAAGGTCGGTTACCTTCTGCGATACGCCGAATTTTACAAGGGAAGGGTCGGAGCAGACAAGAGCCTTCTTGAAGCCTCTTGCTTTTGCTTCCGTCACGATGTTGGCGATAGCGCCGCTGCCGTGATAAGATGTTTCGTTGAGTACAAATCTCTGTGACATAATAAAGTATCCTCCGTTTTTGTATTTATCCGCGGAAATTCCGCGATCTGAAATTATTTTATCACCAAAAGAAAATAAATTCAATCGTGTTCATAAAAAATTCCCCAAACCTTACAAAAAATTTATCATCTTGACAAATAAATTACTATATGATACAATAAATATACCAAATTTATCATGAGGAGGTTTTCGGTTATGGAAGAAAACAAAATAAACGTCAAAGCTCTGACGCTTATCGCGCTTGCCGCACTTGCGCTTTGTGTGATCATGGGTGCACTCATCTTCATTTTCGGAAGACAGGCGGAAACGACCGTGTTCCCGCCGAAAACCGATAATGGCGTTGTGACATATCGCCGCAAGGATAGCGTCATCATCGCTAGCTTCACTGAGCAAACGACTCTGACACTTGTAAACGACGGCAGATTTACACTGTCGCCTTCGCCGCTTCTCAGCAATTTCGCAATGGGAACTTATACCGTGGAAAACGGAAAGCTCAGGCTGAATACGGATGACGGCACGGATAAGCATTACACGTTTTCTATAAAAGACGACGGTAAGACGCTGATTTTTAACGGAGAGAACTCTTCAAAATGGGAATGGTCTCCGGAAATGAATGACGGTACGGAGCTTGAACTCTCACCGGAGCGCGAAAAGGTATATTCATATCTCTTTCAGGATCAAAGGGATGACAGCCTTTATCCCTTGGCGAGATTGATGTTTACGGACGACGGCAGCTATACAATGACGTTTTCGGCGTCCCGCGTGTATTCTGAAACGGGAACTTATACCGCGAAGGACGGAAAGCTTACGATGAATACGGACGACGGCGGATATTATTTCACATTTTTTATAGAAGACGACGGCAAGACTCTGATTCTTGACGGAGAAAATTCTTCGGAATGGAAATGGCATCCGACAGTGAAGGACGGTACGGAATTTGCACTGCTTGGTGATTTGACTCCGACATGGTGTAAGTAAAAAAACGCAATAAAAAACGCACCCGAAAAGGTGCGTTTTTTCATTGCTTTATTTTATTCTTTCAACAAGGTAGGGAACAGCCTGTTCAAAATTCACGCCGTAGGTGCGGCGATCCTTGTCGGCAAGAGTAAGAGCAATACATTCCACCGTATAATCGGTTGCGATTTCGAGCGCCTCCGGAGTTGATTTTCCGAGCGAGAGCGCGCCTG
Source organism: uncultured Eubacteriales bacterium (assembly GCA_963614875.1). Classification (GTDB taxonomy): domain Bacteria; phylum Bacillota; class Clostridia; order Oscillospirales; family CAG-272; genus CAG-841. Next base: position 3,287 of record CAVEFC010000023.1, on the reverse strand, counting down.
TGAATGCCGAGGCGAAGATGTCGCCCGTTCCGTGATAAGCTGCCGGAAGATGCTCTCTTTCATAGTAGAAATATTCTCCGGACTGTGAATCGAGCGACATTACCCCGAGCTTGCCGGAATTCAGCGAAACGCCCGTAAGCACGGCGGTTTTTGCCCCGAGTGCGCAAAGCTTTTCAAGCATTTCCTTTATATATTTTTCGTCGTAATCGTCTCCGACGTAAGATGTGCCGAGCATAAACGAAGCTTCCGTAAGATTGGGAACGATAACGTCGGCTTTTGAGCAGAGGCAAGCCATACTGCGAGCAAATTCCTCCGTAAAGCCCTTATAAAGCTTTCCGCCGTCAGCCATTACGGGATCAATTATGATTTTTGTTTTCGGAGCTTTGAAGTCGTCGAATATTTTTCCCACTATGTCGAGCTGCTCAAAAGAGCCGAGGTAGCCTGTATAAATTGCGTCAAAATCTATATTTTCGTTTTTCCAGTGCTTTGCGACGGGAAGCATATCGCCCGTAAGATCTCTGAACATGAATCCGTCAAACTGAGTGTGAGTGGAAAGCACGGCTGTCGGCATAACGGCGGTTTCCACGCCCATAGCGGAAATTATCGGAAGCGCTACGGTAAGAGAGCATTTCCCGACGCACGAAATATCCTGAATTGTAAGTATTCTTTTCATTTTTATTCCTCCGGAATATAATAACGGATAAATAATATATCACAGTCGGGTGTTTGTCAATATGTGTGTTGACATTTTCGTCGGTTTGTGCTAATATATGCGCGGTGAGTTCGTGACCATCCTCACCTAAAACAAAACTACGGAGATGATATTGTTTATGAAAAATCAAAAAATCCGCCACATTACCTACGGCGCGGTCATTGCTGCACTTTATGTGGTACTCAGCTTTGTCGCTTATTCGTTCGGACTTTCGGGAACGGCTGTCGTACAGCTCAGGCTTTCGGAGGCGCTGACGGTTCTGCCGGCGTTTATTCCCGCCGCCGTACCGGGACTTGCGGCAGGCTGTCTGCTTACGAATCTGCTTACGGGCGCTGCCGTGTGGGACGTGGTTTTCGGAACGCTTGCAACGCTTATCGGCGCGCTTGGAACGCTTGCTCTGCGAAAGCACAAATGGCTTGCGCCGTTGCCGCCGATAATCGCAAATACGCTGATTTTGCCGCCCGTGCTTGCAAAGGTCTACGGCGGAGCAACGGTTTATGTGTTTATTCTGACCGTGGGGCTCGGCGAGATAGTCTGCTGCGGACTTCTCGGCGAGGGGCTTGTGTGGCTGATGAAAAAATACGGATACAAGCTCAAATAATCGCTTATAACAAAAAATCCGCCGTCAAGGCGGATTTTTCAGTTATCGGCAAGTGTTATGTATCCGTAGCCGTTTTCGTGCGTGACGACAGCACAAAGCTCGCCTGACGGAAAATACAGCTTACAGGTAAAATTTTCGCCGTCGTCGCTTGTTTTTTCGGCATAAAGCGGATAAAGCTTTTCGGATTTTTCATCCCAGAAATACAGGCGGTCAAAGCCGTCTATACGTTTTATGCTTTCGTTCCAGCCATGATAAAACGGGAAGTTAAGGACGTCAAGCGGAACTATTGACGGCTTTATTTCGCTTCCGGTTGTTGCGATTATCGCGCCGCGGAGCGCCCATTCGCTTTCGGTGACGCCTGTTATATGCTCGTGATAAAAATAATTCTGCTCCGACAGATGCGTTGAATTGAGATTGATTATGCCTATTCTTACGTTGCCCGCGGTTTCGGAAAGGTCGGCAAGTGCGGCGATTGCGGCAGTATCCTTTTTGTAGCTTTGATGATAATCATACGTTTCGGAGGCTCCCGCGATTATGAAAATCAAAGCAAACACGGCGGTGATACAGCCGTTTATTGTTTTTTTGTTTTTTACAATAAGTCTTAAAATAAGGTCAAAAAGCAATGCGGCGCCGACCATACTCGGAACCGTTCCGCGCAACGAAAACCATGTGTTCCCTATAAAAATAAATGCGGCGGCAGGCGCAATCGCAAGTATCAGCGCGATAAGAGCCGTGAAAACGGGCGTTATCGTCATATTGCGGGGAATATTTTCCGAGCGTTTTATCAAAAACAAAAGCGCAACAGACAGTGCCGCGGCTATGATAAGATACAGAAAATTCTTTTCGGAAAATATCAGCTTTATTCCGCGATAAAAGCCTTTTACAAGCGTCAATGCTCCGCCCTTGATAAAAGCGGCACCGATCTGCCCCAAAGCATATTCAAGCTGAGTATTCCAGAAATATTTTGTAAACGGCGAAACAATATCGATTCTTTTTGAAAGTACGCCGTCCGAACCGAAAACCGAGGTGAAAACAAAATATATCGCGGCATTTGAAAGGGAAGCGAGCGTAATATATGCGCGCTTGTTTTTCTGCAGGGCGAAAATAACGGCAAAAATTATGCAGACAAGAAACGATAGAATGAATATCTGCTCATATACCGAAAACGAAAGCAGCTGAAAAATTACAAACAATACGGCAAAAGCTGCGCTTTTTCCGTCCGTATATTTTACAAGCGCAAAAAGCGAAACTGTAGTAAAAAACAATCCGCTGACTATGCGCGACGATGCGGATATCCAATACGTTCCTTCAAAACACAGCGGCAAAAGCGAATAAAATACAACAAAAAATACACCTGTGCCGAAAAATCTTCTGAAAACTTTATAAAACAGCAGGGCAGAAGCACCGTAAAGAACGCTTATCAACAGCACGGCAAGAATCATATTGTCCCAGAACGGCGCAAATATATAAAGGTCAAGAATTATTGCGAGCGGACGTGATGAAAATAAGCCTTCCTGTTTTATCAGCCCGATATAACTCTGCGACAACGGATAATTATGATATTGTATATAATCATCGCCCTGATAAGCATATGAAAATCCGCAGAAAACAAACCGCAGAAAAATCATAAATACTATGCAGATAAATAGCATCAGGTCGCGGTGAGATATTATAAAATCCTTTATTTTTCGCATATTGCCTCTTTGAAAAACATCGTTGTGACGATATTATAACATATAAAATATAAGGCTTCAATCAATTATTGAAAACAAAAAAGTTTTTTGCAATACGATATTGACAAAATCGGGATATTGCGATATAATATTCTGCGCGCTGAAATATATCGGCGCAGAAAAAACAAAATATTTATCGGGGTGTGGCTCAGTTTGGTAGAGTGCTTGGTTCGGGACCAAGAGGCCGGAGGTTCAAATCCTCTCACTCCGACCAAAAAGACGAAGGCGGAAAAGCCTTCGT